>LFTN01000191.1:0-1253 GCA_001513495.1 Clostridiales bacterium DTU087
TCAACTGAGGGTTCATCCTCTCCATCCCAGTAAATCCTCAGAATCAAATTGCGCCAATGGGCGGGGAAACAGGTCATCCACATGTGTTGAATCACACCAGGGCCCTCGATTTCTGCCAGAGTAAACGTGGTCTGGGCTGGGATTTTGATGGAAGGTGAAACCTTCCAGCCTTGTCCCAAATCCCGGGCGCACTCGGCTCCCGTACCCTCGGTTGCCATGCCTCCTTTCCCTTTTTCGCCAGTGAAGTTCTCGGCACTAATGGAGCGTGTTTTGGCCTTCGATAGCTTGGACAATCCACCGAGTCCAAGCACTAAACCGTTAAATGTGTTCATTCTTCTTCCCTCCACCTTGATTTGCATCCTAGATACTTCGAACAGCAAGAGCCGCTGCAGACCGCTATGCCTGCTGGAGCTACTTACGGGACACATGACAGGTATCCAGCTCAACTAGCTGTCATGACATACTAGGACTGAGGCTCATAGACAATCGTATCAACCTCAATGCTGCCCTCATGGACCTCATAGAAAGGCTCACTATCCCGTATCCCTACGGTGGCGTATCCTGAAGCAGCAGCCAGGAAGCTGCGAAAATCTCCCTTGATCCTTGGCCTGATGAATAAGGTCTTCGTTACTGCGTCATACCTCACTCCTGTCATACCGTAAATCAGGGCATAGGACGCCATTGCCCGGGCATACCAATGCCCGCACTCGTACTCATTAAAGGGATTCCTGAACCGGCCGTCATAACGGTCTCGGCAGGTCCTAACTATGTCCAGGCCTTCCTCTACCATGCCTTCCAGCATCAGATGGCTGGCAACCTGATACTCAATCCCGGTCCAGACCTCATTGCTGTACACAAAGGGCAAGGAGAGTTCGTCACCATGGGGCCATGTGCATAGGAGCAGTCCGCCTTCATCACCTATAGCATACGCAGGCCGCTGGGGGTTAGCGTGTTCTGACAGATCGTGTTTGAGATTGTACTTGTAGATTGCCTGGAGGCTGCTTCTTACTTTGTCCTTGTCTACGATCTCGCCTACGCCGCAGACTTCAGCCATCCAGACTCCCAAGATACCGTCGGAAAGACATCCATTGCCGTATTGGTATTTAGGGCCCTCAGCTTGGAGAATCTCCAGAGCCTCTGGAGAGTAATCGGTGTAGATGCTGTCGATTTCTATGGGACTGCCTGCCCGCAGCCCTTCCCAGATGATTCTCTGATAGAAATATTCGCCGTTGTACAGCTCAGACTCCATGTAC
>LFTN01000191.1:1315-6039 GCA_001513495.1 Clostridiales bacterium DTU087
GCTTTTAGAGCTCCCAAGTAGAAGCTGGTCAGCATGCCGTTGGGTCCCCAGAACTCAATGTCATATGTGTTATGCTGGGGCTCTGTTAAGGCACCGATTTCATCAGGGTCCCAGGTCCTAATGCAGTACTCCAGGCTGCTGATCACCTGGGGCCAAAGTGACCTCATCCAGTCAGTATCGCCAGAAATCCTCCATTCCCGAAACACTTTCATGATGCCGCCTAGTTGGCCGTCGGCCGCGGCGTGAAAATCATGGGCGGTCGGCCTGATAGGCAGCCAGGCCCTGAAATCCTGATGGCCTTCTTCGTTCTGACATTCGTGAAATTCGGTCTGTCTGAGAGTCCTTTCGAGATCGGGGAATAGATGACATAGAGCTTGAGCGTAGTTCCATACATGGGTGCATGAACCGGGGCAGCAGCCTGCTGAATCGCTGCAGCCTTCCCAGCACCAGAGCCGTCCATCGATCTGCCGCAGCACTGTGGGAGATTTGAGGATAGTGAGATTGGCTGCGACAGCCTCAACAACTTCCGGAGGCAGTGTCGTATCATAGAAAGCGTTCATGAATCGTTTGCTCCGCTGGTACAGAGCATCATAGTTGGAGCGCCAGTATTTAGCAATCTCCTCTATGTCTTTGAACTGGCCGGCATACCAAGGTTTATGGGTCTCTTGGCTCAGCATTTCAGAAGAGCACCTGCAGCAGCTGTCATCGCCGGTGCGCAGGTCTGTGTTTGGCACATGCCAAGCAAAGAGCAATCTGACTTGTCTTTCTTCACCGGGGGCTAGGTGAATGGGGACATAGATACTGCCGCCTGGGCTTTGTCTTCCTGCAGCTGTGGGAGCGCGCTCTTCGCATATCCCGTCCACCACATCTTTCCAGACCATGGTGAGTGTGTCAAACCAGCCGCCCCGGAACCAGGCACAGTTTACCTTGGCATCGGGTGCTTCGACGACAGCAGCGAAGGCTCCCTGGGTAGAGGGTTTGTCAGCGGCCGGAGTCTGCCAGAGGATGAAACCGCGTTCTGTGGGCAGGACTTCGTCTTGGCCGTCACCCATGGCCATGAAGTTAAACGCGTTAAAGGAAAACACCGCGTCAATGCTGTGAGAATCATTATTTGAGAAACGATACTCTAAAGCAGCAATCGGCAGGCTGGAATTGTAGGAATCCCCTGGGATAAAGGGGCTCCAGCCGGTGATCTCAACAGTGATGGGGAATTTCTCGTCGGTAAGCTTGACTGTGCAGAAGGGGAACCGAGCACTGAATACAGCTTCTCTAAATCTAGGCAAGCCGTAGGTTGTTCCAGGCGCTCCATTGCCGGTGCTGGGATTGCCAAATACCTTCCATTTGGGCACTGGGCCCTCCAAGACCCTCGCCTTACGCTCTCCTTTGATGGAGAGGGCTGAAAAGACCCGGGGTTCTTTGAACACTTCGGGTTGGTTTCTGATGGACAGATGGGACAGGGCTCCGGTACCTTCCAGGCAGACCATGCCGGCACCTATCCCTCCCATGGGGAAGGCAATGCGGGTTAGGTTCTCGCCGCAATAGGCACCGTTATACACGTGTCCTGATCTCATAAGCAATTTCCTCCTGCTGTGAAGAGGTGCATCTGCTATGTTAAGCCGTTCCTGAGCTCTCTTTTTGACAATAACGTCAAAACCAGAATTCAACATCAATAACCATAGTCCTGCCGAAAAGGGCTCTGGGCTTTTCTAATCCTCCTACAGCAGTGGTGTGCTAGCGGTCAAACAGCCTCCAAGCCCGTGTATGAGAGGCAGGAACGGGGTGGAAAGAGAGAGAACAGAGACACAACATGTAGGCCGGTTTTGGTCCTACGCGTCCAGTGACGGTATCTAAGTGCAGATGGCAGGGCAATGGTCGATAGTGACCGGACAACGAGCGGCTCTCGCCCCAGTTCGTTGGCGGCCGTCAGCACCAGGTGTGCTATGGCAAGCTGCGCCGGCATGGGATGGTTATGCTGGCTGGAAGAATAGGAGTGAGTCTGTGAACCACTATGATTTGCTAGGCGAAAGAATAGATTCGATAGAGTTGAAATGCTTAGTTGTGAGCAGGGGAGTTAAAGTTGCAAAGGAGGTTTACAGACGCTTTGCCAAGACAAATCGTCTAGGCATAAACCCGTTGATGTGCAACTGCATGATATTCTCTGATGGAGTGATCGCACAGTTGACAGATATGGGTTTCCATCTAAGCTACCTTACGGGGATCCTGTCGTGGGATAACTTGAAACTACTCAAGTACGCCAGGGAGCTGGAAACAAGGTTTTCTTTGAAGATCGTTGATGGGAAACCCGCCTTATTCTATGATGATGCTTTCTTAGATTTTGTGACCTTCGCCCCTAAGACTGACTTCTACGCACAGAAGACGTCATCGGGGCTGCCCTTCATGGGTAATGCTGTCCTGCAGGGTTTAGACTGGGTTGCCTTTCAGTGTCTCTGGCCTTGTGAATTCGCGGCATCGGGCAAGCCGTGTCAATTCTGTTTTTCCGGCGCGGAGCATGAAGCACTGGCAAGAAGGAAGAAGGGGCTGCCGAAGCCTGTTGGCGCAGCTGACGCTGCTGAGATAGTGAGATATGCTGTAGAAGAGGTGGGATGCAGCAGTGTCCAGCTCACCGGCGGGTCAACTTTCAACTCCGCTCAAGAAAGCGGCTACATTACATCCTATCTGAAAGCAATTGATCAGATGATAGGCAGAGATAACATAAAAGGTGAAATACTGCTTTATATTACCCCTCCCGATGACTTGGCTGTGATTGATGAGTATTTTGCATTGGGGGCCAGCAGAATTGCTTGCAGCCTGGAGCTATGGGATGAAGCACTTGCAGCCGCTGTTACGCCGGGGAAAATCGCCATTAGAACACGTAAGAAGTATCTAGATGCCTTGGAGTACACGGTGAATAGATTCGGCGCCGGTAAAGCTTTTTCGAACTTCATCATCGGGATTGAACCCTTTGAATCCTTAAGAGAAGGAGCTATCTACCTGGCAGAGAGAGGGATCATGCCAACTGCTTCAATTTGGATGCCCATGGGAAGGCCGGTTATGAACAGCATGCAGCCTCCCGGGATTGACTATTACCGAAGGGTCAAGGAGCTATTTGCGGAGCTGTATCAGAAGTATGACCTCGAGCCGCCTAAGACCGGCGGCCTAAATGTGTGTATGGAGAGGGATATCTGGAACTACTCGGTAGGCCGGATAGGCTGACAAAAAAGTGATCCACTTTGACCGGATGTCCCAGGCCTGCTGAAGGTGGCAGCGACTTCAATAAACAGCAGGCAGGGAGATGATCAAAGTGGATCTCATTCAGAAGAGATGGAAATCGTCTTGGATGTACAAGATACATCTCAGATCTGTTAGTTGACGGATTAACTCCTGGTCCAGTGCCGCTGGGCAAACAACATCAGTTCTTCCGCCTCTCTTGCTTCCATATCAGGGAAGAGTAAGTAGAGGCCATCTACTCCATATCGCTTTACGAAACGGTCTGCTGTCTGTATCCAGTCATGCAGATCACCATCGTGGATCTCCACCCAAAGGGACTTGCCGGCATCTTTCACTTTATCATATATTGCATACCAGCGCTCATTGCCGCCATCCGGCTGCCCGGCCCCTGCCGTCCACTGGAGTGCATTTAGTTCTTCGATCTCCATGAGGGCATCTAGATGTCTAATGGCATCTGGCCCATCAAGATGATACAATGAAAAGTCTAATTGCTGACACTGAAGCCTCAGTGAAGGCAAAGCAAATTCTCGATATTGACCCGGAGAGATCAGGGCGGAAAAATCACATTGGATCTTGGCAGTCTTTCCAGGACCCCAGATATAAAAGGCAGTAAAGCTGCTGCCTCCGGACTGATCCTTAGTCAGCTCATACATAGGATCATAATAGCGGAAATACAGACGATCCAATTCCTTCACCCGCTGCCCCACAGCAGAGGGATTATCCATCAGGTCAATGCACAGGTTTTGAGGGCCTCGCATGGCAGAAAGAATATCTAGCCCTTCACCTATATCAGGAATGTTGATGAGAAAATCGCCTGCGGCCAGCTCTTGAGCGCGCCTGATAATCCGTAGGTGGGCCTGCCACCAATGGTTCTCAGGATCATATTGGAGAGGTCCCCATGCGTCATAATCTTCTATGCATTCCTGGAACCAGAGGGTATCCCAACGAAACTCCGGTTCAGAGCCCAGGTAGAGTGCCATTGAGCCTGCCCCCAGATTAAGGTCTACAGCAGGGAAAGACTCCGCCAAGAAAACACGGGTACTGCAATAATTGCGATATTCTTCCACAAGAAAGTCCACATTTAGATATATGTCTGCTGGGTCTTTGGGCTCATCTAAAGGTCTCGGCTTCACTGAAGGATCCTCTATCCGGGCTACTACCCGCATCAGAGGGCGATCGGTAGAGTCCCCCTTCCACCAAGCGGCAAATCTGTCTTGGGTTTCCTGCCAGTTTTCCTTATGTAACATAGTACCCACTTCCATTTCAAGATGGTAGTAGCTTTCTTGTGCCAATCTTGGTTTGAGTATTACTCCTTGGCCGCAGCAGCCATGGCAATCACGTTCTCAGCCGGGACGTTGGGCAGGATGGCTTCATGGCTGGGGGAGACGATGAACTGCCCACCCCACAGATCCCGCAGCCGCCGGACTTCATCTCTTACTTCTTGGGGGCTGCCGTGGACCAATAGATGCTGAGTATCGACACCGCCCACAAAGACA
>LFTN01000217.1 GCA_001513495.1 Clostridiales bacterium DTU087
CCTGTGCTTCCGATCATTCTCGGCGTTCTCCTCATCCAGCCCCTCTTGGCTGCGGCACCTCTCCTCATTTTGATGGCCGTCTGGGCAGCAGCTGAGCTTTGGTGGCAAGTATTCCTGTACCTCTTGCGGCGATTGGCTGCCTTCGATTACTGGGCCCAACTGGAGCTGGAAAGCACAGGGCCTGAACGGGACCGCGGCTCTGATCTCAGGGCTCACCGTGAATACTTGGAGGCCAAGAAAACCGCCCTCATGGAACGGAAACTCCGCTGGCAGGCCATGGCCGGCAGCAGCGATCCCGGAAAGACAACGGACGCAGCACTTGCTGCCGATGCCGAGGCTCCATTACCCGCTAGGCCTATGGCCCGGCTGACTCCCAGGGCCATGATTACCTTGGCAATCTGCTGCCTCTTGGCTCTAGGCGGCATCCTTTGGCGGCTGGAAAGCAACAAAGTCCAGGTATCCCTCCCTGGACCTGCAGGTGTACCGGTCGAACCCCCTCAGGTTGTCTTCTGGTATCAGGCGGAGGATCTAGAAGCATCCTTGCTGCAAGACCTAGTCACCGCCTATAATCAACAGACCCATGACCTAGCTGCTGCCCCCGCCGTTATCGGCATAAATCAAAGCGGCGACCTGGCCTTAGCGATTTTCCACGCCCAGCTGTCGGATCAAACCCCAGACATTATGCTGCTGCCCAAAGACTTGGCGGTACAGCTCTACACCCGCTGGCGCTCACCGGCCTNNAAGTTCCCTAGGCAGGCCCAATCCTTTGCCGCCTACCTCTATGACCAACTGAGTGAACAGTGACAAAGGCCTGCAAGCATCTGCTATGAGCTGCTGCCTTTGATTTCTTGGATGAGCGCGGGTACAATCTCCTCTACTTTTCCCACTATCCCGTAGGTGGCTATACTGAAGATCGGCGCATCGGGATCGCTGTTGATGGCCACAATGATGTCAGAAGACTGCATGCCGACGATATGCTGAACAGCACCGCTGATGCCGCAGGCAATATAGATTTTCGGTGCCACTGTCCGCCCGGTTTGTCCCACCTGGTGGGGATAACTCACCCAGCCGGCATCTACCACCGATCTGCTGGCACCAACCGCTGCTCCCAGCACAGAAGCCAGCTCCTCAATCAGGCAGAAGTTCTCCGGGCTCCCCAGTCCCCGTCCGCCGGCCACAACGATATCTGCTTCAGCCAAATTGGGGCCCGTGCCCTTCTCATCAACTACTTCGAGAATGCGCTGCCATGGCACAAGGGGCGGCAGCTCCAAAGCAACTGTCTGCCCCTGGCGGCCGGGCTGGCGGACAGGCTGTTGGAATACCTTAGGCCTAACTGTTGCCATCTGGGGCCTATGGTGGGGGCAGCGAATAGTCGCCATCAAGTTGCCGCCAAACGCAGGGCGGGTTTGCAGCAAATTACCATCTTCATCGAGAGCAAAACCGGTGCAGTCCGCGGTCAGCCCGGTCTTCAGCTCAGCCGCTGCTCGGGGAGCTAGAGAACGGCCGTTGGCAGTGCCTCCGATGAGAAGAATCCCCGGCCGATATTGCTTAACTGCGTGCACCATCACTTGAGCATAAAGATCATCTCGGTAATCTTTAAGCTCCGGAGCACTGCCCACATAAACCCGATCAGCGCCAAACTCGATCAACTCTTCGGCAAGATGATCCAAATCATCACCCAGGAGCAGGCAGGCTAGTGACGCTCCCAGCTGTGAGGCCAGCTTCCGGCCTTCACCCAAGAGTTCCAACACCACATCCAGCAGCTTGCCGTCTTTCTGTTCAGCAAATACCCATACATCTGCCGCCCCATCATCGGGCTCAGGCCGCGGAGACGCCTCTTCCTTCCCAGCGGTATAAATGGCTTCTGTAGGACAGGCCTCTACACAAGCGCCGCAAATAGTGCATTCCTCACTAAACTCGGGGCCGCCAGCTCCCATGGTGATAGCATCGTAGGGACATGCCTCTTCACAGGCCCCGCAAATAGTACAGTTATCTGCTTGCAGTCGAATTTCCATACTCTGTTTTCCTCCTGATGCCGTTCCTGCCAAAACTAACTAGAGGGACCGCAGCCGCTGCCACAAAGCAGCTGCCTGCTCCCTTGGTGTGCCCTCTAGCATTTCACCCCTGCGCTGCCTCTCGGGTTCGAATGTGCGCCAAACTTGAGTAGGCGAACCCTTAAGGCCGATGCGATCTGCCTCTGCCTCAATGTCATCTGGCCCCCAGACAGGGATCTCTGCTTTCTTGGCCTGCATCATCCCCCGCAGTCCCGGAATTCGGGGCTCATTTAGTTCCTTGACCACTGTAATGACAGCGGGCAGGCTAACTTCCACTACTTCATAGCCCCTATCGGTAAGTCTCTCCGCCGCCAGCTTATCTTCTGTCAGTTCCCT
>LFTN01000199.1:0-3089 GCA_001513495.1 Clostridiales bacterium DTU087
AACCTACCGGCGAGTTGGATTTTGCCACCAGCATGAAAGTCATGGAGCTGTTTAGGACTTTAGTCGATGAACATGGAGTCACTGTTTGCCTAGTCAGCCACGATCCCGCCGTTGAAGAGTACGGTGACAAGATCTACGAGCTGGCGGACGGCCGGGTGGTGAAGGAGGAGTAATGATGTTGGGCTCAAAGCGCCAGCTGCTGATCATAATCGGGTTAGTGCTGCTGACTACTGGAGCGGGCTGCAGCCTGCTTCCCTCTGAAGAAGTAGATGCACCGCCGCCGCTTTTGTCGCCGCCGGAAGCCCGGACCATTACATATACGGTGGAGCGGGGATATATCGCCTCTGAGCTCCGGACCCTGGGGCGGGTGGCTGCAGTACGGGAGTCGACACTGTATTTCCGCCGCAGCGGCCGAGTCCGGCAGCTGCTGGTGGAACCCGGTGATGTAGTGGAGGCTGGCCAGGTGCTGGCCAGGCTTGAAACCGGTGATTTGGAACACCGCCTTAAACTGGCCCAGGTGGATCTGGAACTTGCCGAAATGGAGTACCAAAGGGCAAAAAGCCTGCTGGGATTAGAGATCAGCCCCCATGAGATGAAGATGAAGGAACTGGCCAAGCAGAAGACTGTTTTGGAGGTCGAGCGGCTGGAGGACGAACTGGAGGCGTCCACTATTCGGTCACCCTTCGATGGCAGAGTGGTCAGTGTCTATGCCCGGGAACGGGATGCCGTTGAGGCTTACCGGACGGTGGTGAAGGTGGCTGACCCGGTGGAATTGGAGATACAGGTGAGCTTGCCGTATTCCGCAGATGCCAACAAGCTGGTCCGTGGTCAAAAAGTCTTGATCAATGTGGCCGGCGAGACCTGGGTAGATGGGTATATCCATCAGATCGCGGTTTCCGATGAGGGCGGGTCCAGCTTCGACAACCAGCCGGTGATACACATCCGGATGGAAGGCTCCGACGTCAAGCTGGAGTTCGACAGCCTGGTGAGAGTCGTCATCCTGCTGGAAGAGGCGGAGGATGCCTTGTTGGTGCCCAAATCAGTTGTCCGCAACTACATGGGGCGGAAGTTCGTCCGGGTGCTGGAGGGAGATGCTCGCCGGGAAATTGATGTGGTAGCAGGCATCGAAAGTGATACCCATGTGCAAATTCTCAAGGGATTACAAGAAGGCCAGATTGTCATCGGCAGATAAAGAGGTGGCCGCATGCGACTGCTTACTGTACTATGGATCGTTGTCAAACAGATGGTCAGAAACTGGCGTCTGGAACTGGGGCTTCTCTTGGGCCTGATCATGGCAGTGGCCATCGCTTCAGCAGTCCCGATTTACACCAATGGAGCTTTGCAGTATTCTTTCATGCGGGATTGGATGAGAAGCACCACCAGGGGGCGGCTGCCCTTTACGTTGTTTATCATGCACGATCCCGGCATGGATGGTGAAGTTGAGCTCCAAGAGTTCCAGCGGCTCCAAGAGTTCTTGGAGAAGGAAGTCAAGGCCCGCATGGGCGCTCCGGTGCTGTATCAGTCCGAGATTGGGACTGTAGATACCAAGGGCATCCGCCCGGTGGATCCCGATGTCAGTCAAAAGGATCTGTACGGCCATCTCCGCTATATGAGCGGCCTGGAAGAACGGGTTGATGTCATCGAAGGGCGCTGGCCGGCACCCCTGCCCAGGGAGGATGGGGTCCTGGAAGTGATAGTCGATGAGCGGGCTTTGGATAAGAAAGAGCTGCTGGTGGGCAGGCAGTATGTCATGCGCCTGGCAGCCACCAGTGAGTATGACCGGGAAGTCAAGACCATCACCGCTGAAGTTGTAGGGGTTTTTAGGCCTAAGGAGGAGACTGTGGGGTCCCCGGTGTGGCCTTACTTTCCGCCCTTTGAGAACAGCTTTTTCATCAGCAGGGAGTTTCTGGTCGGCCACCTGATGCAGACAGAGGGAGTAGCGGTCTATGAGCTGGTTTGGTATTGGGTGTTTGACCATGATTATGTCTACGTAGACCAGCTGCCCCATCTCATCGAAGAGATGGAGTATATCGAAAACCAGGCCAATCAGATACTGCCGGGCACCAGGCTCTGGCTTTCGCCGCTAACGACCTTCAGGTTCTTCCGGACAAAGGCCTTTTACTTAAGGCTCCTTATGTTTGTCCTCAGTATTCCCATCCTGGGGATGGTGCTTTACTTCATCGTGTTGGCTGCCAGCCTCACCGTAGGGAGGCGGCAGACTGAGATCGCCATGCTCCGCAGCCGGGGGGCAAGCGGCGGCCAGATCCTCTTTTCCTTCTTGATGGAATGGTGCCTCTTGGGGGCTGCTGCCTTTCTGGCGGGCCCCTGGGTGGGGCTTCTGATTTCCAAGATAATGGGTGCCTCTGCGGGTTTCTTGAGTTTTGTGGATCGGACGGCACTGCCCGTCCGGGTGGGCAGAGAAGCCTATCAGTATGCGCTGATTAGCGGGGTAGTGGCGGTGATTGCCTGCCTCTTCCCAGTGATTTCTGCAACCCGGCACAGTATTGTCACCTACAAACAGGAGATGGTCCGCAAGTCCCGGGTACCTGTCTGGCAAAGGTACTACTTGGATATTGCCCTGGGGGGCCTGGTGTATATAGGCTACCGCTCACTGCAGCGCCAAGCGGCCTTGGTGGCAAAGGCAGCAGATCTGGCAGACTCGGAGCTGATCTTGGATCCCGCCTTATTTGTGATCCCGGTGCTCTTCTTGGTAGCTGCGGCTCTGCTGGCGTTGAGGATCTACCCCTGGCTCATGCGGCTGTTGGCTTGGATCACCGACCGCTGGGCGGGAGTCGCCCTCTCCCTGACTACCCTGCATCTGGAGAGAAATCCGGGGCAAGCCAGCCCCTTGATACTCTTGATCATCCTTACGGTGTCCCTGGGGATTTACGGCGCCTCCACTGCCCGCACCCTGGATAGAAACTTCGGTGATCAGCTGCGGTACCGCTACGGCGGTGAGGTAGTCTTGCGGGAGCAGTGGGCGCTGCCGGGATCGGGGAGCATGGGCCCTGGAGGGGCCGGTGGAGAGNNGAAACGGCTTGGCATCAGCCATCGGCGGATCGCCTGGGCAGGGACCAAGGATAAGAACG
>LFTN01000199.1:3133-9220 GCA_001513495.1 Clostridiales bacterium DTU087
AGATGTGTATAAGAGACAGGTGATCAGCTGCGGTACCGCTACGGCGGTGAGGTTGTCTTGCGGGAGCAGTGGGCTCTGCCGGGATCGGGGAGCATGGGCCCTGGAGGGGCCGGTGGAGACGGCGCCGGCGATCAGCTGGTAGTCTTTGAGCCCCCGTTTTACATTCATAAGGAATTGCCGGGGGTGGAGGCAGCAGCCCGGGTGCAGAAACTGGAGGTGGCAGCCCGCTCCGCCGGCCAGATGCGGGGCAGGGCCCAGCTCATGGCCATTGACCCCTGGGATTTCGGCAGAGTAGCTTGGACCAGGGAAGACTTAAATGAGCACCATATGAATGCCTACTTGAACCTTTTGACACAGCATCACGAAGGTGTGCTGGTCTCCCGGGAACTGGTGGACCGCTACGGTGTGCGGCTGGGAGACTGGGTCAGTGTGTCTTTAGGGAGTCAAGAGATTGACTTTTACGTAATCGGCGTGGTGGATTACTGGCCGACACTCTATCCCGATGAGCAGCCCTTCGGCATCGCCAATCTCAACTACCTGCAAGAAGAATATGTGATTCAGCCCTATGATGTTTGGCTGAAGGTGGATGAGACAGCCCGCCTCAGCGAGATTGTCACTGCCCTGCGGGATCATGGGGTTTGGGTGATCGGTGTCGATGATGTCCGGGGGATGCTGATTGAGGGCCGCCGGGATCCCCAGAGGATGGGATTGTTCGGCATGCTGTCCATCGGCTTTCTCGTCGCCGTTGCCATCAGCTTGATGGGGTTTTTCTTCTACACATTTTTATCCCTGCGTCAGCGGTTCCTCCAGTTCGGTATTTTGCGGGCCATCGGCCTTTCCATAGGGCAGCTGGTGGGAATGCTGTTTATCGAGCAGGTCTTGTCTGTAGGTGCAGCGGTGGCCATGGGCACAGTGCTGGGCGGATGGGCCAGCCGGCTGTTCCTGCCCTTTACCAAGGTCAGTGCCGACCTAACCGGTTCTGTACCGGAGTTTATGATCGTCATCTCCGGCTCTGACCTGGGGAAGATCTATCTGACCTTGGGCGGCATGCTGTTCTTTGGCTTGATTGGGCTGGTAGTCATCCTATCCCGCATGCGGCTCCATCAGGCGGTTAAACTGGGGGAGGAAGTCTAATGGAACCCATCATCACCTGCGATAACCTGGTCAAGATCTATCGAATCGCCGATCTGGAGGTAATGGCCCTCCAGGGGCTGGACCTAAAGATCTACCCCCAGGAGGTTATGGCGATCATTGGAGCCAGCGGCAGCGGCAAATCCACCCTGCTCAATATCCTCGGCGGGTTGGATGAACCCACCGCCGGGAGCGCAGTGGTGGCCGGCTGGAATCTGGGCCGCCTTACCCGGAGCCAGCGGCTCGTCTATATGCGGGAGATTGTCGGCTTTGTTTGGCAAAACGTCGCCCGCAACCTGGTTCCCTACTTGACTGCTGAGGAAAACGTCTTGGTGCCTATGATCCTCAATGGCAAGACCGATCGGGCCTGGGCCCGGGAGCTTTTGGAAGCTGTGGGATTGGGCCACCGCATTCACCACCGTCCGTTGGAAATGTCCGGAGGAGAGCAGCAGCGGGTGGCCATCGCCATCGCCCTAGCCAACCGGCCCAAGGTGCTCTTGGCCGATGAACCCACCGGAGCCTTGGATACCCGCTCCAGCCGCCAGGTACTGGAGGTCTTCCACCATGTGAGCCGGGCCTATGGAGTCACAGTGGTGATCGTGACCCACGACCGCAACATGGCCTATGCAGTTGACCGCTTTATTGAGATCCGTGATGGAAAAACCAGTGTGGAAACTGTGCGGCGCCGGCCCTTGAGCGAAGGTGAGCATATCGAAAAAGATGAAGAATCCCACGATGAGTATGTGGTGCTGGATTCCGCGGGCCGCCTGCAGATCCCGCCGGAGTACCGGGAAGCTTTGGGGATTGGGAACCGCCTGCGGGTAGAGGTGGAAGACGGCAAGATCGTCCTCAAAGTCCCTGAAGCCGGCCAAAGCCAGGAAGACAGCCCAGAGGAGGCCGGGGAACAGCAGGACGGGCAGGGTTTTGCCGGTTAGAGGTGAATTATTAGAGGTGAGCTAGTTGCAGTAACTCAAGCACCGGCCATCCTTAAAGGGGGTGGAGGTGCTTTTTTGTTGGTTTACAAGAAATGGCATATGAGAAAGAGGTACCCCTTGGGGGAGTATCTAAACAATATATGGCAGGCAAGCCTGGATTTGCTTTTCCCGCCGCCGGCCCTTTGCACTGTCTGCGGGCGGAAACTGACGCTGGGAGCCCAGCTTAAGCTCTGTCCATGGTGTCTTGAACAGCTGCCCTTGGTGGGCACAAGTCTTTGCCAGCAGTGCGGCCGCCCTGTGGCCGGCGGGCATGGGAACACACTTGAGGATTGCAGTGCCAATTTGCAGACTGCCGCTGCCCGGCAGCCAAAGGCTCTGGCTCTAGATGAGCAAGGCCCGGGGCTCTGCTTTGACTGCAGGCATGTGAAGCACTTTTTTGTAAGAAATCGGGCTGTGGGCATTTACAGCGGGGCCCTCAAGGAACAGATTCAAGAGATGAAGTACCGGTACAATCGGCAGCTGGGCATTGCTTTAGGGCAGGTCATGGCTTTGATGGCCAAGGGGCGGGGATGGATTCCCAGGGAGGCTCATCTCTTGGCTGTACCCCTTCACCCCCAGCGGCTGCAGCAGCGGGGATACAATCAAGCTGAACTTCTAATTCAGGGGATGGAAAGCTTGCTGCCGGCCCCAGTTCTAGAGCCCGGCACCGTGGTCCGCCGGCAGGCGACAGAGGCTTCCAGGAGCCTCAATCCCCGGCAGCGGCGGGCAAATCTCAGGGGTGCCTTTTACGTACCCCGGCCGGGGCGGGTGGCGGACAAGGTGCTGTGTATCGTCGATGATATTTACACCACGGGGGCAACCCTGGACGAACTGGCCCGGACTCTGCTCCAAGCCGGGGCAAGAGCGGTTTATGGATTGACCCTATCCATTGCGGTAGATGATTACGATCTATAGAGATCCTGCCCTTGAGGTGCGAACCCGGCCTTTGAGGGGAGACAATCGGCAGCGGTGGAGAAAGGAGGATGGCAGTGGCGGCTTTGCGGAATTGCGCTAAGTGCGGCAAGTTGTTTACTCCCATAAGCTCATCTATTAAGCTCTGTGTTCAATGTGAAAAGGATGAACAGGATCAGTTTAATCAGGTGAAGGAGTATCTCAAGGAGCATGCTAAAGCTACAGTAATCGAGCTCACCAAGGCGACGGGCGTAGAGCGCAAACAGATTTATGAATGGGTGAAAAGCGGGCGGCTGGATATCGCGTCAGTTTTGGATTTGGGCCTCTCTTGTGAGAGCTGCGGGAAATCCATTAAGAGCGGCAGGTTCTGTATTGAATGTGCAGCCCGCATCGAGAGCGATGCTAGAAAGGTCTTGGCGCAGCAAGATAGGACCAAACCAACGGACTCGGGCTCGAGAAAGGACAGGGCAGGGTTTCACGTGGCGGATTCTATCCGGCGCCGGCGGGGGTATTAAAGGGTCTGTGGATTGATGCCGATAGAATTAGTAGAGTTGAATTGTAAGGTTCCTAGGGCCGGAGGTGAAGAGGCGCCCGGCGAGATTCTCTGTCGGGTGCTGTAATTATGAAAATTAGTCCCCAGCAACTAAAACTGGTTGAGAGCCTGTACCGGGAACAGAAGCAGGCAGCACTCCGGAGGGCCAGCAATGAGGGTGGCAGAGCGCCCATGGATAAAGTCACAATCTCTGAGGAGAGCCAGGAAATCCAGGGTATCCTCAGCGAACTTAAGGCTGTCCCCGAAATCAGGGAGCAGAAAGTGGCTGAGCTGCGGGCTGCTGTCCGCCAGGGGACATACCAGGTGCCTGCCCGGAAGGTAGCTGAGAAATTGTTGGATCAGATTGCAAAAGATGATCTTTTGCGAGGCTGAGGGGAGGCGTTCCTGTGGGGCAGGAAACCAAAAAAGAGGCGGCTGAGAGGGCTGCCGGAGTCTCACTATCCTCTGGTTGGGCCGAAGGATTAATCGGCATCCTGGCTTCAGAGACCGATACAGTGACAGCATTGATGGCTGAGGCAGAGGGCAAGCAGAGGGCTCTGGTGGATGATGATCTTCCGGCTCTAGAGGAGGCCGTTGCCCGGGAGGCTGAGCTGTTGCGGGAGTTTGAGCAGCAGGAAGCTCAGCGGTGGAGCTGTCTAGAGGAGATTGAGAAGAAGCTGGCCGATGCCGGTTTTGTCAAGGACGACGGCACCGCCCTGACATTGCAGGACGTAGCAGATGCCCTGTCCGATGAAGACAGGACCCGCCTTCTTAGCCAGGGAGAGAAGCTGCGGGAAGCGATTTCGCGGGTGCAGGCTGTCAATCTGCTCAATGCCGATCTTTTGCGCCACTCACTAACCCTGACGAACTACTATCTAAGCCTCTTGACAGGAGATACAGGGCAGACTACTTACGGACAGCCGGGAAAAAAGGACCGGCCAAGCTACCAGCAGGGCCGCTTGGATGCCAGGGCATAGGGGGAGAGAGTTATGCGAAGCACTTTTGCAGGGCTGCAGCTGGGCCTGAGGGCTCTGCAGGCCCATCAATTGGCGCTAAATGTCACCGGCCACAATATCGCCAATGCCAATACAGAGGGCTATTCCCGCCAGAGGGTTAACCTAGTTCCCGGCAATCCTTATACAGTACCGGCTTTCAATAAGCCGCTGACACCGGGGCAGATCGGCACCGGTGTACGGGTGGCTGAGGTTATGCGGATGCGGGATGATTTTATAGAGATGCAGCTGCGCCTGGAAAGCCAGACCACCGGCAACTGGCAGGTATTAATGGATGGCTATGAGCAAATCGAGATGATCTTCAATGAGCCCTCGGATACCGGCATCAGCACCATGTTGTCCGATTTTTGGAAAGCCTGGCAGCAGCTGAGCCTCACCCCATCGGATCTGGCCGCCAGGGCGGTAGTCCGCCAATCGGGAGAGCTGCTGGCCGATGCCATCCGCCACACATACACACAGCTGCACCGCTACCGTGAAGAAGTCAACTATGCCATTGGGGTGAAGGTCAACCGAATCAACTATTTGGCCCAGCAGATCGCAGATTTGAATAAACAGATCGTGGCTGTCAGCGTCTCTGGGGACCGCCCCAACGATCTATTAGATGCCCGGGACCTTTTGGTAAAAGAGCTGGCCCAGATCACCAACATCCAGGCAGTAACCGATCACAAGCTGCAGATGCATATCAGCATCTCGGGAAGCTCATTGGTGCAGGGTTCCCATGCCTCCAAGCTGGCTCTAGTAGAAGAGCCCGATGGGTACAAAGTGGTCTGGGAAGCTACCTCCGTCGCTGCAGCCTTCAACGGCGGCGAACTCAAAGGCCTCTTTCAGCTGCGGGATGATATTCTCCTGAATGGATATATGCATGAACTCAACCGCTTGGCTGAGGCCTTGATTAGGGAAGTCAACCAACAGCATCAACAGGGGTATGGATATGTACCCTCTACTGATCCCGATACCGGCCCCGAGTATCCAAGGGGAGTCAACTTTTTTATCGATATTAGCAAGGTTGCCGACGGCAAGTACGCCCAGGATATAAGGCTGTCTGAAGCTATTCTGGGAGAAGACGGCCTGAATTATATCGCTGCCGGGTTGGGAGAAGACGGTGAAGAAGCTCCGGGGAACGGCGAGAATGCCCTGGCCATTGCCAAACTGCTGCAGGAGCACAAAGTAGAAAGCCTCAACGGCAGCATACCCGACTTTTTCTCTTCACTGATTACCAGCCTTGGAGTCGATTCCCAAGAGGCCCAGCGGATGGTGGCCAATCAGACTGTCTTGATGGAGCACCTGCAGAACCGTCAGGAATCGGTTTCGGGAGTAGCGCTGGATGAAGAAATGGGCAACTTAATCCGCTTCCAGCATGCCTATCATGCTGCAGCCCGTCTCATCACAGCCCTTGATGAGAGTTTAGTGACAGTGATCGAGCGGATGGGGCTCGTGGGGAGGTAGTAGACCATGCGGGTAACCAATAAGATGCTAGTTACAAATTCTCTAGCCAACCTGAACCGGGGGCTAGAACGGCTTGAAC
>LFTN01000157.1 GCA_001513495.1 Clostridiales bacterium DTU087
CTGCACCCACCCGGCCGGAGAGGCGCCCATCCACAGCCTCAGGCCTGGATAGACTGCTGCCCCTGCCGATGAACCTTGACCGATCAGTCTCATACTCCAATTCTCCGACGGTATTGCCCTCCACCGCCATAGTGTGAACTAAGTACAGGGCCTGCTGGTTCTCATGACGGGGCCTGCGGTGGGCCAGCAGAGCATCATAATCGGGAAGGAACTCCGTTTGCACAAACAGATTACTGAAGGCCGGATGGGCAAGGTCCGCTGCCTCAGTATCCAGTACTACTTCAAAGAAGCTTGTCACCTCGATGAGCCGAGACTCCTGGCTCTGATTGGTCAAAGACAAGCGCCTCACCTCGGCGTTGTGCTCTGACGAGACGGTTACCTCCATCCTGGTCTTAATGCCGTCATCCCATCGGATGTATTCTGCCCGGTCGTCGGCAAACTCCACTTCGTAACCATCGGGCTTTGTCAAAGTCGGCTGGTAACCGGCAGACCAGAGATGGCCGGTCTTCAGATCTTTGATGTAGAAGAACATCCCCCATCGGTCCTTGATGGGATCCCGGCGCCAGCGGGACAGGGCAATGCCTTCCCACCGGCTGTACCCCGAACCTGATGTGGTGAGCATGACTGAATAGGCGCCATTGGATGCCAGGAAAACATCGATTTCATCCAGATCAGCTAGAGTGAACCGGCGGGTAACCAAAGGACCGGTATCCCTGGGCGCAGTAGGCACTGCGGCATCCTCCTTTCGTTCCATGACAGACAGGTGGCGGGGCAGCCGCTCCTGCAGCAAGAGGTCAGCGGCTCTTACATACGGATCGCTGTGGAACCGCCGCCTCATCACATTGTCATCCAAGAAGTTGGTGAGAGCCAGAAGGCTCATCCCCAAATGATGGGCCATGTACATCCGCACAATGCTGCCGCTTTCACCCCTAGAAACCCGATCAGGGGTGAAATCAATGGCCTCATAC
The DNA here is from genome assembly GCA_001513495.1 of Clostridiales bacterium DTU087. Lineage (GTDB taxonomy): Bacteria > Bacillota > Limnochordia > DTU087 > DTU087 > DTU087. The sequence continues at coordinate 969 of LFTN01000157.1, forward strand.
ATCCCGTACCTGCCGTTGAGGCCCAGCTCCGCCAAGTTCTTCAGGTTCTCGCAAGCTGCCGCCGGATAGACCATCAGTGCCAAGAAGGCTGCATAGGGAGCAACCACAAGATCCCGGGCAAGCCCCCGCTTAAGGCCAAGACTGGGTACGCCGAAAGCCTGGTACTGGTAGTGCAGCTGTACATTCAGGGCACTGAAGCCGCATTCTGAGATACCCCAAGGCACCCGGTGCCTGCGGGCGTAGGCCATCTGCTCCCTGACAGCTGCCCCGCAGGCCTCGGCCAGCAGCGTGTTAGGGTAGCAGTGCATGATCAACAGGGGCATAAGGTATTCAAACATGGTCCCACTCCAAGAAATCAGGGTGCGGCTTTCTCCGGCCCTAACCATAGCCCTTCCCAGCTGAAACCAGTGTTTCTGGGGCACATCTCCCTTGGCAACGGCAACGAAGCTGGCCTGTCGGGCTTCTGATGCCAAGAGATCATAGTACGATCTTGTCAGCCTCTCCTCATCTAGACTGTATCCTATGGAAAACAGCTGCCGCTTTTCATCGTAAAGCTTTGAAAAATCGGTAGACTCAACCAATTCCTGGATGGTATCAGCCAGCATATAACACTGCTTGGCCCAAGCAGCAGCATTTTCCATGGACTGTGCCGCGGCCTGGCGCAATCTCTCCAGCCACGCTGCAATCTCAGCTTTTTCCCCGGAGTCCTGGGCCCTCTGCATTGACAGTGTGAACTGGCTGAGCTCATCCAAGGCCCGCCTGTATAGGCTGGGAAGCTCCAATAGGGATGGCTTGGTGTCCAGCATCTGTAAGATAGAGCACCAACGGCCATACTCATCGGAACCGAGGGTATCTTCGGTCATCGCCGGCCGGTTCTCGGTGAAGAGCAAGACCCAGGGAAACACTATCTCGATTTCTTGACGGTATGCTCCGATCATATCTGCTAACCGCAGGGTCCAAGACTGCCGGGAACGGTCCCTCTGCTTTTCGGCCCGCTCTCCCCTAATTAAATGACTAAGCCTGTCCTCTAGGTGCTTGAGGGCTGCATACGCCCGGACAGCTCTGGGAACCGGCTCACCCTCTGCTTGATGGGGTATTTCTGACTCCCTAGAGAACTGGGCCATGGCCTCTGCCGAACGGCCCACATTTCCCCTCACCTCGAGGCTCATCAGGGTGAAAGTATCGGTTAGGCCTGATTGCCAACATCCTAGATCCAGCAGCGGTTCTGTCAGGGTTTCCAAGAGCCCCTGCCTGAGGGTTATCAGATAGCCCACCAAGTTGCCGCTATCCACCGCCGAGATGTAAAAGGGCCGCAGCGGCCTGAGGCTTCGGGTATCGTACCAGTTGTAGAGGTGGCCGTGCCATTTTTCCAACTGCTCTATGCTGCCGATGCTGAGTGCCATCCGCTCCAGCATCTCCCGTATACCAATGTAGCCCAGGTCACGGGCCGCCAAGATAGATAATAGGTAGAGGCCTATGTTAGTGGGTGAAGTCCGATGGGCAATAGATGCCTTGGGCGTCTCTTGATAATGATCCGGCGGCAGCCAGTGATCGCCTTCACCTACAAAATCCTCGAAGTACCTCCAAATTTGGCGGGCATACAGCCGCAGCTGTGTCCGGTCCTCTGCTGTAACTGAGGCCGCAGCATCCTCCACCGGCCGGCTGACTGCATCAGCTATCCAGGGAGATACCAGCCACAATACCGCCAGCGGCGCCGCCAGGACAGTGTTCTCAGGCTGGGTGAGCCTCACTGCTGCCAAGAAGAGGACGGCCCATAGCTGTGCAGGCCGCATCCGCAGCCAGTAGCCCTGCTGCCCTGAGGCCAACCGTTCTTCTAGATCCGCGGCAGTTACCCACTCCAGGAGATGCCGGCGGGTAAAGCCCACTCTGATAATCGTCCGTACTGCAGCATCCAGCATCAAATAAGCCTGATACGGCAGGAAAGTGAGGGTTAGAAAAGCCTGCCACGCCTGTTT
>LFTN01000171.1:0-1927 GCA_001513495.1 Clostridiales bacterium DTU087
TATGGGATATGGTGACTTGACAGTAGAAAATGGCAAGGTCTCCTTCACCGCGGATCTAGAGGCTATCTGCAAAGCTAACCTTTGGCTGCGGACAGCCGACAGGGTGAAGTTGAGGATGGGAGAGTTTAGGGCCACTACCTTTGACGAGCTCTTTGACCAGACCCAGGCTCTCCCCTGGGGAGATTGGCTCCCTGCCAATGCCCGGTTTCCGGTGGTGGGCAAATCAGTCAAATCTACTCTGTACAGCATCTCAGACTGCCAGGCCATTGTGAAGAAGGCGGTAGTGGAAAGCCTCAAGGAGCGGTATCACAAGGAGTGGTTCCCAGAGGATGGGCCTTTGTACAAGATTGAAGTTGCCCTATTAAAGGACATCGTCACTTTGACCATCGACACCACCGGACCTGGGCTGCATAAAAGGGGCTACCGGACCTTCATCGGTGAGGCACCCCTCAAAGAGACCCTAGCTGCGGCTATGATCATTCTCTCCCACTGGGATCCTGATACAGCCCTAATTGATCCTTTCTGCGGTTCAGGGACTATTCCCATCGAAGCAGCCCTCCTGGGCCTGAACATTGCCCCGGGCCTCAACCGCTCCTTTATCAGTGAAGATTGGCCCAACATTCCGAAAAAGCTTTGGCAGGCCGCCAGGCAAGAAGCCCAAGAGCTTGCCCAGCTGGACCGGAGGCTGCACATCATCGGCACTGACATTGACCCTAAGGTACTGAAAGTGGCGAGAAGGAATGCTGAGGCAGCCGGTGTAGGCGAGTTCATCCACTTGCAGGCTAAACCGCTATCCGAGCTCAGCTCCCAGCGTAAGTACGGCAAGATCATCTGCAATCCGCCTTACGGCGAGAGAATCGGGGAAAGGCGGGAAGTTGCTAGGCTCTACAAAGAAATGAGCCAAGTCTTTCAGAGACTTGATACCTGGTCGTTTTACATCCTCACTGCCCACCCAGAGTTTGAGAAGCTGTTTGGCAGGCGGGCAACCAAGCGGCGCAAGCTCTATAACGGCAACATCCAAGTCCAGTTCTATCGATATTCCGGACCGCGGCCGCCGAGAAGGCAGACATCCGCTCATGAGAGCCTTATTTAATATGAAAACGGGCTGTCACCACAGCCCGTTGTACGTTAAGTATGCAGTCTAGCTTGCCGCAATCTCGCGAAAGGCCTCAATCACTCTGTCAACATCGCTGTCCTCAATATGCCGATGCACAACTATCCGCAGGGATGTCCCACTCTTGGGGTTGATCCAGAGCCCGAGGGCTTTGAGCCGGCTAGAAAACTCGGGAGCGCTGAGGCCTGTCCCCTCTACATCTACAAGCAGTATGTTGGTCCGGTAGTTCGTGTCAGCCACTTTGATACCGCACACCTGGCTTAGCCCCTCTGCCAGCCGCTGGGCTCGCTGGTGATCCTCTGCCAGACGGTCAACCATCTCCTCTAGAGCAACGATGCCTGCAGCTGCCAAAACCCCGACTTGCCGCATGCCGCCGCCCAGGAGCTTGCGAAACTTGCGGGCTCTCTCAATAAACTCCTTGCTTCCCGCGATAATCGACCCCACCGGAGCACTGAGCCCTTTAGAAAGGCAAAACATTACCGAATCCACCGGTCCAATGAGTTCCGTCACCGGCACCCCGAGTGCCGCCGCCGCATTGAAAACCCGGGCTCCGTCCATGTGGAGCTTCAAGCCCCGCTGGTGAACGGTTTCTGCCAAGGCCTGTATCTCACTGGGCTCCATCACCCGGCCTCCAGACATGTTATGAGTGTTTTCGATGCAGACTAAGCTGGCAGGCGCGAAGTGGAGGTCTGTTCCCCGCAGTGCAGCAATGATCTGCTCAGGCCTGATAGTCCCGTTACTATCATCAACAGTCCGGGCCATTAATCCCCCGAGCCTGGCTAGGCCGCCTACTTCATAGCCATATATGTGGCT
>LFTN01000171.1:2035-16989 GCA_001513495.1 Clostridiales bacterium DTU087
GATACTACGAACAAAGCGCTCTCTTTCCCGACCTTGGCGGCAGCCATTTCTTCAAGGTGCTTGACAGTGGGATCTTCCTGGTAAACATCATCACCCACCGGTGCATTAGCCATGGCCTCCCGCATCTTCTTAGTGGGCTGAGTGACTGTATCACTGCGCAAATCGATGATCCCATCAGCCGGTTTACCGTTAATGTAATAGTCCTTCATCGGTTCTACTCCCCTCGTGTATTACCGGTGCTTGCCTGCTTACCCTTAGATAATACCACGATATCGGCTGTAACAGCTAGATGATCCGAAGCTTGAGAATCTATGACTTTATAGCCTACCGGCAGCAAACCCTCATCCAGCCAGATATAATCGATGCGGGGAAGCTCCTGCTCCAAGGAAGCATCGACGTAGAATGTCCCCCTGCCGTCCCCGGCCAGTTCCCCTACATCCTGCAGGCGGTTGGCCATGGCCTGGATCTCCGGCGAACCCGGCAAAGCATTAAAATCCCCCAGCACAATAGAGGGGATCCTGCTGCTCTCCACGGCTTCCAACAGGGTTTCGACCTGGTTCTGCCGATCTCTATGGGAAAGGCCCAAGTGGGTGGACCACACTTCTACCTGGCCGTAGGGAGTAGCAACCACCGCCCTGAGGGCTGTCCGGGGTTCGCTGCCCCATGATGTCGGCAGCCGGAGGATATCAGACTCGATGATGGGATAGCGGCTCAAGATCATGTTGCCGTAATAGCCGGTGCCCATTCCAGGCAGCAAATGGCGAACCCTGATGGACTCGCCATAAACATACTCCATGCCGAGATAGGCTGCCAAAAGCCTTGCCTGATCCTGGTAAGCTGAGCGCTGGCCGAAATTCCGGTCAACCTCCTGCAGCCCGATTATATCAGCCTGAGCTTCCCGGATAACGGCAGCCGCCTGCTCCAAGTCAAGCTCGCCGGATATGCCGGTGCCGTGATGGATATTATAGCTCATCACCCGAAGCCCCACTGCCTCCCCTTTACTTTCCCTTTGAGGATTGGAGATATCAAGTTCATCGATGAAGGGCTCCCCGCGCCTAGTCAGTTCCACATCACCCCTGCCGGCAGGCAGAGCTGCCGTAGGCACCGCCAGGCCCCAGGGACTAGCCATGGACACGATTCCGATGGTAAGTAAGGCTGTAAGTAAGGCCAGGAGCAATAGTCTGAGCAACAGGTATGTCCTTTCCGCTAGAGTATACATGACAGCTTCTTGACTTTGGGGGCCAATCCTGCCAGCGGGCATCCTGGCAAAATCTCGAAGTCAAGCCCCATCATAAGCCCCGGTCAGGTGCAAGTTCCAATCAGCTGCCTGTACAGACACCCAAGGCGCAGCTCTACCTTTCAACTGGAATTGCCAAATACTCCGTGCCCAGCTCATTTATGACAGCCTGGCCGCCGGTCAGCTCCGTAAATGTCTCTCTTACCCGCAGATCCTCACCTGGCGGGGCCAGCACCTTAAAGCACACCTGTGCCCCGTATTCAATATCATCCAGACGCCAAGGAGACTGCATCACCACATTCTGGAGCTTGCCGGAAAAGGTGTAGTCCACACTGATCTCAAACCGGGTGTGAAGTACCATCTTGACGACCCCTGCTGCCAAGACGCCGATTTTCGCCCCTTCAGTATATGCCCTGACCAAGCCTCCCGCCCCCAGAAGCGTCCCGCCGAAGTACCGGGTGACTACCACAACTACGTTCCGCAAGTCCATCTGCTTGATGACTTCCAGCACCGGCATCCCCGCTGTCCCGCTGGGCTCGCCGTCATCGCTGAACCGCTGCAGCTGGTTGTGCTCCCCAATTTGATAGGCATAGACATTATGGGTAGCCTGTTTATGCTCATCCTTCACTTTCTCGATAAAGGCCAGAGCCTCCCCTTCATCAGCAGCCGGGGCTGCCGCTCCGATAAACTTGGAGCGTTTAATCACCACCATGTCCTGGCCGGTGCCTCCGAGAGTCAAGTATTCTTCTAACATGTCATCCCTCCTTGCATGAAAGGGAATTGCTCCCTGATGTGGAAACTGTTATCGAATGGAATATCTTCATATGCGAGGGAGTGAAAGTTCCGTGTCCATCCAAGCAAACTGGCAGAAACTCTACGAAGCAGCTCTCGACAAGAGCCTTCCAGCTTTAGAGACTATACCCGGCGTCATCCTCGGTTTTCATTCCACCATCGACGGTTTGAAGCGGGTTGTCCCTGAAGAGATAGAAAAGATCCTCAGCCAAGATCCGGCGCTGGCCGAGGAAGTCAGCCGCCGCCTAGGCTCACTCCCTGCGGAGATCCGTACACCAGCCGATCTTCTCGTTGGCTTAGCCAGTTCCCTGCAGAGGGGCAAAGCCCTGCAGCTGATGATTAGAGAAGAATCCGTGTATCAGTGGGTTATGGAACATCTGGGATATGACCAGATCCGCATGGGAGGCACATCGGGCAATATGGCCAATTTCATGGCCCCGCTGCCCCTGCCCCGCATCCTCGTCTACTCCAACCCTCTCACCAGAGAACAAGCAGAGCTTTTTGTTGACAATCAGAACCTGTATGTAATTAACCAAGAGGGAGAACTGCAGCATCCTCACCAGGCCTGGCAGGGAGAAGGCATTTACGCCATCCACTGGATCTTCGAGTATCCCAAGGGGCTGAAGCTCAAAGTCGGAGATCAGGTGCTGGAAAGCCCCCGGGCTAACAGGTTTATCGCGGCCTGGAACCCAATCAACAACAAGCTGCAGATCGAGTCCAACTTCCAGAAGTGCCTTCCCAGGCTCCTTCCCAGCTTCAGCCACTTTGTTGTGTCGGGCTTTCATATTCTTTCAGAAACATATCCCGATGGCACCACATGGCTGGATTACCTCAGGCCGGTGGCCCGCTTCCTCCGGGAGCTCAAGAAAGACCACTCTCACCTGCGGTTCCACTATGAATTTGCCTCTATTGCCAGTGCCGCTATCCGTAAGGGCATTGTCGATTACATCCTCCCCACCGTTGACAGCTTGGGGTTAAACGAGGTGGAACTGTGTGCGATCCTCAGGGATAGAGGCGAAGATGAGCTGGCCCATAATGTAGAGAACCGCACATCGTTAGTGGCGGTGCTCCGGGCGCTGGAGCGCCTAGCCGATTCCACAGGGCTTCGCCGCATCCAGCTCCATGACCTAGGCTATTACCTCACATTGGTTGACGCAGACTATGCCAGCGGTGAGGAGACCCGAGATGCCATGCTCTTTGCTGGAACCTTAGCGGCCAGCCGTTCCACCATAGGCAGAGTGGGCACTCCAGATGAGATCAGACAAGGGTTGGACGTGCCGTTAGCTGAGCAGCTCTTCCCCCTCATGGCGGAACTGGCCCAGGAGCTGGAAGAGGAAGAGTTTACAAAGACCGGTATCGCCACCAAGAACGGCCGCAGGATAATTCTGGTGCCGACTAAGATAGTAGCTAAACCGGTTTTGACAGTGGGCTTAGGAGACTTGATTTCATCATCCAGCTTCATCCTCGGATAAGATGCGCCAAAGGGGGTGCGGTTCAAACCGGCACCCCCTTTCTCATAATCAGCAGCTGTTATTGACTAGATATGCCTTACTCGCCGGCCTGCCGGTGAAGCCCGGTATGTCCTTGGCCTTTGGCGGCTGCCTCCATTTACCTGACGCATCTCTCTGATCCTCCCCAAGATCCTGCGGTTCCCCCGGCTGCCATCCTTCATCTGCCGGGCAGCATATTCGAGAAAATCCCGCACCATGGTCTGGTAAGGAGAATCGTCCAGAGCCTTGCCCAGCCGGCGGAGATGGGGAATGGCCCGGGCGTCGCCGGTCTGGATGAGGCTCCTGGCTACTACCAGCTGCTCCTCCCAGGTATTCACTTTATCCAGGAGCTTAACCAAAACCGGGTAAGCCTCGGCGGGCTGCACCCGGCTGAGAAACTCTGTCACTGCCAAGGATTCATCTACACTCAGGTGCTTCTCCCTTAGTTTGGCTAGCGCCGCCTCCACCGCCTGGTCTTTACGGTCAAAGAGGAATTCCTGCACCTGGTGATGCACAGTCCCACCGGGGTGGATGCGGCAGAGAAGGCCAATCAAGGCAGGTACAGTCTCTGGATACTGCAGCTCACCTAAAAGCTCCAGGACATTGGTCAAGACCCACCGGCTGCCGATAGTGCCTTCCCCTTCTTCAAACAGCTCTTCGGTCTCCAGCACCGCCAGCAGGACATCCTTTATGGAGTCTCCAGCATCTCTTAACCGATGGGCAATCTCTCTGTCCAAGGAACCGCCGGCAAACAGCTCCAATAAGTCGTCATCAACATCTCCCCGGCGGAGGATACTGGGGGTGTCGGTGGGCATCATGGGATAACGGAGATTGCGGAATGCCTTAAGATCCACCACTGGTTTGCCGGTGTCTGGACGCCACTTCTGCCGCTCCCGATCCGCGGCATCCACCGGAAAAGAGAAGTGGCTGGCAGACGCGAAATTCTGAACTACTCCCAAAACGCCTCTCAGCCACATCTGCAGCCGAGGCTTGGCGATTAACAGCCACACCGGCCTGATGGCCGCTCCCCGCAGGCTCATTGCTCCCACTTGGCCCATCAGCTCTGCAGCTCGGCCGCAGTTCTTTTCCACAAGGGTGTGGGCCTGGCGCAGCAGCTGATCGGGGTTTTCATCCAGGCTGTAGCGGTTGTCCCGGTACGCCTCGAACATGTGCCGGAAAACGAGAAACCGCTGGCTCAGCACCCAGCCGCTGGTCTGCAGAAATGTCTCAATCAGGGCAGCCACATCCATAGTTACATCATCAGCCCGCAGCCGCTCTTCTAGGCTGCAGATGATTTTCTCAATCCTGTCAAAGGCCGCAGACGACTCCTCCGGTGCTTCCAAAGCAGCCCAAAACATGGCAAAACTCATCAGCATCTCTATGGAACTGGCATACCCAGCTAAGATCAAGCCCTTATCGTAAAAATACATGGAATCCCGCAGATCCAAGCACGTCTCCACGAATCCTTCATGGTCTGTGATATACTCCAGTTCCTCCATGATTTCACGGTACTTATCCATCGAATTCGATCCCTCCCGCACCGGCCTGCCGATTCCCTAAGTCAGCCGCCCGCCTTCCCATCCATTGGAAGGCTGCTCATCTCCCCAACACCGCCCAACCCAGCTTTTCTACTTATCTCTAACATGTCTGTGTACAGCGATTACCATTCCCAAAGATCCAGACGGCGGCAGGAAGAGTCCTCCATAGTCTAATGCTGCTCCCTGGTTAATCCATGATAAAGCCTTCACGAACACGGGCGCTTCTCCAGCCAGTTCTGCAGATGGAAAAGGGCGGCCACTGTCTTGGCATCTTTCAGCTCACCCCTGCGGGCCATGGCCAAGGCATCCTCCACAGGCATATGGACGACCTCTATGTCCTCAGAATCATCCAGATTTTGCTCCCCCATGGACAGATCTGTTGCGATATATAGATATAGGATCTCGCTGCTGTAGCCCGGTGCCTGATAGATCCAGCCCAGCTCATGCCAGGTTTTAGCCCTCCAGCCGGTCTCCTCCGCCAGCTCCCGCTGGGCGCAGATCAAGGGTTCCTCTCCCGGTTCCAGGCAGCCTGCCGGAATCTCCAAGAGTGTTTGGTTCACCGCCGGACGGGTCTGCTTGACTAATGTGATCTTGCCCTCTTGAACTGGGACCACAGCTACCGCACCGCTGTGCTCCACAACATGATATTCCCGCAGCCTGCCGTTGACCTCAACCAGCTTGCGGGTAAACCTAAAGGCTAATGCCACCGTTTTCTACTCCCCTTCTAGTCTATTCTCCATCTATTCCGAGACAGCAAAATCTGCCTCTGATCTAATTCCAATCTATCTAGTTCCAGTCTATTTTCCAAACAGCAGAATCTGCCTATCCTTTTACGTTGGCCGCACTATACTCATATGGGCATAGCACCCTAACGGGTGCCGCCTGAGCCTGCCTAGAACCTTGCCAGCTGACAGCGACTTATGTTTATAGATCTGTTCCATGTCTAGCCAGCGGTATCCTCTTTGGGGCAAGAAACGGCGCCGTTTGAGGTTCTGTATAATCTCTCCCCAGAGAGGATCAAGCCCCGGGGGACAGAAGTATGAAATTGAGCAAGAGCCAAGTATCAGCTTGAGAGGAGAGTGTTGGAAATGATCAGGGCCAAGGATATAGCGGCGATGATCGACCACTCACTGCTTCGTCCCGATCTTACCATCGACGATGTCAAAGCAGGGTGTGAAATTGCTGTGCGGTATCAGACTGCATCGGTTTGTGCCCGCCCCTCCGATGTCCAGCTGGTGGGAGATCTCCTAAAAGAGACCGGCGTCGCCCTCAGTACTGTCATCGGTTTTCCCCACGGCACCCAGACAACATCCATCAAGCTGGCAGAGTCCCTGGAGGCCATGGAAGCTGGCGTAGTGGAACTGGATATGGTAATGAACTACTCCCGCCTGCTGTCCGGCGATCTGGAGTACGCAGCTGAGGAAATCGAGGCCATCACCAATGCCGCCCACGCCCGGGGGGCCATTGTCAAAGTGATCTTTGAAAACTGCTACTTAACCGATGAACTGAAAATCAAAGCCTGTCGGATCTGTGAGGCGGCGGGGGCTGATTACGTCAAGACCTCTACAGGATTTGGCACCGGCGGGGCAACGGCGGCAGATGTACGCCTCATGCGGGAAACCACCGGGCCAAAGGTGCAGGTGAAGGCAGCTGGCGGCATCAGAACCCTCGATGCCCTCTTGGAGATGCGGAGGGCAGGAGCCGCTCGGATTGGCGCCTCTGCCACTGAAGCCATTATGAAAGAAGCATTGGCCAGGGAGGCAGCGGGAACTCTTGCAGAATAAGGCAAGGCCGGGTTTCCACACCCGGCCGTCTGCATCACATTTCCTTTAGGTTTGTCCCAACAAGCTGGCAACAAGCTGGACTTGCTGACAAGCTTTAGGCCCAAACCATGGGGTTTACTCGGGCTGTGCCGCGTCGACCGCACACACATCAGCACAGGCGCCGCAGTCGGTGCAAAGGTCAGCATCGATAACGTACTTGTCTTCACCTTCACTAATTGCTTCCACCGGGCACTCTGCCTCACAGGCACCACAGGAAATGCACTCATCAGTAATTACATGGGCCATACTTGCCACCTCCCCCAAAATAAACGTAAGACACCTTATATATCCTACTATCTGATTTTCCCGGTGTCAACCGTGGGGAAGGCGGGGGTTTATGCGAATTTAATGGGCCGGCACAGGGCCTTTAAGTTCTCAACCGGTGTATCCTTGGGAATCTCACACCCTGCCCCTGCCAGGAAGGGATTGCCTGCCGCCCGATAAACCTCCACCATCTTTGCGGCAATCTCCTCAGGTGTTCCATCCTGGACCTCAGCAACCGGATCCAAGTTGCCCACCAGCACTGTGTCGGGACCGACGATCTCCCGGGCATGGCGGATATCCACCATCCAGTCTAGATCCAGGATATCAACACCCAGGTACTTGATCTGGGGGAGCAGATGGGTAATGTTGCCGCAGATATGGAGCCTTACCAAGCCCCCGGCTGCGTGGATGCTGTCTACCAACTGCTTTTCATAGGGGAAGATCATATCGGCATAGGTTTGGGGCGAAACCTGACTGGCTATGGCATCACCAATGCCGATGGTATCTGCCCCAGCCTTCAGCTGTGCTAAGGCGAACTCAGCCCCAACTTCGCTGCAGAGTGCCATCAGAGCATGGCAGAAATCGGGATCCTCCATGAGATCGATGAGGAAATTGGTGACTCCCCTCAGGTCTGCAGCTTCAGCTGCAGGCCCCTCCACCCACCCCAAGATGGAGTACTCACCCTTCACCGCGTCGGCCATGGCCTCCACTGCCTTCACCCGATCAAGCATCCGCTCTGATTCATAGGGATTAGGCCGCTGGAGGACGGACAAGTCTCTGCTATCTTGCAGCGGCGGTGCCACAAGCCGGGGCACCCCATCTTCCACAAACTCTATCTCGCCGCCAAATCCCTGGGTCTCCCGGTAGGGATCGGAGATGGCACTCACCTGGTCAAAATCAAAATCCTTTACGCACCGCAGGTTGGCTTCCACCAATACCCGATGGTCTGCAGCAAACATGCCGTAATTGGATCCTATGTATTCGGCGGCAAAAGCCATTAAAATCGGCACCCGGGGAAGAATATCACTGGAGCCGCCCTTGACAACGGCCATATACCTTTCATAACTGTTCATCATCTCTGCCTCCTTCATCATGCGGGCTGTAAATACGGGACTCCATCAAAGCTGCGGCCGGAGGCTCCTGTTCATTGTCCCTGTGAAATGCCTTCTAATGCGGGTCGTCAGCGGCTTTACATGGCTCAACATGGCTGCACTCTTGAGCCGCTGCCCTTGAAGGGCCGTATCGAACAGAACCAATACTAGAGCAAAATGTCAATCTGTCTCAAACAAGGCTGTGCGTACCGCTACTCCCGGGACACTCTCCAGCTCCTTGGTAAGCTCGGCGATTTCTGCCGCTCCTGCTTCCACAGTCAAGGTGATCAATCCCCGGTCCTGGGCAGGATCGTGGACACCGCTGCGGGCCAGGATCACATCCCCGTAATCTGTCAGGATTTCCTGCACCTCTGGTGCCTGCTCCCGTCGGTTCTTAAGCAGAATCCCCATTATGCCTACCGCCATGATTCTACCTCCCTTAGACTAGTCCCACTTACATCTAGCAGCAGATTGCCCAGCTGGCTTGTCAGACATACCGGCCGGCTAGTAGACATTCTTCTGCGGAGAGGCCTGCCTCTCCTCCGCCGGCTGGATCTCAGCCTTGCATAGAATTCCAGAAGCAAATATGTTATGCTGAATTATAGGGCAGGTACACGGAACCTTGCTAGGGGAGGCAGCAGTCGTATGGAAAAAGCCGAAACCTTAATTGTATTACCCGCTGATCATGAGTTGGCAGGCCGCCAGTGTATCATCTGCGGCGAAGAGCTTAAGGCCAATGATGAAGTAGTCGTCTGCCCCCGGTGCAAGAGCCCCCACCATGCTGACTGCTGGCGGGAAGCTGCCGGGTGCGGCAAACACGGCTGCCCTACAGTGGCCGTGGCTGTCAAGAAGCACGAAACAGGCGCCCGGGGGGATGCCCACCTATTGAGGCGCACACCCAGGGAAAAGGCCCTCATTGCTTTGGGGATAGTCTTGGTGCTGGGCCTATTGGCATTTGCCATGCGGCCGGGCCCCGATCCAGCAGCTGGGCGCACCGCCATCGGCATCATGGTGCCGGGTGGAATGTATGAGACTAATTATTACGAGCCCTTTATCGATGAGTTCAATAACAGCCAATCAGAGCTGTACCTATCCTTCTCAGTGACTCCTTCCATTGCGTACCAGCAAAAACTTGTAGTCCTGCTCGGAGCCCGGGATGCGCCGGATATCTTTTCGTTAGCTGAAGAACAATATGCCATGTTTGCGGAAAGCAAGGGGATACTGGATTTAACGCCATATCTGGAAGCTGAACCGGAACTAGCTGCAAGATTCTTTCCCGATGGGATGGAGCAGTACCGAGTTGATGGCGGCATCTACGGCGTCCCTCATCCAAGGCGGCGTAATGAGATCTTCACTATCTGGTCTCTGTCCTCCAACCCAGATATCGCGTGGGACATCCTGGCCATGCTGCTGGAGAAGGTAAGTACCGATTGGCCTGAAGAGCTATCCAGCGATGTCATTTTCGAACCGTCGCAGCTGCCGCTGCCTTGGGGCGATGAGTGACATAGCTGCCTTTGGGAAGCTCTTTGACTAGTTCCAGCCTGCCAGCGGTGTGGAGCAGAGCGTTGGCAAACAAAAGGGGCGGGGCTGCTTGCCTTCTGGGAGCGGCCCCGCTTGTTGTCTCATAGACCCTTGTACATCTAAACATCGGTGACTACTCGTCCTGCCCCAACAGCACCCGGGCAGGGCTGCCATCGCTTCCCTGTAAAATCAGAGGCAGAGCCATAAGCTGGTAGCGGCCGGGAGTCACATCTTGCAGCTTCAACCCCTCGACGATGACAACCCCGGCTCCCAAGAGGGCCTTGTGGACAGCAAAATCCGAATCAGGCGCATACCGTTCGATGGAGAGATAATCAATACCCACCAGTCTGATTCCCCGCTGAATCAAGGATTTCGCAGCTTCCACACTCAACCCAGTATAGTCCCTCCGAAAATCCCCCTGTAAAGGAATCGCGGAGTTGTCTGTGCGGAAAATCACCCGCTCAACTCCCTCCCAGGCTAGATTCTCTAGATGGGAAGGCCCGATTAGTTCACAGCCTGGGACATCAATTACTAGGCAAGGCCCTGTCAGCACTTCTAAGGGGATCGCATCGATGGTGGCTCCCCCGGCAACAAAATGGCGGGGAGCATCAATATGGGTACCGGTATGGACGCTGAGGCCCAACCGGGTTCCCTGCACACCGTCTTCCTCAACAGTTGCCGTTCTTTCCAAGACCGGCTGGGAATCCCCAGGCCATACCGTCATCTGGGGATGGATTGTCCAGGTTACATCAATCCACTTCATCAACGCCCCACTCCCTCATAGGATTTTGGTTGAACTCAAGCTGCGGAAACCGCCGGCCGTGCGTTAACGGCCAAACAGCTGTATAAACAGCCCCGGCTGGAGAGATAAATATCCCCTCTCCCCTCCTCCCCAGTGAACCGGCCAGGTATAGCCGGCGGTTACGTTGAAGCCAGGCGCTATTTCACAGCTCACCCCCAGGCTCCACCCCGCTTCCGCCTTGTCCAGCTGCTGCCAAGCGCCCAGCTGGATGAACGCGGCCCAGGGCGCCTGCAGGCGCCTGGACAGGCGGATGACTCCCTGTCGCGTAACCAGCTGACCTGTCAGGGGGCTTTCTACAGACTTAGCTGCAGCCCGGCTCCAGATTTCCCAAGGTTCTAGGTTCAGGGTGCCCTCTGCTGCCGCCTCCCAAGCTAGAGATGTGGCTCCTTTAAAAGTGGCTCCAAGCAATAGCTCCCGCTCTGTCCACAGCCCCGCAGCCTCTTCTTGGCTGAGGGTCACAGCAAACCGGTCCAGCCGCTCCCTTGTATCTCCTTGAAAGGCTGCTGACTCATCTGTGGCAGACCATCCCAGCTTCAGCGTGAGGTTGGAATCGAGCCTCGCTTCCAACTCCAGCTCGCCCTGCCAGCGGGGCTCTTCTCCCACATCGCCCCTCACCCACTCTCCCTTGCCGCCCAGTGACAAGCTGTCTGACTTGGAGTAGCAGGCGGACAGCGAGACTGCCTGGGAGTAGCTGTCGGTGCTGCTATAGCTTTCCCTATCGGTGTGCACAAAGCTCACCGTAAGGCGATCATTAATGTCCCCATCGAAGCCGATGGACCACTCTTGAAACTCCCGTTGGGTAAGCCAATCTGCTCCAGTCCAGGATGAACCCAAGCGCCCTTTGATGCGGGGCCGCAGGCGTCCCCCGCCATACTCAGCACTAAGCTCAGCTGCAGCTTGGATTGGTTTTTCACCTTCAAGGCCCTGATTACCTCCATAACCGGCCAAATCCTGCAGCAAAGAAATCTTGCCCTGCCACTCCAGCCGATGGAGTTCACCCCCCGCTTCTATTAACCCGTAGTGGCTCTGTTCCTTCCAGCAGGACTCGCCAGCCTTGCGCCCGTAGCCCAGGCTCCAGCGAGGCAGGCCCGGAGCTTCGTAGTTGAACCGCTGCTCCCAGCCTGAGCTCACCTCAATCCTCGCCCCATAGGGGCCCACACCTTGGGGCCCTGCGGCATCATTCACAGCCGCTGCCAACTCTTCCCTCTTGGCTGTAAAGGAGGCCCACCACGCCTCTGTTAGATCCATCTCCAGCCCCAGAGCCCACCGGCGGGACTCCTTCCCCTCTAACGCCAAGGGCCCCATTCCCAGCTGAGCCCGGGGAGTGCTGGAATCTATCTGGTCCCACAGGCTGTGGAGCAGTCTGGTGAGGTTCTTGCTGGTTGAAGGGGCGGCCCCGCCCTCTCGGCCGGTGATGCCCCAGAAGCCAAGATGTTCACTGCCTTCTTCTCTCCAGCCGCCGCCCAGCCGGAGCCCCGGGTATACCTCCAGGGCGCCCAGCAGCTGCCAGGCAGACCGGCTGAGCAATGAGGGCTGATCGTAAGGTTTCTGATTATCCTCACCATCCGGCTTAACTTCCATATCACTGCCGGTAACCAGGGTGTTGTCTAAGGTTGTTTGGAGGCTCGCATGTACGACTAGATTGTTGTCAGAGAATCGTCCCCTGATACCGCCCAGCTTAAGCCCCCTTTCTTGCCCTGCTTCTAGGTAATTAACTGCAATTCCCAGCTTGGGCTTGGTTAAGGTAATGCCTGCCTCCTTCCAGACAGCATCACTGCCGGTCAAGCCTGAATAGGTATAGGTCACCAGGATATACTGCTTATCCCCCCGATCATTGTGGGAACTGACGGCACGGCCCAGGGTCACTGTCCCTTGGGAGTAATCAACTCGGAAGACCACCGGCCCTTCTTCCTGCCAGACTCCTCTAAGGCTGTCCCAGCTCAGCACCTTCACATCTACTGACCCGGGGGTAGGCAGAGGTCTAGGCAGTGCAAAGGGGCCTGATGTATTGTCTGCCGGAAACAGCTTAAAGTGGGGCCAGGTTTCAGGTACCCCGTAGAAGCCCCGGAAAACAACGTCGCCGCTTTGCAGCGCCCCTTGCACTCCCGCTGCCGCTAGTTGATCCAGCGGCAGGTATCCCGGCGGCAGCCAATGGTGCCAACTGCCGCCTTCTACAGCCCAGCTGCTGCCCTCTGCCCGGATTCTCAGCCCATGGGGCGGCAGATCTCCCAGTTTGATTCTTAAGGGATCGGCAGTTGGCACCAAGGGATTTCGCTGGTGTGTGACCTGTTTTGGCTCAAGGCTCAAAGGCGGCGCTGGATGGGCAGCTGCCGGATCCGGCTCCAGCCTCAGCTCTAAGGAAGCCGTCTCACCTAAAGGAATGAACAGGTGAGCATCGATGAAGGTGCGGGGTGATGCGGCAGTGAACGTCCCGGAGGTTACATCCACCAGCTGGGATACTACTCCGGTATCCAGCCTCTCTGTTTGGGTGAAACCTGCGGCTTGGGCTTGTATCTTGGCACTTATGGGGATCACATCGAGCCCCGCCAGCAGCCAAACTTCTGCCCAAAGGGATTCTCCCTGCCCCAGGGGCCCCACCTCCCACTTGAGCTTGCCTCGTGCACCAGCCCCTTCTCCCTGTTCGATCCTGATCTGCCCTTCCTCTGCCCTACCGCCGGCATAGGCAAAGCCTTGGGGGATCCTAAGTTCAGCAGCAGCTCCCAAGAGGTCCCTGGTGCCGGAGTTAGTGAGCTGCAAAGTGATTCCCAGAAGCCCTCCCACCTCTACAGTCTTCGCTGACAGCTGCAGGTCAAGATCCAGCCCCCGGTTTGGCAGCAGCTCCAGGCAGATCTCCTTTTCCTCATACCCATCCAAGTAGAACAGATTGCTGACCGTCCCCAGATAACCCGGCAGGCTGGCCTCTAGGTAATACTCACCGGCCGGCAGATATGCCAAGCGGTAGCTGCCGTCTTCACTGGTGATGCAGCTTGCCGCCTGCCGCCGCTCCCGGGTGTACAAAACCACATGGGCCCCCTGGAGCCCTTCTTCCCCACCAGCCCGCAAGACCTTGCCGTAAACTCGGCTCTGCCCCGCGTAGCTGTGGTGAGCAACGTCTATAATCCCTGCGGCAATGATCCTTTGATCAGCAGCGAGGCTTATCCGGTAGTAATAGATGCCGGGCCAGATGAGCTGATCAGCGCCTCCGGCGCCATCCACAATCGTCCCGTCCCAGCAGATCTCCTGCCACTGCCCGCCTTCTTGGGTTGTGGATATCTCCGCCACCAATATGCCGTCAGCATCGGTAATCTGCAGCCTTACCTCCAAGGGGCCGCTTCCCGGGACATAATAGCCGATGGTTAAGAGTTCCTCGCTACCGGGCATAAAAGGCGTTGGATGGACCCAGGAATGCAGCGGTTCTAGGTCAGGGCTTAAGGTAAAGCAGAGTTCAGTGGTATACTCCCAGGGGAGCGGCGGGTCATCCCAACTGGGAGATAGGCGGTAGTCAATCCGAAGCAATTCACCGGTCTGGTCAGTAGGGTCAGCCGGGCCGCTGACTGTTTGGGGTGTATAGGCTTCCAGGGGTGTCCAGCTTGGAGGGCCGCCGTCATTTACCGACCAGGCCAGGCGGCTGACGGGAATCGTAACTTCAGGCCGGCCCTTATTGACCAAGTCTCCCCTGGCCTCGATGGATAAAGTCCAGCGGTCCTGGGGACTAATGATCAGAAGCTGGGTGCCGCCGGTCAGAACCACCGGCGGCCTGGCGGGGTCAACTGGACCAAAGGAAATCATAGGGTTCCCGCTAAAGAGGCCGACTGCACCGCCGGCCTCCCCTCCTAGACTGACGCCCAGTCCCAGCAGCAGCACTGCAGCCCACAGCCAGCGAATCCTCAGCCGCTTACCTAGAGGCAATTACATCCCCCGCCAATACCTCTAAATCCCGCTCAGCCGACAGGACAGTCACACCGCTGCTGGCCAAGTCCACTCGCATGGTATAGTGCCCTGGAAGCAGCGGCGGCAAGAGCCCTGCCATCTGGCAGCTGCCCCCCGGCAGCACCTCGCCAGATTCCACCGCCACAGCAGCATGGGGATTGCCGGCGGCATCAAGGATCACCAGCTCCCCGGCAGCCTGCCAAGGTTCGGTCCCGCTGTTGTGCACGACTACACTGAAGTCTGCCGCTTGCTGGGCCTTAACCCTCTGCGGCTGCCAGCTAACCAGCTCTCCCCGGATGGAGGCCAGCTGATACGGTGCTCTAACGCTAAATGCCCACTCATCAGCCTGGATGGGCTGTCCACCGACGGCTAGATGGGCACTCACCCGATACGCACCCACAGGCAGCTTCTCGGGATGCCACCAAAGGGGCACCTGGCGGCTGCAGCCTGGCAAAACCGTCACCGG
>LFTN01000165.1:0-1820 GCA_001513495.1 Clostridiales bacterium DTU087
CTCAATGCTACCCTAGACCTAAAGGGCAGCTCCATAGACTGGGACAAATTTGCGGACAGCTTGTTGAACTCACTGCACCGCCGATTCAGCGAAGCCAATGTCCCGATTGGGCATGTCAAGCTGATCATCGAAGCTGGCAGCAATTTCGTGATTGGGAACTTGACTGATACAGATGAACCGCCCAGCATTCGCAGATGTGCCGGAGTGGGAGATAAGGCCAAGATGACCCTAAACGCCCGGGTGCAGATGGAACCGGAGGTGCTCGAGAAGATTGTATTGGAGGAAATTGCTGAGTCCTGCGGAACTAGTGTTGCATCACAGGTTATCGCTTTGAAGTGCTTAAGTCCGGGGTATCCCAAGCCGACTCACCGCTATGGCCGTATAGTGAAGCCGGCCTCCAGTTGATCAAACAAGAAGGCTGAGACTAAGCAGGGGAGAACCCTGCTCTTACTGCTGTTTCTGATAGAGACCAGTATACTGACCGCTGGACGTGAGGGATCACGATGCCGCAAATCCTGTGCTCCTTGAAGTCTGGCAGACAGGTAGGGCAGGATCAAGAAAGGGTATCCAGCAGGGCCGATAGCGCCTTAGATCAGGCGAAGGGCAAGGGGGGTCCGCTTACCGTCGTTTGGACAAGCTATCTGTGATGACCATGGAGAAGATGTGGTTCAAGGAGGGTAAGACAGGTGAGAAAGCACATAAAGAACAACGTGTACTGGATAGGCAAGGTTGACTGGGAACTGCGGGAATTCCACGGATACGAGTATTCGACCCATAGAGGCTCAACCTACAACTCCTACCTGATCCAAGAAGAAAAGACGGTCTTGATTGATACCGTGTGGCTTCCTTATGCCGAAGAGTTTGTAGAGAACTTAGCCGCCGAAGTCGACCTCAAAGACATTGACTGCATTGTGGCCAACCACGGAGAGGTTGACCACAGCGGAGCCCTTCCTGCCCTAATGGAGCACATCCCCGATACCCCCATTTACTGCTCGGCCAATGCAGTGAAGTCCTTGAAGGGGCAGTATCATAGGGACTGGAACTTTAATGTGGTAAAGACCGGGGACAAGCTGGACATCGGCAACGGCAAAGAGCTCGTCTTTGTTGAAATGGCTATGCTGCATTGGCCCGACAGCATGGCCGCTTACCTGACAAAGGACAATATCCTGTTCAGCAACGATGCTTTCGGACAGCACTATGCAACAGAAAGACTGTACAATGACTTGGTAGATCAGTGCGATCTCTTCGGTGAAGCTATCAAGTATTATGCCAATATCCTGACTCCCTTCAGCCCCATCTTGAGGAGAAAACTCGATGAAATCCTGGCTTTAAACCTGCAGATCGACATGATCGCCACCAGCCACGGGGTCATCTGGAGAGATAACCCCATGCAGATTGTTGAAAAGTACGCCCAGTGGGCCAATGACTATCAAGAGAACCAGATCACAGTAGTCTATGATACCATGTGGAACGGCACGAAAATGCTGGCTGAGAGGATTGTGGAGGGCATCGGCTTGGCTGAACCTGATGTGACTGTCAAGTCCTTCAACCTATCCAAGAGTGATGCCAATGATGTGATCACTGAAGCCTTTAAGTCTAAGACCGTGGTGGTAGGTTCACCAACCATCAATAACGGCATTCTCCACTCGGCAGCAGGCTTCTTGCATATGTTGAAGCAGATGAAGTTTAAGAAGAAAAAGGGGGCAGCATTTGGCTGCTATGGTTGGAGCGGCGAGTCGGTGAAGATGATCAGTGACCTCCTGCAGGATGCAGGCTTGGAGCTCATCAATGAGGGGTTTAAGCAGCAGTGGAATCCCGAT
>LFTN01000165.1:2035-12678 GCA_001513495.1 Clostridiales bacterium DTU087
TAACTGAGAGGTATAGCTGGGCCCCTGTGGAATGATATACGGTACGGGCATCATTTCCAGATTTTGCATACATAGGAGAGTAGAGATGATCGACAGTATCAGGACCAGGCATGAGCACACCATCTACGCCAGCTATATCGGATACATCACCCAAGCCATCATCAACAATTTCGCTCCCCTTCTCTTCTTAACCTTTCAAAGGGCCTTCCAGCTATCTCTGGAGCAAATCACCCTGATTACCACAGTGAACTTCCTCGTCCAATTGTGTGTGGACCTGATCTCGGCCCACCTGATTGACCGTATTGGGTATAGGATCTCGGCGGTTGCAGCCCACTTTTTTGCCGCTATGGGGCTGCTGGGCATGGCATTCTTGCCCGATCTGCTGGCCAACAGCTATGCCGGCCTCATGACTGCTGTTGTGCTCTATGCCATTGGCGGGGGTGTAATTGAAGTAATCATCAGTCCCATCGTGGAGGCTTGTCCCACTGAAAAGAAGGATGCCGCTATGAGCCTGCTCCATTCCTTCTACTGCTGGGGGCATGTCGCTGTTGTGCTGCTTTCTACAGCCTTTTTCGCATTGGCAGGGATCGGGAATTGGAGAATAATGGCATGCATCTGGGCGTTGGTGCCGGCATTCAACATTATCTATTTCTCACAGGTACCCCTTTATCCCATTGTCGGGGATCACGAGGGGTTAAGCATTAGGGGCTTGTTGGGACAAAAGGTCTTTTGGCTGTTGATGCTGCTGATGGTGAGCGCTGGAGCAGCGGAACAGGCAATGAGCCAATGGTCGTCTGCCTTTGCCGAAGCAGGTTTGCGGGTTGACAAGACCATTGGAGATTTGGCAGGCCCCTGCGGGTTCGCTCTCTTGATGGGATTAGCAAGGCTGCTGCACGGGAAATACAGCGAACAGCTTCCCCTGAAGCAAATGATGATGGGCAGCACCGCACTGTGTATTGTATGCTACCTGCTGGCTGGATTGAGCGCTAACCCTGTCCTGGGCTTGATCGGTTGTGCTCTGTGCGGCTTCTCCGTGGGCATCTTCTGGCCCGGTACCCTCAGTGTGGCTGCTAGAACACTGCCTGCCGGCGGCACGGCTATGTTCGCATTCCTGGCATTGGCCGGGGATCTGGGGTGTGCTTCAGGGCCGACCTTGGTGGGATTTGCAGCCGATGCCAGCAATGGTGATTTGCGTATGGGAATCCTCCTGGCGGTCATTTTCCCCATAGCAATGCTGGCAGGGCTGTTGGCCCTGGGGAACAGGCCGCCTATGGAGGAGGGCTGAAGGAGCCCTCCCCCGTCAGCATCTTTCTGCATCAGTTGTCATCGGCGTTTGCAGACTCATGGTTGTCGGCGAAGCAGGCCATGGCATCCCGCATGAATGCAGCCAGCCCTTCGCCGAACTGGTCGATGTTGCGAGTGAACCGCTCATCATCGACATACATCTGACCCAGGCTCTTAAATACCTCCGGGGAATAGCTGCCGAAACTTGAGTTGAGTAAGTCATACCAGGCTTTGATGGCTGCCTGTGCTTCCTCTGACTCCGGCGAACCGTGGCGCAGCTCAGCCAGCTTCCGGTAGATTTCGTTCATCTTATCTGCCAATGCCTCCTGGTCCGCCTTGGAAAGAGCACCGAGCTTGGCATTGGCTTGGTCAACAGCGTTGTTTCCCCAGCGCTGTCTGGCTCCCTCTTCATAGGGGTTATGGCTGAAATCGAAGCCTTCGAACTTCTCTTCTCTAGTCATTTGGATCTCTCCCTTGAGATGTCGGATGGTTTTATCCAGCGTCTCCAACATCTGATCTATCCGCCGGCGTTTTTCCATAAGCATCTTACGGTGCAAGATCAATGCCTCTTGCTGGTCAAATGTCGGGCTTTCGATGATCTCTTTGATCTGTTTCAGCGGGAATCCCAGCTCTCTGAAGAACAAGATCTGCTGCAGCATTTCCAGATTCTTGTCTGAGTAAAGACGGTATCCGGTCTCTGTGACCTGGTCAGGGACTAAGAGTCCAATTTGATCATAGTAGTGGAGCGTGCGCACGCTGATTCCAACCAGATCAGCTACCTCTTTGATCTTCATTGCCATGGACAACACCAGCCTTTCACCATGTACTATAGCCTATAACGTTACGTCATAGTCAAGGGAGAAATGATAGTATTCTGCCGGCAAAGGAAGTGCCTTTCGGTTGTCGAATATCGTTAGCATAGTCTGACAAACACTTCCCGTCAGAGATGGGAGGAATAACTAACGGGGAGGAATCGAATATGCCGAAGATTACCTTTATGGGAGCGGGCAGTACCGTCTTTGCCAAGAATGTCCTCGGGGATGTGATGCTGACACCGGCACTGAAGGGTTCTCATCTGGCTCTATATGATATCGACCTGCAGCGGCTTAAAGAGTCGGAAAGCATGTTGAATAACATTAACGCCAATTACGGCGGTCATGCTGTCATCAAAGCCTATACCGACAGGAAGGAAGCCCTGCGGGGTGCTGATTATGTAGTCAACGCCATCCAGGTAGGGGGATATGAGCCCTGTACTGTCATCGACTTCGAAGTGCCCAAGAAATACGGGCTGCGTCAAACCATCGCTGATACCCTTGGCATTGGCGGCATCTTCCGGGCTTTGCGCACCATCCCGGTCCTCTTGGACTTTGCCCGGGACATGGAAGAGGTCTGCCCCGATGCTTGGTTCTTGAACTACACTAACCCGATGTCGATTCTCACCGGTGCCATGCTCAGGGCAACATCTGTCAAGACTGTGGGCCTGTGCCACAGTGTGCAGGTGTGTGCCCGCCAGTTGTTGGAGGGTGTGGGCATGGACGCCTCCAATGTGCAGTGGAAAATCGCGGGAATCAATCACATGGCTTGGCTCTTGGAGATCACCCGTAACGGTGAGGATCTGTACCCCGAGATCAAGCGGCGGTCTAGGGAACAGGGGGCGCCGGATTGGGACAGGGTGCGGCATGAGATTATGCACCGTTTCGGGTACTATGTGACCGAATCCAGCGAGCACAATGCTGAGTACATGCCCTATTTCATCAAGAGTCAGTATCCTGAGCTGATCGAGAAATTTAACATCCCCTTGGATGAATACCCCCGCCGCTGTGTCGCCCAGATCAAGGGGTGGGAGAAGATGCGGGACGACTTGGTCAATAACAAGCACATCACCCATGAGCGGACTGCGGAGTATGCTTCGTATATCATCGAAGCCATGGAAACAGACAAACCCTACAAGATCGGCGGCAATGTGATCAACAACGGATTGATTACCAACCTGCCCAAAGAAGCCTGTGTTGAGGTACCATGCCTAGTCGATGCCAGCGGTGTGAGCCCCTGCTATGTAGGAGAGCTGCCTCCCCAGCTGGCGGCACTCAACATGACCAATGTCAACGTACATCTTTTGACCATTGAAGCGGCATTGACCGGCAAGAAGGAGCATATTTACCATGCTGCCCTGCTAGATCCCCATACAAGCAGCGAGCTGCCCATAGATCAGATTATCGCCCTGTGTGATGATCTAATTGAAGCCCACGGCGACTGGCTGCCAAAGTTCAAGTAAGGGACAGGACGAAGAGCAAAAACAAGTAAGAGTAAAAAGGACCCGGGAAACCGGGTCTTTAGCTTTTGCGATGGTTACCAGCGGTGGAATTGCCCTCTTGCTCAGAACAGGCCGGTTTCTTTGAGGGCATTTCTGACGGCCTCTTTTAGCAGAGAGCTATCCTTGGTCAGTTGGATACCGACCTGCGTACCCTGGGTTCCGACTTTCAAATCGGCAACATCACTGGATTTGCCTGCCGCCTGGCCGGTATAGACTTGCTCACCAGAGCCGGTATCGATGACCATGTACTCCAGGTTGACTGTTACATACTGGGTCAGCCTAACCTCTGACTTATCGGTCCCCACGGTAAATGAGGCAGTGTGCCGGGGAGCTTCTCCTGGCTCGATGGATATCACCGCCAGATATTGGATTCCCAGCTCCTTCCTTAGTGCAGTCAAGGTTTCGGGGTTTTCTAGGACAGAAAGGCAGCTAGGCACTGCCGGCCTGCCCAGGTGAGCCCAGATAGCCTGGGAGCCAATGATCTTCACCTCTGGCAGCTTGTTCTGCACATATACTGTGACTATCGGTTCCAGATCGCTGGCCTCGGCTTCAACAATTAGGCCCAGAGATTCCAAGTCCAGCCTGGCCATTAGGCTGGGCTGCGGCTCACATCCAACTGCACTGCCTAGAAATACTAACAGCAGCAGGGCTATACGTTTCATACCGGATTCCCTCCCAGTCTCGTTGGGATTTTCGCCGGCATGGGGCGATAACCTCTTTTTTGGGCTCCTGCCAAGTTGTGGGAGGCGGATATCCCACGCGAACTGTTTGTTACAGTATACTGACAGCATGCCAGTTGGGCAGGATTTTGATCTAGCCAATCGAAAAGAAGTAGTTGGTACACCGGTAGAATCCTGGATACATAAGCATCGGCCCAGTGAATCAAGCGATGCCGGTGTCTTGGAAGCATGGATGGACGTTAGACAGCCAATCTATCAACTGGAGGTTGAGATGGATGACTGATAACGAAGTGGTTCAGCTAATAGCCAGTACCCGCCAACGGCTCCTAGGCCGGGAAGCAGAAGTGAAGCAGCTGCACGTGCTGTTTGGGTTTGATGCTTTCATTGATCAGATCTCGGATCTTGTGGACAAGCGTCATGATTTCCAGCACTTTACAAGAGTAGACAATATCCAGGGCTTCGGCCGGAAAATCATGGATGCTGCAGGATTGAGTACCAGCATTGAGTACGTGCCCCGTTACGTGAAGACAGGGGGCAGTGCAGTGAGTGCGGGAGCCGCCATGGCCAGTGCCGGCTGCAGCTTTACATATATTGGGTGCATCGGCTATCCTGCCGTGAACCCCGTGTTCGAAGACTTCGCGGCTTTGACAGTGGAGTGTTACAACATCGCTAATCCGGGACAGACCTTGGCTCTGGAATTCCAAGATGGAAAGATCATGCTGTGTAATACCTCGCCGTTGAAGGAGATCACCTGGGATAGAATCCTATCTGTGGTAGGGAAAGATAAGCTAAAGGCCCTCATTCAGCGAAGCCAACTGGTTGGCACCATTAATTGGACCATGATTCCCGAAATGAACTCCATTTGGCAGAGACTGCAAAGTGAGATTCTGCCCGAGGTCACCTTTGATGGTGAACCGCCTCTGTTTTTTATGGACCCAATCGATCCGGAGAAACGGACCGGTGAGGACTGGCGTGAGGCGATAGAGATCTTCGGCCGTTTCTCTTCCCATTACCGGCCGGTACTGAGCATTAATCGCAAGGAGGCCACTGAGGCAGCTAAGGCTTATGGAATCAAATTTTCAGTGCCTTTGAACGAGGTAAGCCTAAGAGATCTCACAGAGGCCATCGCTGATGCCATGGGCCTTTGGGGTGTAGTGGTCCATCCCGTTGATGGAGCGGGGGCTGTGATTGACGGCGAATACTACTCAGCCCCAGGCCCCTATACCAGCAAACCGGTTTTGACCACCGGCGGAGGGGACAATTTCAATGGAGGGTTCTGTCTAGGCCTGCTTCTAGGGCTCTCGCCGCAGCAGGCTCTCACTTTGGGGGCAGCTACATCCGGCTACTATGTCCGGACTGGGCACAGCCCTTCACTGCAGCAGCTGATTGGTTTTCTCACTTGCTGGGAAAGAAATGTAGGTCAGGATTTTAGTGATTACGCGTAAGGGATTGGCCGCCTTCCTGCCGCCGTATCTTAAGCCTGTCAGCCGGTAAACGATGTTGCCAGGAAGGAAGTAAGTGATGAGAAACCGATTCTATTAGCTCAGGCAGAGCTGATGTAGGAGAGTGAATCTGTTTTGATAGCTCAAATGATCTTCGGTTTATTAGGCGGGCTGGGTCTATTCCTTTTCGGGATGCACGAAATGGGTGACGGCCTGCAGAAGGCAGCCGGCAGCAGGATGCGCCGCTGGTTAGAAGTCCTGACCGCCAACAAACTTCTAGGAGTACTTTTGGGGACAGTGATCACTTCGATTATTCAAAGCAGCAGTGCTACCACTGTCATGGTGGTGGGCTTCGTCAATGCCGGACTGATGAACTTATCCCAAGCCATAGGCATCATCATGGGGGCCAACATCGGAACAACCATAACTGCCCAACTGATTGCTTTCGACCTGGGTGAGTATGCCTGGATCTTTGTAGCCATCGGTGCCTTATTTTTCCTGTTTGGGAGAAGGAAGATGCACCGCTATTGGGGTGAAATCCTGCTGGGATTTGGCCTTTTGTTCATCGGGATTGAGACAATGACCGGCGCCATGAAGCCCTTGCGGGCGAGCCCAGTTTTTTCTGAGCTGATGTTGACATTGTCGAGCAAGTGGTATTTAGGCTTATTGGTTGGTGCAGGAGTGACCGCTGTCGTGCAGAGCAGCTCTGCCACCACCGGTATCATCCAGGGGCTGGCGAGAGACGGTCTAGTTCCCTTGGAGTTGGCCTTACCGGTGCTGTTTGGCAATAACATCGGCACTACAATCACCGCAATGCTGTCCAGTATAGGTACATCGGTCAATGCTCGGCGGGCGGCAATGTCCCACCTGCTCTTTAACGTCATCGGTGCATTGATTTTCCTGCCTCTGCTGCCTCTGTTCACAAGAGTGGTCAGGCTCACGGCTTCATCGATCACAAGGCAGATCGCCAATGCCCATACTGTCTTCAATGTGACCAATACCCTTATCTTGCTGCCGCTGGCCGGTGTCTTGGCCTATGCAGTGACCAGGCTTATACCCGACGATCCCAAGGAGAAAAAGCTGTCCCTTCATCTAGACAGCCGTCTCTTGGCTACTCCCGAGGCTGCCCTGCAGCAGGCCTTCAATGAAGTGATGCACATGGGTGAGATGGCACTGGAGATGCTTGCCATCGCCAGGGACAATGTCAGCAACCCAGATGAGGAGGCCTTGGGCCGCGTCGCGATCTTGGAGGATGCCATCGATCAATATGAGGAGGGCATCACTCACTTTTTGGTTGAGCTTTCCAAGATGTCTCTATCCGACAGCCAGGCAGAGCGCCACCGCCAGCTGTATAATCTCATCAATGATATTGAGCGGGTAGGCGATCACGGGAATAATGTGGGCGAGCTCTTAGAACACAAGGCCGTGAACCAGATCATGTTCAGCGAAGCAGCTACTAGAGAGCTTTTGGAATTCTTGGATTACACCCTGGAGACATTCCACCTAGCGCTGATGGCATGGCAGGAAGGGAAGCCCGAACATGCCCTGGCGATCAAGGACAGGGAGGCCCACATAGATGAGCAGGAAGAGGATCTGCGCCGCAGGCATATTGATCGGCTTAATCAGAACCTCTGTTCACCGATTTCCGGTGTAGTATATCTGGATATCATCTCCAACCTGGAGAGAATTGGCGACCACGCTGCCAATATCGGTGAATATTACCTGGGTACACGGATGAACTAAGCTGGGAATCCAGGCTTGTTGCCAGAAGCCGGTAGGGATAATAGTATAAGAGGAGAAGTCTGTTGGTGTTATTGGGCAGGACCATAAAGCCTCCGGGCGACCGCGGGGCTGAGAAGGAGGGTGGGGGCGATCTAGTCCGCAGCATCGAGCCGCGGCTCCATCGCTAAACACAATGGCTAAGACCTTAGTTGCAGATAAACTGCTTTTTGATTACACACCGGCATTATCCTTTATTGGAAAGCATGAACTTGCATATATGGAAGAACAAGTGCAGGAAGCCCATAGGCTGCTGCATAGCCGCAAGGGCCCAGGCAGTGATTACTTAGGCTGGCTGGACCTGCCCGCAAATTACGATCGAGATGAGTTTGCCAGGATTAAGGACACCGCCGCGGAGGTGCGGTCTAGTGCCGATGCCTTTGTTGTGATCGGCATTGGCGGGTCATATCTAGGGGCCCGGGCAGCTATCGAGATGCTGACACCACCTTTCAGCGGCGTCAATGTGCCTGTTTTCTTTGTCGGTCACAACCTGAGCAGCTCATACATGGCTGATCTGCTGTCCTTGCTGGAAGACAAGGAAGTCTATGTAAATGTGATTTCCAAATCGGGTACGACTACAGAGCCGGCTGTGGCCTTTCGCATCCTGCGCTCCTTCATGGAGCAGAAGTACGGTAAGGAAGCCAGCAAGAAGAGGATTCTCGCTACAACCGACCGAGCCCGGGGAGCTTTGAAACAGCTGGCCGATGCCGAAGGCTATCGGACCTTTGTGATTCCCGAAGATGTTGGCGGCAGGTATTCGGTGCTGACTTCAGTAGGCCTGTTGCCCATGGCGGCGGCAGGTTTGGATATTGATGCCGTCATGGCGGGGGCAGAAGCGGCTATGCATGAGTATGCTTCTGCAAAGCTAGAGGCCAACGCCAGCTACCAGTATGCCGCAGTGCGGAACTGCCTGTACCGCAAGGGCAAGCTGATTGAGATTCTTGTAACCTATGAACCGGCGCTTCACTACCTGGCGGAATGGTGGAAGCAGCTCTTTGGTGAAAGTGAGGGCAAGGACCGCAAGGGCCTGTTCCCGGCGTCAGTGGATTTTACTACTGATCTTCACTCCCTTGGCCAGTACATTCAGGATGGCCTGCGGGTGATGATGGAGACAGTGATTCAGGTAGAGAATCCCCAGTCGGAACTGGCGATCACCAGTGAGGAACAGGACCTAGACGGCCTTAATTATCTAGCGGGCAAGACCGTAGATTTTGTGAATCAGAAGGCTTTGGAAGGGACTTTGCTGGCCCATGCTGACGGCGGCGTCCCCAGCCTTGTGGTGCGGGTGCCGCGGCTCAGTGAATACAACTTCGGCCAGTTGGTGTACTTCTTTGAAAAGGCTTGTGCCATCAGCGGGTATCTTTTGGGAGTAAATCCCTTTGATCAGCCCGGTGTTGAAGCATATAAGCGCAATATGTTTGCTCTTTTGGGCAAGCCTGGTTTTGAAAAGGAGCGAGAGGCTTTGGAGAAGCGGCTGTCTCAGGGCAGCAGCTGAGCTGTGCGGGGAGGACTTCAGTTGATCAAGCCGTATCCCTTTACATTTGTTCCAATCTATAAAGACAAAGTCTGGGGCGGAACAGCCCTGAGTACGCAGTTTGGCAGGGCACTTCCCGGCAGCAATATTGGGGAGAGCTGGGAGATTGCTGCCCATGACCAGGGGGTCAGTGTTGTCGCTAACGGGCCTTTAGCGGGGACGAGCCTGCCGGAACTGATGAGCCTTTATGGGAGGGCTCTAATCGGCACAGCACTGCCCGACTCGGCTTTAGTTAAGTTCCCGCTGCTTTTGAAGATACTCGATGCCAATGACTATCTCTCAGTTCAGGTGCACCCCGATGATGAGTATGCGGCTGACCACGAGTCGGGAGATCCCGGCAAATGGGAAGCCTGGTATGTAATTGCCGCCCAGCCGGGAGCTGAGATCATCTACGGCTTGAAACCCGGAGCGACCCGGGAATCCCTCAGGGAGGCAATCGCCAATGGGACACTGGCCGGTTATTTGAACCGGGTCCCTGTGAAGCCGGGCGATGTTTTTGATGTGCCGGCGGGGATGGTGCATGCCCTGGGCAGTGGAGTGATGGTGGCAGAGATTCAGCAGAACTCGGATACCGTCTACCGCCTTTACGATTGGGATCGGGTTGATGCTGCAGGCAACAGCCGGCCGCTGCACATCAAGAAGGCACTGGATGTGATCCAGTTTGCCGGACAGCGGACCGAGCCTGTGACAGGTGTGACCATTGCCCACGCAGCAGGGCAGAAGGCTATTATGGTGGCTAACCGCTATTTTGCCTTAGAGATCCTGCTGGTTCAGGGCACTGTCACGGAAGCAACCGAGGGAGAAAGATTTCATCTGTTAACCTGCCTTGAGGGCAGCTTTGTTCTGGAAGCTGATGGGCATGGCACTCATGTAGTTCTGCAACCGGGGGATTCGGTGCTGGTCCCAGCGTGTTGTGAAACATACAGTCTGACGGGAGCCGGTGAAGTGATGAAATGCTATGTTCCCGATATAAGGCAAAATATCATTGAACCTCTCATGTCCCACGGCTACAGCTATTCAGACATAACCAAGATGGTTGCCGGCCTAGGAGACTACCGCACCAGTTATCTGCCACTGGCGGAGGGATAAACTAGGTTGGGGATGCCGGCGGCACGATTGAGTTAAGGCCACAGTATGGGCCGGGGTTGAGCATTTGAAGGCTCACCTCGGCCTATCTAGATCTTCCTAGAGTGCTGGCAGTCCAATTGAACATGGTGAGATGGCTTTCTCAAAAAGGCCTAGTGAAGGCTGCTGGCGATTACATGGTCGATTTCCTCTGCTAAGAGTTTTGCCGTTCTAGAGGGCTGATACATGATGTTGTAGTATTCGATCAGCATCCGCTGGGCAGAGAAGCGATAATAGGTTGATCTGATGCTGGCTGCCATCATCTGCCGCCACTGTTCTGGATGTTCGTAGTAGGTGGGGAGCACATCGTCCAGCAGGACTTCATACAAGCCGGCCAAGTCGTACTTGCTCTGGTTGGGCCCTTCATATCCTCCTCCGAACTGCCAGCCGTTGATGCCGTGCTGGCAGGCCTCAACCCACCAGCCGTCAAGGACACTGAGATTCAGGCAGCCGTTGATGGCAGCCTTGATGCCCGAAGTGCCGGA
>LFTN01000034.1:0-2053 GCA_001513495.1 Clostridiales bacterium DTU087
CTCCAGAGCTAATTTGGCCAGTGCCCTGGAGGCAGCCTCCGAAGCGCGGCGGGTTTGAGCCACAACCTCCGAAGAGAGCTGCACCGACGGATCCCCGCCTTTACTCTCGAGCATTCTCCACATCAAGGTGTCGGCAGATATGCCGGCTTGGGAGCCTGCTTGCGCTGCAGGCATTAACAGATCCCCAATCAGGAGTGCTGCTTCGTACCTCGTCAGGGGATACACTTCTGCCAACTCCTGGGCGCTGTGAAAGCCCTCCAGCAGCCCTCCATCGGCTAGCACAGCTAGGTCAGCGTAGACCCAGCTGCCCTTCAGTAAGAGATCAAAGGAGGCTGCAGCTGCCGGTATTGTCCCTGCAGTCAGTACGATAAGCAATGCAAGCAGCAAAATTACAGTTCGGCGATGCACCGGCATACCCCCCTTTTGGCGCCTGTTTGGGCTTCTACTTTCCACTCTTAGTTCTTCGGGAAGGGGCAGAATGATCCCTACTAGCCAACCGGCTGCAACTTCCGGTAAGGCGGCAACATCCTGCCAAGGGCGGCAATAATAGAAAACCCCAGGCAATTGCCTGGGGCTATTCAGAGCTTGATAATCTATTCCGCTGGCTCATCTGGAGCCGGCTCTACCGTCAGCCGCACCTTCAAAGGGCCGATGGCAGTCCAGATGTTGATATCAGCAACAGCATTTACCACTACCGGCCCCCGCAGGCGGCGGACCTCTGCCATGGCGTTCAAGAAATCATCAACACTGACGTCGCCAACTGAACCGTCGGCCTTGGTGATCATGCCTTGTTCGATTCCTGCTGCACTTACATCCTGCAGCAGCTCCAGCAGGGCAGCCTCGATCTCGGCGGGAAGCTTAGTTGTCACAACAGTGGAGCTAACAACATCCCCCTTCCGGTAGATCAGCTGATTGGGGAAGTGTACCAGCCTGACGATCACCGGATCGCCCACCAAGGTGTTGCTGATGGACACAGCCCGCACCACGAATTTCTCTGACTGGAGAGCCAGTGCCTCCACCACTTGGTTAAAGTGCTCCTCTGACTGCACCTTAACGGCACTGGACCTGCCTTCGATGCTGGCACCCCGCTCTAGGGCCAGCCGGTCCACCTGCCGCAGGAAGGTCAAAAGCTCTGACCGCACTTGGTCTTGGGACATACCGCCATCGATAATGGTGGCCAGCAGGATCTCGCCGCTTTGGAAAGCGAAATCCCCCTGCTGAATCTCCTGCAGCCGCCTGGTGGCCTCCATAATAATCCCTTCCTGGCGGCGGATATAGCTCTCATATTCTTCAGACAGCACTGCCATCTGCTCCCGCATCCGCTCCTCGGTTTCCTGCAGTTCTCTGATCCGGGCATCCAGCCGCTCATTGATCTGTTTCATATTGTCATAGCGCTGCTCTTCCCTGGCCAATTGGGTGACGGCCTCCTGCAGCTGCGTCCTGGTAGTGTTCAGCTCAGATTTTGCCCTTTCCAGATCGCTAAGGGCCTGATCGTACTGAAGTTTAGTCGCTTCATACCGCTCTGTAATACCTTCTAGGGCACTTCGGGCATCATTGAGTTCCTGCTGGGCTGCGTCCCTTTGAAGGACAACAGTCTGGAGCTGTTCATCGAGATCCGCGTACATTCTGGTTTTCTCTTGAATCTGCACTGTGAGCTCAGCTGCCTGCTTTTCCTGTTCGATTAACTGGAGTTCTACTTCATCCAGCTGGGCTTTGGTGCTCTGGTAGAGGGCTTCACTGTTAGCCAGGGCCTCTTTAATCTCTTTCATGTGGAACAGCGCCGTCCGCACGTCCTGGGAGGCGATGGTCAGGGCAGCAATGGAAGCTCCCGCAATGATGACTCCTGTACAGATGGTGACGATCACCGATGTATGCTTAGGACGCAAGCCGAAGAGGCTTAGGCGGCTGCGGCCTACCTTCATGCCGATCCTGTCGCCTATGTACGCGATGATGCCGCCTACAAGGCCCAGTACCGCTATCAGCGTCACTCCATACATCTCTTTCACCACCTCTCAAGTTAGAAATCCCGCAAAAACCTCCCAGCAGCCTATCT
>LFTN01000034.1:2084-7844 GCA_001513495.1 Clostridiales bacterium DTU087
GCTGATCCCAAGGTCATAATCACATAGTAGATAAAAATGACGATGATGCTGAGCCCAAAGCCGACAGAAGAAGCCGATCTGTGTGACTGCATGCCCAAGGGGGCGCCTACCAGTGCAAATATCAAGCTGGCAGCGGGAATCGCCCACTTCAAATGCCAGTCAACTTCAAGTTTTTGGGTTTCAGCACCTTGAGACCTTAAGATCTCTATATGACGGGCAAGCTCTCGAATATTCATCTCATCGGGCCGCTTCTGTGATGCTATTATCTCCCGGGGCTTCTGCCCGATATCCACCGGCTGCCTGCCGCCGGCGAAGCGCATGGTAACAGTCTTGCCGCTGTCATCATAGAAATGGCTGACGCCGTCTTCCATAAACCAGCCGCTCTGATCCCAAATAATCCGGGGGGCGTAGGTCGTTTCCTCCGGCTTGCCTTTTTTCAAAGTGACAATGGTTACATCTTCCATTACCTGGAGCTGGCTGTCAAACCGGGCGGCGTACAAGAACCAGCTGAGCACATTGCCACTATACCTTCTAAGGATAACATTCCTTGTTATCCGGGGCAAGGTTTGTCCCCGCATCTCCATTTCGGTCAAGCTATATTCAGCATTGGCCGCAGGCACCACCAGCTCATTGATGGCCAAGGTTGTGCCTGTCATCAAGATGCCGATCACTATGGCCGGTACAGCTATGCGATAAAAGCTCAAGCCCCCCGCCTTCATAGCCACAATCTCGCTATTTGCCGACAACCTGCTTAAAGCCAGCAGTACTGCCAGCAGTACAGCCATGGGAAAGGTCCACACCACTATCTGGGGCAGCCTTAAGACAAAAAGTTTGCCCACGGTAGTCAGGGGTGCACCCAGGTCCATAGCCATGGTGACCAAATTCAGGATATCTGTCCCCACAAACAGGCTGGTGAATGCGCAGATGCCAAAAAACATGGGAGCAAGCATCTCACGTGCCACATACCGATCAAGGATTCTCATAGACTAAACCGCTCTCCCAGGTAGAACTTGCGGGCTGTTTCGTCATTGGCGATATCTATTGAAGAGCCGGAAACCAAAATCTTGCCTTCATGCATGATATATGCCCGGTCGGTGATGGACAGGGTCTCCCTCACATTGTGGTCTGTAATCAAGATTCCCAAGTCCTGGCCCTTGAGATGGGCAATAATGTTCTGCAGATCAGCCACCGCAATGGGATCTACCCCCGCGAAGGGTTCATCCAAGAGCAAAACCGCAGGGTTGGTAGCCAGAGCCCGG
This sequence comes from Clostridiales bacterium DTU087, assembly GCA_001513495.1. Classification (GTDB taxonomy): domain Bacteria; phylum Bacillota; class Limnochordia; order DTU087; family DTU087; genus DTU087. Next base: position 3,344 of record LFTN01000034.1, read on the forward strand.
GCGATCTCGGTACGCCTCCGCTCTCCGCCAGAAAGCATGAAGGCCTTGCTGTGGCGAACCCGCTCCAAATCAAATTCATGGAGCAGCTGCTCAAGCCGCCGTTTCTGTTCTGCCGGCGTCAGGTCCATCAGCTGCAAAACGGCTCTGATGTTCTCCTCCACCGACAGCTTGCGAAAGACTGAAGCTTCCTGGGGAAGATAACCTAAACCCCTCTGTGCCCGGAGGTGCATAGGGAGGGAGGTGATATCTTCGCCGTTCAAATAGATGCACCCGCCGTCGGGCCGCTCCAAACCGACGATCATATAGAAGGTGGTAGTCTTGCCGGCGCCATTGGGGCCCAATAGCCCTACAACTTCCCCTTGATTGACCTCTAGACTGACTTCATTAACAACTTTGCGGCCGTGGTATGCCTTAACCAGCTCAGCAGCCTTGACAGCCATGCTTTCCACCTTCTTCCCTGCTCAGGGCAGCACTCCCCTGCTAATGGAGTTCGCCAAGGACTAAGCCTCTCCCTTTGAGGGCTTTGTACCAGTTTTTCTAACTTCCGACACTGTCTCCCGCAGTCCGCTTTCTAAATCAACTTCCGGTTTCCAGTTAAATGCCCTTAACACTTCCCGATTGGACAATAGGCTGCGGCTGATCTCCCCCGGCCGCTCTGCTTCGTGTATTACCTTGCCCTGGCAGCCGATTTCTATCTGAATCAGCCTGAGCAGGTCATTGACAGAGGTTTCAGCTGAGCTGCTCACGTTGAAGATGCGGCTTTTGCCGTATCTCAATGCCAGAATATTGGCCCGGGCAACATCCTTAACGTTGATGAAGTCTCGAGTCTGGCAGCCATCTCCGTAAATGATGGGCGGCTCACCGGCAAGCAGGCGGTCAATAAAAATGGCGACTACTCCCCCCTCGCCGCTGCTGTCCTGCCGGGGGCCGTAGACATTGGAGTAGCGCAGCACAACGTAGTCCAATCCATAGAGCTGTTGGTACATATATAAATAGTGTTCCACTGTGTGCTTGCTGATCCCATAAGGAGAAATGGGGTGTATGGGATGGCCCTCATCCACCGGCAGGTACTGGGGGTTTCCGTAAACAGCCGCTGAAGAAGAATAGACGATGCGGCGGCAGCCAAAGCGGCGGGCAAGCTCCAAGACCTGCAGGCTGCCCAGAATATTGATGCGGGCATCGAACTCGGGGTTGGCTAATGAAGTGCTGACCCGCACCTGGGCAGCGGCGTGGATGATCTTATCGGGCTGAAAATCAGCGAATACCGCCTCTAGCTCCGGTGAGCAGATATCGCACTGATAAAATGCCGCCTCAGGGGGGACACGTTCCCGCTTGCCGGTGGAAAGGTCATCAACGACTCCCACTTTGTATCCCTCTGCCAGCAGAGCATCGGCGATATGTGAACCGATAAAACCAGCACCACCGGTGACCAGTATCCTCTCCATCGTACTCCCCTTCCTTCAGCTCTCTCAGTTGTCGGAAAGCCGCCCTTTGCGGGCGCCTTCTCTTTCCCTCAAGGCTTCCCGCATACCCTCCATGTAATCGTGGTGAGTGATCAACCGGACGAGAACCCTGACAAGCCAATGCCATCCCCGGTCCTCCAGGGCTTGCAGCCAGCGCTGGGTGCATTGGGCATTGGGCCAGTTCCCTATACTCAAGAGTCTATCCAGTCCAAACATGATGGGGCTCATCTCTACCTGCAGGCGAGTGGCCCAGGATGGGTCTTTCTCCACAAAGACCACCGCCATCCTGCCCCGCTCCCACTCCCGCCGGCGGTGGCGGGGAAGGGAGGCCACCTTCAGCCGCTCCTTATAGTGGTAGCCCACAGCCTCAGGCACCTTAACCTTCCGCAGGCCCAGCTTGCGCAGCCTGTGGCCAAGCTCCAAATCCTCCCAGCCGTACTGGTTGAAAGCTTCATCAAACAGTCCCGCCTCCAGCAGGTGTTCCTTGGCTACCGACGCATTGCCGGTGGCGAAGAAAGCCCCGGAGATATCAGTGAGCTTGAAAGGCGTCGAGTACGGATCATCAAGATTGTCGGTATGGACAACGGGGCCCACTGCGACTACCTTGGGCTCTTTGTGGGCAGCAAGGTGGGCGCCGACAAACTCCGGCACCACCAGGATGTCGCTGTCGATGAAGATCATGATCTCCCCCCGTGCCAGCTTGATGGCCAAGTTGCGGGCACCGGCAGGGCCCTTCCGCTCATGCCTTTCATAGGCCAAATCATAGGGGAGTCCCAGGGAATTGATCATCTCCGTGGTCCCATCAGTAGAACCATCATCGACAACTATAACTTCAAAATCCTCAAAGGGCACAGTGCTTTCTGCCAAGGCCAACAGCGCCCTGCGCAGCAGTTCTCTGCGGTTATACGTCGGTATGATGACACTGGCTCTTGGTTTCATTCCAACACCTCATTGTCTCTCCAGCTGCTTTTCCCAAAGCCGGATGATCTCAGCAGCCATGCGGTCAGCACCTCCCGGCCCCCCCATCCGTTCCCTCCCGCAAGCAGCCATGTGCCGGTATTTCTCCCCATCCGCCAATATCTCCAGGACAGCTTGTCCCGCGGCCCGGGGCCCCTCCACAGCTGCCAGGGAGTCTCCCAGCAAGCGCTTTTGCATGGCCAGGAACTTCTTGGTAAACTGAGAACCCGGCCCTGGAAAGGCGACAACTGGCTTGCCCAAGCCCACTGCCTGCTCATTGGCTGTCCCTGCCAGTCCGATGCAGGCCCGGCTGGCTTCAAGGATGTCGCCAAACCGCCCCTGGGCGAGGAGCAGGCAGGCTCCATTTTTTCCGAGAAAGCGTTCCCTCTCCAAGCCAGGCACGGTGTTAGCCGCGGGCTCCCATCGGTTCTGGATGAAGATTTCAACTGCTTTGTCTATAGATAAATTCCCTGCCAAAGCCACCGCAAAATAAGCATTGGGCAGCTCCGCTGCAATTTCATCCATGGCCGAGGACAGAAGGGGAAGGTTAAGGTAAGCCTCATCCCGGCTGCCGGGGAGAATGCCGATTACGCACTTGCCATCAGCACCGCAGAGCTTTTTGCCAGAAGGGAAGATGGCATCCATCATCAAGTTTCCTACATACTTAGCCGGAACTCCCCTGTGCCTTAAGCCGTCGGCAGTGAGTGCGTCCCGGGGCATTACCAGCTGGCAGTGCTTTTTCATCAGATATCTTTCAACAGCCAGATGGCTGCGGATATAATCCGATTTAGCTGTAGGCACAAAGGTGATGGGCCTTTTCACAAATCGATAGGCTAGGAAAAGAGCATAGATGTCCCCTACGGGAACGGTGTAGGAAACTTGCCTGCCTAAGGCCTTGAGGGCCTGCCACTGCTGCCAAGTGAGTTGCAGGAATCCCGCTTGGATATCTGTCCGCAGTGCCTTCCAGCTCTGGCGCACCCATCCCCCGGAGGGCATCTCCTCTTGAATGCCGACTACCTTTACCGGAAAACGCCGGAAAGCGCTGCCTGCTCCCACAATGGGAAAGGCCCACAGCTCCAAATCGGGCCGCCGCCGGTGAAGAGCCTGAGCCAGTACACCCGCCAAGAGGTCTTCTCCATGCCCATTGGTGATCAGTAAAATTGGGCCGGCTTTTCCCCTGCCCTGTTTCAGCATTTCCCCCAATGACTCCTCACCCTAGTATCCTAATTCAATAAACCTCTATCAGCAGCTGATATCTCCTGATCTTCTTTGTGGAATTGAGCCTCATACAGCCGCCGGTAAAGCCCGTCTTTAGCCATTAGCTCTGTGTGGGAACCGCTTTCGGCAATTCTGCCGTCATCCAAGACCAAGATGCGGTGGGCATTGCGGATGGTTGACAGCCGATGGGCGATCACAAAGGTTGTCCGCCCCACCATCAAGCGGCTCAGGGCTTCCTGAACCAGAAGTTCTGATTCGGTATCCAAAGCCGATGTCGCTTCATCAAGGATCAAAAGGCGGGGAGAGCGCAGCACCGCCCTGGCGATGGCGATGCGCTGCCTCTGGCCGCCGGAGAGAGTCGCACCCCGTTCACCTAAGAGGGTATCATAACCGTCAGGAAGTGACATGATGAAATCATGGGCATTGGCAGCCTTGGCTGCTTCGATAATCTCCCGTTCTGCAGCATTGGGCCGCCCGTAGAGGATGTTTTCCCGCACCGATACACCAAAGAGGATCGTCTCCTGGGGCACTAAGCCGATCTGCTGCCGCAGATCCCGCAGCGACAACTCCCGCAGGTCAATGCCGTCCAGCCGTACACACCCCGTGGCCGGATCGTAGAATCTGGGCAGCAGATTCACCAGACTGGTCTTGCCGGCACCGCTGGGGCCGACCAGTGCTACTATCTCGCCAGGTTCAACCTCCAGATCGATGTCTTGAAGTACCGGCTGTCCTGGGACATAGGCAAAACTCACATTCTCGAAGGCGACTCTTCCCTCTACCTTCCCCAGTCTTCTTGGCCTTGCCGGTTCCTTGACAACTGCATCTACATCCAAGAGCTCGAAGATCCGGTCAGCGGCCCCCAG
>LFTN01000115.1:0-377 GCA_001513495.1 Clostridiales bacterium DTU087
ATGCTGCCCTATGCTGTTACCCTTGTTCCCACTTTCATTTTGTGGAGCCGGCTGAACCTGGTCAACACCTTTGTGCCGCTGACCTTGCCGGCCTGGTTCGGGCCGCCGTTTTACATCTTTCTCCTAAGGCAGTTCTTTATGTCCATACCATATGAGCTGGATGAAGCAGCTTATGTGGATGGCGCATCACCCCTTTATGTATATTGGCGGGTAATCCTGCCGCTGGCCAAGCCGCCGCTTATCGTAGTCGGCATCTTCTCATTCCTGGGAGTCTGGAATGACCTTTTGGGGCCGGTCATCTACCTGACCAATCCCAACAAGTTCACCGTAGCAGTAGGTTTGGCCCAGTTCAGAAGCATGTACTCTGCCCAATGGCA
>LFTN01000115.1:416-5592 GCA_001513495.1 Clostridiales bacterium DTU087
ATTGAGGGTATTGCTCTGACAGGGATGAAGGCGTAGGCTCAGGCCGCCTGGGTCTTTGTAGCCTCAGCATTTTTTGAGATGCGCGGACAGCTTTTGAGTCGGCATGGGCAGACGTCTCACATGTGATCTCCATATTAGCTTGGGGACTTGGGACCAGCTCAGTGGGAGTTGCGGGGGAAGAGAGTACTCTGGTCTATCCTGGAGAAGCGAGTAGGGCAACACTAGCTGTTCAAGGCTAACGTTGCCCTACTTTACATTGTATTTGTCTGTGAACCTGCAGCGTTCTCGAGGGAAAGCCTGAAACTAGCCTAGATAATCATCATTAGTTGGGCGGAAAGATGGTCATATATATGTTCTTGGAGTACGAGCCCGCGTGTACATCCGGCCAGTCTTTGCCTTCTTCTATCCAGGCGAGTGCGGTCAGCCTCCACCTGTTTGTACCCTGCTGTACGTTATTAAAGGACCACTCAACTCCCTCACCAACTAGCTTTTCATCACTTCCCGATGATGGCGAATATGGTCTATATCCGCTGCTCACCCAGAGGTCAAGCAGAAGTTTGACGTTCAGATTCTCAACACCAAGCGGTTCAGCGTCTATAGTCCAATAGAAGTGAGCGTTTCTCTTGGTCAAGAACTCTATGGAGTGCGAATTAGACTGTGTCGCGCCTTTCTCGAACGCTAGTTGGAACGTCTCCCCTCCTGATAGAATCTCGAATTCAGCGTAGGGCGGTACCTCCAATGCTATCCCCAGCGTCTTTTCTGCCGTTGATTCTGAGCCATACACATAAGTGGACGCTACCAGCAAAAGAACACCTACGAGCAACAGACTGGATGCCTTTCTCATGTTTTTCACAGCATCCTTGTTAATCTAAGCACTAACCAACTAGTCTCCTTCTTGACCGGCGGCTATAGCCTGCTGCGGGATAGCTTAGGTCAAGATGTGCCTACTAGTAGGGTTAACACCTACCGGTACCAACATGATGGACCGTCGTCCTTCGTCATCTAAAACATAACCTACAATAGTCATAAACATATCATAGGATTCTCAAAAATGAACTAAAAAATGATGAATGGATTGGTTTTTTTGAGGACGAGCCAACGCGGAGGTCAGTCTATGGGTCTTCAGAACCCTGTCCGCAGTGGTGATGTCGGGCAGCCACTTTGCGGAAACCGCTCCGTCAGTGCCGCAGCGTCGCCCGCTCTGGGCAAAGACCGACGAATCGGGAACATGATCGAAGTGCGCGGGTCTGTGTCGTGGAGCAGCGCTAGGAACTGGTCAATTTTTCAGAAGCAGTTTATTAACAGCTTCTTGAGATCTGGTTTGAAATGAGCAGTTAGCTCTGCCCCACTCGACTAGCCCATCGACCCTTGAGAAAGCGGACAATTCTGGTTATTACCCCGTTACCTAAATGAGCAAAGAGGATGGCAAGCCTCGCTTCTTTCAGATCGATGCGGTGGCAGATTCTTAAGTTGAGCAATTCATCTATCTGCCTATGGCAGAGTTCATGCCAACAGGATCTCTGGGTTAATCAGCCACGTCTAAGAGTCGTGCCAGATTACGCCCAAGAATGTTAGCCTTATCCTCAGCCGAGATATCGAGCCCCATAATCACATCGATGGCCTCTTGGACCCTGTATGCATCGTTATAGGGAAAATCGAGTCCAAAGATCATCTGCTTGCTGCCGATGAGGGAAACCAAGAGCTCCATGCGTTCCGGGCCCAGGTACCACAGTTGGTTAAAACTCTTATTCAACACACTGGTGATTCCAGCATAGACGTTGCCGCCTTCCAGGTTGTTAGTCAGCACCGCTAGCGCGTCGAGGAAGAAGCTGAGGCCGCCTACATGTTCCATGGTAAACTTGAGATTGGGGTAGAAATGGGCCAGCTCATCGCAGAGGAGGGGATGGTAATCTTTGATCCTATGCCAATGCACTCCTAGATGAAAGCAGAGCAGAAGGCCTAGTTCTTCGGCAGCGGCATAGAAGTCTTTGAGTTCATCTGCCAGGATGTTGAACTGCTGGTACGCTGGATGCAGCTTAACACCCTTAAACCCTAGATTGGCAATGGTTTCCGCCTGCTTAGCGAGATCCGGCTTGTCTAGGTCGATGGTACCAAAACCACAGATGTTGTCATGTTTTTCTAGTTCCTGGGCCAGCCATTCATTTGGGTCGATACCTAGATCCTTTACTTGGTCGATGAAAGGCGCAAAGGCGACTGCCCGTTTGATTTGGCACTTATCCATTAGTCGCAGCAGTGTTTCTATCGAGCCCTCGGGTCGGACTTCCCGAGGGAAAACATGGGCGTGATTTGCAAAGATATCCACCGTCATCCTCCTCTGCTGTACTGCCGCCCTGCCCGAAGGCAGGGCAGCACTTGCTGTTTACTTGTAAAGGGGACTCAGTTGAGCCTGCAGTTCCTCCATACCCTCTGCCGGTGTCTTCTCTCCCAGTACCAGCACTGCTTCGAAAACAGTGCCAACCAGCTGTGAAGCTTCTCCATAGCGGCGCAGGATCCACTGTCGGTTGGTGTACTGAAGCAGGTCGGAGGCTTGCTTGGCTTGCGGGAACTGCTGAAAGTAAGCCTGCATCTCGGGCAGCTCATATGCTGACTTACGCACAGCGAAGTATCCACTGGTCCTAGACCAACGGGCAGTGATCTCAGGGCTGGTGAGGTATTTCATGAACCGCCAGGCAGCTGCTTCTTCCTCAGGAGAATGCCCCTTGAAGAGGTATAGTCCGCCCCCGCCGTAGGGGAAGGAGTGGACAGTGTTCCTGGGCAGCGGCCCGACGCTCCAATCAAAGTAGGCGTTATCCCGCACGAAGGCCATGGAGCCGGTGGAGTTGTACATGATGGCTGTGTCCCCAGCCAGGAAGTCCTCAGATGCTTCACCATAGCCCCGGATCTCCAGCAGTTTCCAGGTATGGACCATGTCGTAGAAGAACTGGAGAGCCTCTATTACCTTTGGATCATCAAAGCTGGGTGTCTCTAAGTCCTTTACATATGAACCTGAATTGGACTCGACTAAGCCCTGCAGCACCCAAGCATCGCCGGGAGAGACAATGGGCAGACGGTTGGGATCGGCTGCCAGGAGAGCCTCTGCGGCCTTCTTGGTCTCATCCCAGGTGGTGGGCGGGTTGTCTGGGTCAAGGCCTGCCTCGGCCAAGGCATCCAGATTGTAATAGGCTAGAGGGACGCTGTGCTGGAAAGGCAGTCCGAGAATCTTGCCTTCTAGTTGGAATCCCCGCCAGAATCCGTCGATGAAGTCATCGTAGAAGCCCGGCCCTTCCGCCTCGATATATGATGTAAGGTCTACAACAGCGTTGAGTTCATCCAAGGCTATTGCCTGTACCATCTCTGTCAGGGCGACGTGGGGCGGATTGCCGGCTAGTGTAGTGGTGCGAATGCGATCATTAGTGGCGCCGTAGTTGCCGGTGAAAATGGCGTTAACTTTAATATCGGGATTGGCTTGGTTGAATTCATCTACGATGTCTTCCATGGCTACAGCCAGGGCGCCGGCGGTCTGAACGGGGAAGAGAAAACGGATCTCGATAGGGGCCGCGCTAGCTAGAGACGCTAAACCTAATACCATTGCCAACACAACCAACATTACAGTCAGTCTTGAGCTTTTCATTCGGTTTCCCCCTTTAGTTGAGATTCAACAGGACACGTTCTCCCATGCTAAAACACTCCGTCCTTCCTCCAAGGATCCCCCCTTTCCAAGCAACTGCTCATTTCAAACCAGATCTCAAGAAGCTGTTGATAAACTGCTTCTGAAAAATGGCAAAGGCTATCAAGATCGGAGCGATCACCAGCAGTGTGGCTGTCATAGTCAGGCCCCACTCTGAGCCGCTCTCTGCCCGAAGGCCGAATTGGGCTAAACCGACCGGGAGGGTCCTGGCCGTATTGCTTTCGGTCACCAGCATGGGCCAGAAGAAGGCGTTCCACTGGTACACAATGCTGATGATGCTAAAGGTCAAAACAGCTGGTTTGATCAGCGGTACCCCGATCTGCTGGAGAAACCTTAGATCACCGCAGCCGTCCACTTGAGCGCTTTCCTTCAACTCCCTTGGGAGCTGGAGGAACGCCTGCCGGAACAAGAGGATGGCTTGGGCAGAGCCGACAAAGGGCAGCCCCACAGCAAGCAGAGTATCCATGATATCCAGCCTCATAATGGTCAAGTAGTTGGGCAGAACCACGCTGTCCGGGGAGATCATCAGGCGAAGCAGCACCAGGATAAAGATGACATTCTTGCCTTTGAAGTCAAAGAAGGCAAAGGCGTAGGCTGCCAGCACTGATACCACCAGCTGCACGGCCAGGAGGCCGAACACTAGTACGACAGTGTTCCTGAAATACATAGTCCAAGGCGCTCGTCTCAGCACTTCCTCCAGATTGCTTAAAAACATTACTTCAGACGGCAGTATAGCCAGAGGCCTGCGGAAGATATCTGCCTGGCCCTTGAGGCTGGTGACTATTATCCAAAAGAGTGGTGTGACGATGAGGATCGAAAAGCATGTAAGCACGATGTAGTTGAACAACAGGGCGGGTTTTTTTCGTCGAGAGTCATCTTTCATAGTGCACCCTCTTTTCCATAGCAGCCAGGTAGATGATTGTCAAAGCCAGCAGGATGACAAACAACAAGAAACTCAAGGCGCTGCCGTAGCCCAAGCGCCAGCTGGCAATTCCCTGCTGGTATATGTAATGGATAATTACATTGGTGCGGTTGGCCGGTCCGCCTTGGGTCATGATGTAGACCAGGTCTACCGACTGAAATGAACCAATGATGGCCAGCAGCAGTACTACAAAGGTTGTGGGGCTGAGCATAGGCCAAGTTATGTAACGGAACTTATGCCACCAGCTGTTGGTCTCTAGCTCAGCTGCTTCATAGAACTCCCTAGGAATGCTCTGCAGGCCTGATAAGAATAAGAGGAAGTTAAAGCCAGTACCCTTCCAGATCGCTACGAGAATCAGTGCAGGCAAAGCATAAACGGCGCTGCGCAGCCAATCAATTTTCAGGCCGAACAGGTTATTGATTAGGCCTCTACGGGGCTGAAACATCCACATCCACACCATTGCTGCTACTGCCCAGGGGAGCATATGGGGATAAAAGAGGGAAGTGCGGAAAAACGCATGCCCTTTAAGCCTATCGTTATTGGCAAACAGGGCCAACATGAGGCCT
>LFTN01000181.1:0-463 GCA_001513495.1 Clostridiales bacterium DTU087
CCCTCGGCTCCTTCGCTCATCCAATGGTGTTTGTTGTACTGGTGCAGAGCAACAGTCAGAGCACACTGATGCTCATCCAGCATCAGGCCCATCTCCAGCCGGACTTCCTTGGGCAGGCTGATGCCGCTGCCGATCTCCTTAGCCGTGCGGGGCTGCTGCCGGAAGATCATGTCATGATGGGATGTATGACCCGGCATTTTCTCATCAAAACCGCTTACGCTCAGTTTGAAGTTGCCCTCAAATGCCTGCATATCGGCATTGATCCTGGTTACATCGTGGGTCGTAGGCGTCACTGTTGGAATAGGTTGCATATGCGGCCTCCTTATAGCTGTATTTCACATCTATGGTGCGCTGAGGAAGCCGCAAGTATGCATGATGTCTATTCGGTCCAGGTCATCCTTCCACGCCTGAACGGACTTCTGCCAAGCATTTGGACATGTAGCGCAAGGCCTCTTCGGCCATT
>LFTN01000181.1:530-3090 GCA_001513495.1 Clostridiales bacterium DTU087
CCTACGTCCTGTAGAGCCGCGAATATGGGCCGAAAATCGACATCGCCGGAACCGGGCCAGCGCTGATTGGCATCATTGGCATGCACGTGGTGAAACAGGCCCCTACAGGCATGTATATTGTCCGGAATTGAAATATCCTCCACGTACATACTCTTAACGTCAATCATCATCTGGATGTTGGGATGGTCAACGGCCCTCACCAGATCCCGCACTTCCGCATTGGTGTTGAGGAAGTTGGTCTGAACTGGGGGAAGGGCTTCCATGCAGATCATCACCCCGCGGCTGCGGGCTGCCTCACCGCAGGCCTGCAGGCCCTCGACGGCAAACCCCCACGCTGTCTCCCGGGACATGCCCGGTAAAATGCTGCGCTGGTTGGGTGAGCCGAAGGTCATTATCCATCCCCCTACGTCAGCACAGAACTCAACCAGCTGACACAGGTAATCGACAGTCTTCTCCCGCACCTCTTTGTCAGGGTGCATCAAGTGCAGCCCTTCAGGCTTAGTTAACAGCCAGTGCAGTCCTACGATTTCAAGCCCAGCTGCTTCAGCCGTCTTCCTAATGGCTCTCCGTTCCTCCGAAGAGATGTCAATCACCGAGTCCCCGAAGGTGAAGGGGGCCAGTTCAATCCCCTGATACCCCACTTGGGCCGCGCAGTCCACGATGCACTCAAAAGCCCACCCCTCGAACAACTCGTTACAGATGGCGAATTTCATTACTACTCCTCCTGGTATCACAGGCTCCCAACTGACTAGATGCCAGCGGTTTCTGGCCGCCTACAACAGTCGCTTAACCAGCTGTCTTGACCGTCTTCTTTCTCACTAAGTCCCAGAGGCCGCTGCGGCTCAAGATAACTGCCAGGGTGAGCAGCCAGAGCACTATGCAGATGGGCCGAGTGAAAAACGGAGTAAAGTCCCCTGACCGGATGATCATTGCCCGGCGGAAATTATCATCAGCCATGGGCCCGAGTATGAATCCGAGCACCAACGGCGCCGCCGGATAGTTGTTCTCCCGCATCACATAACCCAGGAGTCCAAACAAGAACATGACCCCCACATCAAACAGCCGGCCGTTAATCGCGTAGGCTCCCACTGCACACAGCACAAAGACTATGGGCATCAGGATGGTCCGGGGGACCTGCAGGATCTTGACGATGGGCCGCACAAAGGACAGCCCCAGAACGGCCATGGCAATGGTAGCCAACAGGAAGATGGCCGTAGTGGTGGCAACGAAGGTCGGCTGTTCAATGGGCAAGAGGGGCCCAGGCCGAATCCCATGGAGCCACATGGCTGCCAGCAAAACGGCTGCCGGTGCACTTCCGGGTACCGCCAGGGTGAGCACCGGGATGATTGCACCGCCGACGCAGGCATTGTTGGCCGTCTCAGCGGCAATCAGCCCTTCATGGGAGCCTCTGCCGAATTCCTCCGGCTTCTTGCTGAAGCGCTTGGCGAAATCATAGGCAATCCAGGCAGCGGTGTCTTCTCCTACACCGGGAATGGCCCCGACAATGACCCCAATGATGCCGGAACGAATGATGGTCTTCCAGTATCGGAACAGGTCACGCATGCGGGGGATCACCCGAGTAATCTCGGTCTTGACTCTATACCCGACAGGAGACTGCATCACCCCAATGATTTCACCTACACCGTAGGCCCCCACCAGCACCGGAATCAGGGACAGCCCACCTCGCATCTGCAGTGAACCAAAAGTATACCGGGGAAATGCTTGGATTGGATCTTGGCCAATCTGGGATAGCAGCAGCCCTAGAAGGCCGGCTACCCAGCCCTTTAAAGGATCTTTGGGCGCCGTCAGATTGCCGCAAATAACGATACCAAACACTGAAAGTACGAAAAACTCCCAGGAAGAAAACTGCAGGGCAATCTTACCTAAGAGGGGTGAGATAATGGCTAAACAGATTAGGCCAAACAATGTACCCAAAGCAGACGATGTAGTCGCCAGACCAATAGCATATCCAGCCTCGCCCCGCTTGGCCAAAGGATAACCATCTAGACAGGTGGCCGCATTGGAGGCTGTTCCGGGAATGTTAAGCAAAATAGCTGAACGGCTGCCGCCGTAGATGGCACCGACATAGACAGCTATGAGGATCACTACTGCCTGTTCCGACGCAAAGCTAAAGGTCAAACCAGTCAAGAGAGCGACACCCATCGTGGCCGACAAGCCTGGAAGCATTCCCACGATAATCCCAAACGCGGTCGCCCAAAATACATTGAAAATGGTTGTGATATCCAGCAGTTTGACGAACTCAGTCACAAACGTTAATGGCGACATGTGAACACCTCCAGTCTCACGGCAAGAATACTCCAAACCCTTGTTGAAACGCGAGCCAAACACAAACAGCCACCAACACGCCAATGATTCCAGATTTCAGCCAGCCTGCTCCTCGGAAAACCAAGATGAACGCTCCGACAAAAATCGCCGTTGCCGCAATGTAGTGAAGCCGGCCCAATAGCAAAAAGGAATACACTGTGCATAGAACGATGACTAGGATCATCCTGATCCTTTCAGACCGGAGAAAATCCGGAAGCTCTCCCCCTGCTGGCTC
>LFTN01000104.1 GCA_001513495.1 Clostridiales bacterium DTU087
AGATCACGGGAAGGATGAACTGGGTGGACAAGCCGCTGGGAACAGATAGGGATATGGACCGGCCCGGGACGGGTGCTGTTGGATATGGTGATCTGGGGCCCCAGGTGGGAAACGAAGAACCGTGGCTGCCGGGAGCAGAGCCTGGTGACGAGCTGCCGGACAAAGCAGCTGTTGAGGGGCAGAAGGCTGCTCTGGAGAACATTAGGGAGGTGGGGCAGCTGGCGGTGCCGCCGCCGGAGGTGTCCCGGATTCACTGTGTCTCCATCGTTGGGCAGGTAGAAGGCCACATTTTGCTGCCGCCCCGCAATAAGACTACCAAGTACGAACATATTATACCTCAGCTGGTGGCAGTGGAGCAGAGCCCGGAGATTGACGGAGTGTTGATCATACTCAATACCGTGGGCGGCGACATCGAGGCCGGTTTAGCTATAGCTGAGATGATCAAGGGCTTGTCTAAGCCCAGTGTATCTTTGGTACTGGGAGGCGGGCATTCCATTGGAGCTCCCATTGCCGTCGCGGCTGATTATAGCTTCATCGCCGAGTCTGCCACCATCACCATTCACCCCATCAGGCTGACGGGGCTGGTTGTAGGAGTCCCCCAAACCTATGAGTATTTAGACAAGATGCAGGATCGGGTAGTCCGGTTCATTGTAGAGAACAGTTCCATCACCGAGGGCCGGCTTAGGGAGCTAATGTTCCGGACAGGGGATCTGATGCGGGATATCGGTACAGTTCTTATCGGCCGTGAAGCAGTGAGGGTTGGCCTCATCAATGAGGTAGGCGGGCTGGCTCGGGCACTGGCTAAACTGGAAGAAATGATGGATGCCAGAACCGGTGAGGGCCGCACAAATGAGCGGCCAGCTCCTACAGTCTGGCCCTTGATCCCGCCGCAAGTACAGGCTCCCTCTCCACAGCCGGGAGGCCCCAGTCCGGGAGGAGGTGTGGGGCAGTGATGTGGACAATCATGCCGCCGGAAGTGATCTGGGAAGGTATTGAGGAAAAGCCCAAAGGCCTTCTGCAGCTGAGTTGGCGCGGAACCCCGGTACTGGTCGAACCCCTGGAGTTTGGCCGGGGGAAAATCGTCAAGCTCCTCAGCACAGACCCCAAAGACTTTCTCCGGCCGGAGCTGCAGCCAGGCAGTGTCGTTGATCTGATGCCGCAATAGTAAGTTAACCGCATAGCGGGCTTTGAGGACGGCGGGTGACAACGCCGTCTTTTTCCATTGTACCCCGGCGGCTGCGTTCTGCATGGCAAGGTCCCTGCATAGGATCCGCCGGGGGGCGGTGACATGATTGCCTTAGCTGCAGGGACATTATTGGGGATTCTGATCTTCCTCGCAGGCCTGCGGACAATGACCCAAGGCTTGCGGAATGCGGCTGGACAGCGGCTGCGGTGGATACTCCAGCGATTTACAGCCAAGCCGGCGATGGGCCTAATAACAGGGGCAGCAGCCACGGCACTTACCCAAAGCAGCAGTGCCACGGTGGCAGCTGCCGTGGGGCTGGCCGATGCCAACCTGATCAGCCTGGAACAAGCCTTGGGGATTATCCTCGGTGCCAATATCGGTACCACTCTGACAGCCCAGCTTATTTCCCTGCGGTGGGTCAATGGAGCACCTTGGGCGATTCTCTTAGGTGCTCTAGTTTTTTTTCTAGGCCGGAATACACGGTGGAGTGCTGCCGGCTGCATTGCTGCAGGGGCAGGTGGGCTTCTTTGGGGGATAGAACTGGTTTCCTTGGCCCTGAGGCCTTTGGCAGATCTCCCCTATCTGGCAAACCTCATCTTGGAGTGGGAAAACAGCATCTATTCTGGTATACTGGCAGGGATAATACTTACAACTATCTTTCAAAGCAGCAGTGCCACCATTGGCCTGACCATGGCTCTGGCGGGGGAGGGGCTGCTGGGAGTCTCCGGCGGGATGGCGATAGTCTTAGGCAGCAACATAGGGACAGTGCTGACTTCACTGGTCGCCAGTATTGGAACTCTCCCCGAGGCCCGCCGGACAGCCGTCGGCGACCTGCTTTTCAATTGCCTGGGCGTGATGGCGGTACTGCCGCTGATGAACTATTTCTTGCAGCTGCTCCAGTGCACCTCTCAGGATGTGGCCCGCCAAGTTGCCAATGGGCATGCACTGTTTAACATTACTACTGCCCTAATCG
>LFTN01000102.1:0-14946 GCA_001513495.1 Clostridiales bacterium DTU087
CTGGACTTGGTGGTCGCAACCCATTTCCACAATGACCACACCCAAGGCCTGAGGGCGGTGCTCCGCGAACTGCCGGTCGCCCTCTTGGCTGACAACGGCTTGCTTGACAGCGGGTTTGCCAGCCGGCAGTATAGTGAACTGCTGGAGGAACTGGGAGACAAGAAGGCTATCAACCGCATCACCATGAGACGGGGACAGCGGCTCCATCTCTCCAGGGATATAGAGCTTGTGGTGCTCCATCCGCCGGCAGCCGTTGACCTAGGCAGGGCGGGTAAGGGGCCGGCAGTACACGTTGACCAAAATAACAACTCTGTGGTTCTGAAACTCCTGACACCTCACTACTCGGCACTGTTTACCGGGGATATCGACAGGGAAGCACAGGCGGAACTAGTCCAGCACCACATGCTCCTAGGTTCCCAGCAGGCGGCCGTCCCGCCCGGTGGCAGAGAGCCTGGGGCGGAGGGAGATCTGGGAGATCTGCAGGAACGGTTCCGCCTGTCTGCAGACATTCTCAAAGTCCCTCATCATGGTTCCCGCAAGGCATTGGTCTACTCTTTCTTGGGTGCAGTATCTCCAAAGCAGGCGGTGATCTCTGTAGGGAGTAATCCCCATGGCCATCCCGCCCCTGAGTTCCTCCAGGCGCTGGAGATGGTGACTGGTGATGCACCCCTCCGCACAGACCAGATGGGCTGTATTACATTGAAAATCTGGGGGAAGCGGATGGTAATTGACACCTTCCTGTCTCCATCACCGTGGGAGGTGGGACGCTGGCGAATTATTCAGCGGTGGGAAACCCGGCTCAAAAACGTGATGGGAAGGGCCTGAAGGGCAGGGTTTAGCTGTTTGGGACTCGAAGTCATAGGCGATAGACAGGTAGAACCATGGAGAGGCTGGGGTGCAGATGGTGCGGCAGCGAACTGCAGCTCAATATACCTATCAAGATCTCAAGAAAGACCTGGCTGGAGGGAAATTCTATCCTGTTTACCTCTTTATGGGAGATGAGGATTGGCTGATTTCCCAGGGCATCAAGGAGTTGAAGGATGCACTCTTGTCTGATGCCGAAACCAGCTGGAATTTTGGTGAGTTTCAGGGCAAGGAAACCGGTTGTGATGAGATTGCCGCATTTCTGAGCACCTTGCCCGTATTCGGCGGGAGGAAAGTTGCGGTTCTCAGGGATTTTGACCGCCTGGCCACTACGGAGGTGGAACCGCTGCTTCCCTTGCTTGAGAACATGCCGGAACACGCCCACTTGCTCATGACCGGGGAGAACATCGATCAACGGACCAAGCGCTATCGGATGATCCGTGACCATGGGAAAATCGTAGCTGCCAACCGGCTGGATGCCCAGGGAGCAGCAGCCTGGGTGATGGAAAGAAGCAGGGATCTAGGCCTCAGCATGTCCGGCAGCAGCGCCCGGTACCTGGTTTCACAGGTAGGCATCTCGCTGGGGCAGCTCAACAATGAGCTGGAGAAGCTGGCATGCTATAAGGATGAAGACAGCCCCGAGGTTGGCATTGAAGATATTGAGCTGTTGGCAGTAAAGGGGCGGGAGATAGCCGATAACGCCATCTTCCGATTCACCGATGCCGTGGCAGACGGCAACGAACAGCTGGCAGTGAAGCTGCTTAGTCAGCTGCTGGCCAGCGGCCGAGAGCCTCTATCTATCTTGGCCATGATTGCCAGGCAGTTCCGCATCATTGCCTTTGCCTGGGAAGCCTCCCGGGTGGGAATGCACCCAGGAGACATCGGCAGGGAACTGGGAGTGCCAGCCTTTGCTGTGCAGAGGGCTTTAACTCAGGGGCAGCGGATTGGTCCGGATGCCATCCGGGGAGCACTGGCAGCTGCCGCCCAGGCCGACCGGGAGATCAAGAGCGGTTTCTATCAGCCTAGGGCTGCCCTGGAGCTCTTGGTAATCCGCTTGACCCGCACTCTACCCCGTCTCGCCCATTCCACCTAGTATGTGCTCCGGAGATGAGCTGCACATAGGCCTCATATGGACTCACTCTGTGTGGTATAGACACAAACTAAAACCCCCGCCATCAGGCGGGGGCAAATGTACAGCGGCTAAACCGCAGTCCTTACGAGGCTTGGTTGAGCCTTCTGGTAAGGCGGGACTTGCGGCGGCTGGCCGCGTTCTTATGGATGACGCCCTTAGATGCTGCCCAGTCGATTCTGGAGATGGCTACCTGCAGCAGCTCCCTGGCCTTTTCCAGATCGTTCTCTGCTAAGGCCTTTTCAAAACGCTTGATGGCTGTACGATAGGTCGAGCGGATAGCCCGATTACGGGCAGTCTGCTTGGCAGTCAGCCTGATTCTCTTCTTGGCAGACGGTGTATACGCCAATATGGTTCACCCCCGTTCCACATCCCACAGTACACCTTAGTTTATCATGCCCAGCCCAGGAATGCAATTAGTTACCCTGACATTTTATATTGACTCAGCAGCCTTCTGTGTCAAATTGTATTGTTTCCCGTTTCCCAGGTTAGGCTAGTGGCGAAGACCGGCAGAACAGTGGGATGTGAGGTGGGAATGCTTTGCGGAAAGACTATCGGCAGTACTTGATTGACAATCAGCCAGTGGAGCGTTTTGATGACGATTTCTACAACCGATACAGCGTCAGGACCGATCTTGCGCTGGAGGCTACAGAAGTTATCGTGGAACGGGAAGGCCCTCCGGAGATCCCCGGCGTTGTTGTGGAAAATGAATCCACAGAGTATGCCAAGATCAACCGGACCAGGGTGGAAACCGATGCTGGCGCACGGGCCATCGGCAAGGTAAAGGGCAATTATGTAACCATTGAATCAGGTGCTTTGCGGGAGCATAATCGGCAAGTTCAGCTGGATGTGTGCCAGCTTATTGCCCAGGAACTACAGGGATTTCTGGAGGATCTTGCTGAGGATGATCCGGTGCTGGTGGTGGGCCTGGGCAACTGGAATGCCACTCCCGATGCACTGGGCCCTCGGGTGATCAATAAACTCCTGGTGACCAGGCACCTGTTTACCATGGCACCGCCGGAGCTGCGGGGCGGCTTACGGCCGGTGGCTGCCCTAGCCCCAGGAGTCCTGGGGATCACCGGCATTGAAACGGGGGAGACTATTCAAGGGGTGGCTGAGAAGGTTAAACCCAAGCTGATCATTTGCATCGACGCCCTGGCCTCCCGCAGTACTGAACGGCTGTGTACTACCATCCAGATCGCCGACACCGGCATCCACCCCGGGTCCGGGATCGGCAACATGCGGATGGGAATTACCTCTGAGACTATGGGGGTACCGGTGGTGGCTATCGGCGTGCCTACGGTGATCCATGCAGTTACCTTGGTATCTGACGGTATGGAGATGATCAGTATCAACGGCCGGCAGCCTGTCCCAGCCCAGGCCGCCCCCGGGGCAGAGCAAGAAGGCCTAGGAGCCCAGGCTCCACCCAGTGACGGTACCCAGCCTTCAGTCTTGGATCCCAGCCGGATCCGGTTTGCCCAAGGCGGGCCCGATGGCGGCGGGGCAGCTTTTGAAACGGCCGGTGACCAGTCGCCTGTGGATGCGGCCGCGGATGCTAAGATTAAGCGCCTCGGGAGGCAGCGGGCGGCCCAAGGAGCAGCTGGCATCGATGAAGCCACTAAACGGAGAGTCCTCAGACAGCTGCTAGAGCCTTACATGGGCACCTTGGTAGTTACCCCGAAAGAAATTGATGTACTAATAGATGATGCTGCATGGGTTGTGGCCGCTGGGCTGAATGTGGCTCTTCATCCGGGGATGGACTTGGAGCAGGCAGCTCAATACACAGTATAGGAACCTGCCAGATGTCTGGCAGCAGTACCAATGGCAGAAGTACAACCCCGGTTCTAGTCAGTCCCCTGTTCTCATATACTGGCTTCAGAGGGATGTGGGGTGGTGCTATGAAATGGAACCGGCGGCTTCTGCCTTCTTCTCCACAGGTGCTCCGCAGGCGTGCCCGCCGCCGCCTGCCTAGGCAGCTGCTGCGGAACTTGGGCCTTTTTTACCTGGCCTTAGCCGCCACAGCCGGCTTGCTGGTGATCAACAACACCCGTCCGGGCCTATTCCAGGGGATTGGCAGCCGAGCCCGGATCGGTTTGTCTTGGGTAGGAGATAGGAGCCGCCAGGCTCTCCATCTAGCAGTTAACAATCTGCAGTTGACTACAGAGCTTTCCCGCTCGCTTCTGGCTGAGGGCCTTCCGGGAGTGCCCGATGCCGGCCATGCTGCAGGCTCCCAGTTGTCGCCGGAAACCCTGCGCTCCATTGTCGAAGTGGTTACAGATTATGATCTAGCAGAGCCGGAATCCCTGGTAGCCGGAGCCTTCCCCGGCTCACGCAGCACCGAGGGCTCTCTGCGGTGGGATTGGATCATCCAGCGGGGCATTGAAGGATATACCTTTCCTTTGGCTGACGGCAGAGATCGGCAGGCAGGGTCATCGCAAGAAGACTCTGCTGACATCACAGGGCAGGCAGATGGAGAAGTTGAGGTAGTAATCACCGCGCCGGAATATGCAGCACTATCCGGAGAGATCAGGGAGGCGGGATCTCTGCCCTCGGGGCCGAGAGCAGTTGACGGGCAAGCCGCCGTTGTCTATGAGGCCAAGCCCCAGGAAGCTGCCGCAGTGCCGGCCTACGCCTCTGTCAGCTCCGCTCCGGCTGCTTCCTCCAGTAGTAATCCCCTGGAGCGGCTGGCCAGCTTAGCCAGGGTGAGCTGGGGCAGTTCACCTCTGATAGCCATCTACCACACCCACACCGGTGAAGCATACCGGGATGCTGCTGTCAGATCATCAAAGAGCTACACCTGGGATTTTTCTCAGCCGGGGGTGGGGCCTGTCCCCGGTGTGGTCCAGGTGGGAGAGCGGCTGGCCCGGGAGCTGGAAAGGCGGTACGGCATTCCCGTAGTCCACTCCACCAAGGTGCATGACTATCCCATCTTTGCCTATTCCTATGCCAACTCCGAGAAGACGGCCAGGATGCTGGTAGACCGGTATCCCAGCCTAAAGCTGGTCATCGACATCCACCGGGATGAAGGGCTGACCATGGAAACCCTGCAGGGAAGGAGTGCAGCCGGTGTGCTCATTGTCGTGGGGGCAGGTGGCGCCTCCAGCCTCAGGCATGCCAACTGGCGGAGCAATCTCGAGACGGCAGAACTCCTCAAGGACACCTTCGATCGCCTGTACCCAGGGCTTTGCCGGGGCATCAGGGTTAAAGACAATGCCCGGTACAATCAGCATCTGCACCCAGGGGCCGTGCTCTTGGAAATCGGCGCCCATTCCGATACCCTGGAAAGCGCTCTGCTGACCGCGGATTTGGTGGCAGATGTGCTGGCAGAAGCGCTGTGGCAGATCCAAAGCGGCAGCCGCCATCACCTCCGCACCAGCCCCCATACCACCATCTACGGCCCAACCTCCGCCGGTTCCAGCCCTCAGGTTGAAATTTTCGAGCCTAAGGTGCCCAGGACTATTCCCGCGAATTGAAGAACCGCCTGGATTACGGCGCTGTGTCGGGACTACCGGCGTCTTCTAAACATCTCACCTACGAACTTGAGCTCCTCCATCCGCAATACCAAGGTCAAGGCAAAATAGATCACAGCTCCAGCGCCCATGGGCACTATCACCTGGAAGATCCTGCCGGCGGCGGCCGCCAAGTCTATCCGGCTGCCGATGAACTCCGTCAGCTGGTAGACAACTAAACCCATGGCCGAGGCAGCTGCCGAAGCTTTGACAATGCAGGTGAGGATCCGCCTGCCGTCGATGGTACCAAGCTTTTTTCGCAGCCGGAGGATATAGCTGGTCATATTTACGATGTTGGTGATGGAATAGGCCAGGGCTAAGCCTCCGGAATCGAGGCTGGTGAACTTGAGAAAGCCCAGGCTCAGGATTGTGTTGATGATCACCGCCTGGATACCCACCTTCACTGGTGTACGGGTATCCTGGAGAGAATAGTAGATTCTGGTAAGCAGCTGGGTCCCCGACAGGGCCACTAACCCTGGCGCATAAAAAAGCAGGGCATAGGCAGTGGCAGCAGTATCATCAGGCCCGAATTCCCCCGCCTGAAAGAGAAGGCGGACGATTGGTTCTCCCAGGGCCAAAAGGCCGATGGCCGAGGGAATGGTGATATAGAATATGCTCCGCAGCCCCCGGGAGAAGGTATGGCGGAGTGTAGGCCAGTCTTCCACAGCAGCCTGCCTGGTCATAGTGGGAAAGATCACCTGGGAAATGCCCATGGCAAAAACTCCCAGGGGAAACTGCATCAGGCGGTTGGCTAACCCCAAAGCAGTAATCGTCCCCTTTGCCAAGCCGGAGGCCAGATTTTGGCTGATAATCAAATTGATCTGGGCGATGGACAAGCTGATGACTGCCGGCCCCATCAGGGCGAAAATCCGCCGCATGCCGGGATGATGCCAATTGATCGTCAGCCGGTAATTGCTGCGCCATCGTCTCAGCTGCACCAACTGGAGGCTGAAATTGGCTGCAGCGCCGGCAACGGTGCCAACGGCCATGCCAACTATGCCCATTCTGGGGCCCAGCAGATAGGCCCCCAGGATGATGCCGATATTGTAGAGAATTGGACCCATGACTGGAAGGATAAAGCGCTGATAGGAATTGAGGACTCCCACTGCTAGGCCCGACAGGGCGGTCAAGAATACCGCGGGGAACATGATCCGCATGAGATAAATCAAAAGTTCCCGCTGCTCTCCAGTGAAATTGTATGCTACCAAGGGTGCCAGCTGGGGGCTGAAGGCCATGCCCAGCAGGGAAAAGGCCACAAGGCCCAAGAAGGTCAAGTTGAGGAAGCTGCTGGCCAGATTCCATCCCTCAGCCTCTTCCCCTTTAGCCAGGTAACTTGTGAAAACAGGTATGAATGCGGAGCTCAAGGCACCGCCCACCAGCAGGTAATACATGAGATCCGGAATGACAAAGGCGGCATTAAAGGCGTCGGTGTGCCAAGTGCGGCCAAAGACCTCGGAAGCAGCCCGCAGGCGGACAAACCCCAACAGGCGGCTTACAAAGATTAAGAACATCATCGAGACAGCAGTTCTGGCCAATGGTTTTGTAGACATGGGGCAACCTCCAATTCCATCTTTCGTTTCGGCAGAGGATGGTTCAACTCCTTGCAGCAGGCAGTGAAGTTCTCAGAAGTTGATGGCGAGGCGTGTACCGCCGGGAGTGCCGGATGTGGTATAGTGAAGTGAGAGGCTCATGACTGTGGTTGTCGCTCAATCGGGCTAATGCTATAATACAGTTTGAGTATGGGCGAAAGTGAGGTAAACAATGCGCCAAGCCAATATTCGCAACTTCTGCATAATTGCTCATATCGATCACGGGAAGTCGACCTTGGCCGATCGGCTTCTTGAGACGACTGGTACAGTGTCCCAGAGGGAGATGGCCAGCCAGCTCCTGGACTCCATGGACTTGGAGCGGGAAAGGGGCATTACCATCAAGCTGCAGGCAGTGCGGCTAAACTACCGCGCCCGGGACGGCCAAGACTATATCTTAAATCTCATCGATACTCCCGGCCATGTGGATTTCGCGTATGAGGTGTCCCGCAGCCTGGCAGCTTGTGAAGGAGCCCTGCTGGTTATCGATGCTTCCCAGGG
Source organism: Clostridiales bacterium DTU087 (assembly GCA_001513495.1). GTDB lineage: Bacteria > Bacillota > Limnochordia > DTU087 > DTU087 > DTU087. The sequence continues at coordinate 7,590 of LFTN01000102.1, forward strand.
GATTGAGGCCCAGACCTTGGCCAATCTGTACCTGGCATTGGAACATGATTTGGAGATCATTCCCGTGATCAATAAGATCGACCTGCCTGCCGCGGATCCCGAGCGGGTGAAGCAGGAGCTGGAGGAGAGCATTGGCCTCGATGCCAGCCAAGCCATCTTGGCCAGTGCCAAGACAGGTGAAGGCATTGAGGAGATCCTGGAGGCCATTGTGCAGCACATTCCGCCGCCCAAGGGTGATGCTGAAGCACCGCTGAGGGCCCTGATCTTTGATTCCCACTATGATCCCTACAGGGGCGTAGTAGCATATGTCCGGGTGATCGAAGGCAGCCTGTCCATTGGTGATGAGATTCGGATGATGTCCAGCGGTGAGGCCTTTGAGGTTGACTCCCTGGGGGTCTTTACACCCCAGCTGGTGGCTGTACAGCGGCTGGCCGCGGGAGAAGTAGGCTGCGTGACCGCTGGGATGAAGGATGTCAAAAATGCCAGGGTGGGGGATACCATCACAGAGGCCAAGCGGCCGGCGGCAGAGCCGCTCCCGGGATATCGGCGGGTGACGCCCATGGTCTACTGCGGGCTCTATCCTGTGGATAACGAAGATTACGGCGGCCTGAGGGATGCCCTGGAGAAGCTGCAGCTCAATGATGCCGCTTTGGTTTTCGAGCCCGAGACTTCCGTGGCTCTAGGTTTTGGCTTTCGATGCGGCTTTCTAGGCCTCCTGCACATGGAAGTCATTCAGGAGCGGCTTGAGCGGGAGTTTGAACTGGATCTGATCACCACAGCTCCCAGTGTGGTTTATCGTGCTTACCAGCGTGATGGAAGCGAGCTTTCCATTGACAATCCTGCCCTGCTGCCGGCTGCCGACAAGCTGGAACGGATCGAAGAGCCGTACGTGCAGGCATCGATTATGACGCCGGAGGACTTCGTCGGCCCGGTGATGGAGCTCTGTCAGGAGCGGCGGGGTACCTTCGTCAACATGGAGTATGTAACAACTGATCGGGTGCAGATTACCTATGAAATGCCCTTGAGTGAGATCATCATGGATTTCTTTGACCGGCTCAAGTCCAGAACCAAGGGCTATGCATCTTTGGACTATGAACCAATCGGGTATCGGGAAGCCAGCCTGGTGAAACTGGACATTCTCTTAAACGGCAACCCGGTAGACGCGCTGTCTTGTATTGTCCATCGGGATGGGGCAGCCCATCGGGGACGGGCCTTGGCCAAAAAGCTCAAGGAAGTCATCCCCCGTCAGATGTTTGAAGTTCCCATTCAAGCTGCCATCGGCAGCAAGATTGTGGCCAGGGAGACGGTAAAACCCCTGCGCAAAGATGTTCTGGCCAAGTGCTATGGTGGAGATGTTACCCGCAAGCGCAAACTGCTGGAGCGTCAGAAGGAGGGCAAGCGGCGGATGAAGCAGCTGGGGTCTGTAGAAGTCCCCCAGGAGGCTTTCATGGCCGTACTCACCATTGAAGATTGACCGGCCAGGTGTGTATATTCATATACCCTTTTGCCTGCGAAAGTGCCCCTACTGCGATTTTGTCTCCTACCCTCTGTCTCGGGGCAGCCCCGGCAGTGTGCAGCAGTATGTCGATGCTGTACTGCAGGAAGCTTCTTTGAGAAAGGACTGGCTGGAGGCAGAGGGCCTCATGCCGGAGGCGTTTCATTCCCTGTATATCGGCGGCGGCACGCCGTCCCTGCTTGGTTCCCGCCAGATCGCCCAGCTGTTGGAGGGGGTAACTGAGTGTTTCCCCTTTCAACCGGACGCGGAGGTCACCCTGGAGGCCAACCCGGGCGCCATCTGCCGGGATGAGATGCTCGCTTGGCGGCACTTGGGCATCAACCGGCTGAGCCTTGGAGTCCAAAGCCTAGATGACTGCCTTTTGGCACGGCTAGGCAGGATGCACACCGCCGAGGAAGCCTGCCAGACAGTGCAGGAGGCCCGGCGGGCGGGCTTTGCCAATTTGAGCCTTGATTTGATGCTGGGCCTGCCCGGCCAGAGCATCGAACAGTGGCAGGAAACCCTAGCCGGGGCTGTTGGACTGAGGCCTGAGCATCTTTCCTGCTATGAGTTGACCATTGAAGAGTCGACTTCCTACGGCCGCCTGCAGGCCCAAGGTAAGCTGGCATTGCCGCCGGAGGATGAAGTCATCGCTATGCTGCAGTGGACCCGGCAGTACTTGACCGATTCAGGCTACGAACACTATGAGATCTCCAATTACGCGCTGCCTGGCTATCGTTCCCGGCACAATCAGATCTACTGGGAAAACCGCTGGTATCTCGGCCTGGGTGCAGCGGCGTTTTCCTACTGGGACGGCAGGCGGTGGGGCAGCACCGCCGATGTAGAGGAGTACATTCACAGGGTGGCCGTGGGCAGCTTTCCGGAAACTTATTCGGAAAGGCTAGATAAAAAGGGCCAGCTGGGGGAGACCATCATGCTGGGCCTCAGGTTAAGGGAGGGTGTCTCCCTGGCAGACCTGGAGGTTAGGTTCGGCCTATCAGTTTGGGGGATTTGGGAGGCAGAAATTGCCGGCCTTGTGGAGGCAGGCCTTTTGGAACTTAGCCGGGGCCGGCTGCGGCTGACCGACCGGGGGCTGCTCCTAGCCAGCCGGGTGCAGGCAGCCTTTCTCTGATCTTGACAAAAGCGGTACCGGATGCTATTTTTAATATGGATATGTTAGCACTCCTTTTAGGTGAGTGCTAACGAAAAAGGTGGTGATGACGCCGATGGATGAACGTAAACGGAAAATACTGAAGGCTGTCACCCGTGATTACATTAGCACTGCTGAGCCGGTGGGGTCTCGGACCATTGCCCGCCGGTATGGTTTGGGAGTTAGCCCTGCGACCATCCGCAATGACATGGCCGATCTGGAAGAAGATGGATACCTAGAGCAGCCCCACACATCCGCCGGCCGCATTCCATCTGAGAAGGGTTACCGCTTCTATGTCGATGTACTGATGAAGCCCCAGGAGTTGACGGCCCGGGAGATCCAGAAAATTTTCGCGGCACTCCAGGCCCAACAGGTGATGCAGGACATTGTCCAGGAGAGTGTGCGGCTGCTGGCTCTGTTAAGCCAGTACACTGCCATGGTAGTGGCACCTAATCTCAGTCGGGGAGCAATTCGCTGCCTGCAGCTGATACCCCTAGATGAACTCCATGTGCTCTTGGTACTGGTGGTGGACCCCGGGTTTGCCCAGAGCCGGATTGTGGAGACATCCCGGCCTCTAACTGCCCAAGAGACTGCCAGAATCAACCACTTTTTCCAACGCAGGTTGTCAGGTGCAGTTCTGGCCGATATCGGCAGCTCCCTACTGGGGGAGATACGGGAAGAGATTGACGATGAGGCTTTGATGTCCGAGGCGCTGAATCTGTTGGTCAAAGGTTTGAAGGATATAAAGAAAGAACAGGTCTTTATCGATGGAGCCATCCACCTTTTGAGCCAGCCGGAGTTTAAGGACATTGAAAAGGCCAAGGGGCTCCTTAATATGCTGGATGATGAGCGGACAGTCTGGTCGGTGCTGAACAAAGCCCTGGGCCGTTCAGGGATGCAGGTTACCATCGGCAGCGAGAACCTTCACGAAGGATTTCAAGACTGCAGTTTGGTAACAGCTACCTATGAGCTCAATGGTGAGGTGGTAGGGAGTATCGGTGTGGTTGGCCCCACCCGCATGGATTACGAGAAGGTGGTGGCCATAGTCGAGGGCATGGCTTACACCCTCAGTTCACTGCTGTCGGACTCCCGGCGTCACTAGGAAACATGGTCAAAAGGCCGGGTGATGGGAGTTGCCCGATTAACCGGCCAATAGGGAGAAAGGAGAGAAGGCGCATGCACCCCGCTGGGGTTTCTTGCGCCGCTTTTCATGAAAAACAACCAGGAGCCGCGCCCAGAGCAGCAAGTCAGCAGCTGCCGCTGCCGCGACTGCAGCTGTCACAATGAAGAGAAGCACTCTGGCGCCCAGGAGCCCAATGCCTCGGGGTGTGACAGCCAGGGAGAGATGTCGGGGTTCGTCAAAGAAGAGGAGAGTGCTGCCAGACAGGTCGAGGAAGGAGAAGCCCGGGAAGGGCAGGTTGACCAAGGGCAGGAGCCCGAAGGGGCAGATGTTGGGCCCCTTGATCCGGAAACACTCAAGGAGGAAGCAGTCCGCTGGCAAGAGCGGGCAGAAGAGCTGACTCAACAGTTGCTGCGGCTGCAAGCCGATTTTGATAACTACCGCAAGCGAAGCCGCAGGGATCTGCAGGAGGGGATTATCCGGGCCAACGAAGAGCTGGTTCGACAGCTCCTGCCAGTGCTGGATAATCTGGAAAGGGCATTGGCCGCAGATAGTGATGCCAGTGAAGATTCCATCCGTGAAGGCGTCCAGTTGATCTATCGGCAGTTCATGGACATTCTATCTAGAGAGGGGCTTGAACCCATCAGAGCAGTGGGGGAGGATTTCGATCCAAATCTGCATGATGCTGTGATGATGGAAGCTGTGGAGGATCCGGAGATGGAGAACCAGATCCTTCAGGAGTTTCAGAAGGGGTATACTTTCCGGGAACGGGTACTAAGAGCTGCAGTTGTCAAGGTCGCCAGAGCAGGCGATTAGGAATTTGGCACCTTGTGAAGGCTTGTTGGCTGCAAATGAGGAGGAAGATATATGGGAAAAGTTGTGGGTATTGATCTTGGTACAACCAACTCTGTTGTGGCTGCCATGGAGGGCGGGGAGCCGATTGTTATTCCCAACTCCGAAGGAAGCCGTACAACGGCCTCGGTGGTGGCCTTTGCCAAGAACGGCGAGCGCTTGGTGGGGCAGGTGGCTAAGCGCCAGGCAGTGACCAATCCGGAGCGCACTATCCAATCCATCAAGCGCCATATGGGTACAGATTTTAGAGCCACCATTGACGGTGAGGTGTACACTCCTCAGCAGATATCGGCGATGATTCTCCGGAAGCTGAAAGAGGAGGCAGAAAACTACTTAGGCGAGCCTGTCACCCAAGCGGTGATCACCGTGCCTGCCTATTTTACCGACGCTCAGCGGCAGGCGACTAAGGATGCGGGGACTATTGCCGGCCTGGAAGTCCTGCGGATCATCAACGAGCCCACCGCGGCTTCCCTTGCCTACGGCATGGATAAAGAGCAGGAGCAGAAGCTCCTGGTATTTGACTTGGGAGGCGGTACCTTTGATGTGTCCATTCTGGAGGTGGGGGATGGAGTCTTCGAGGTGCTGGCTACCAGCGGCAATAACAAGCTGGGCGGCGATGACTTTGATGAGCGGATCGTGCAGTATTTAGTACGGCAGTTTAGGCAGGAGACAGGGGTAGATCTCAGCAATGACCGCATGGCTATGCAGCGGCTGCGGGAAGCGGCCGAGAAGGCAAAGATCGAGCTGTCGGGCCTGCAGAGTACTAATATCAATTTGCCCTTTATTAGTGCCGGAGAAGCAGGGCCTCTCCACCTGGACATTACCCTGACTAGGGCTAAGTTCAATGAGCTGACGGCAGACCTGGTGGAGGCCACCATGGGGCCCACTCAGCGGGCCTTGGACGATGCCGGGCTGCAGCCCCACGAAATCGATAAGGTCATCTTAGTAGGGGGTTCCACCCGCATTCCGGCAGTTCAGGAAGCGATTAAGAGGAAGCTGGGCAAAGAGCCCTTCAAGGGTATTAATCCAGATGAGTGTGTGGCCTTAGGTGCTGCTATTCAAGCAGGAGTCTTGGCAGGGGAAGTTAAGGATATCGTGCTGCTGGATGTGACGCCGCTGTCCTTGGGCATTGAGACTTTAGGCGGTGTCATGACCCGCTTGATCGAGCGCAATACCACAATTCCCACCAGGAAGACACAGATCTTCTCCACCGCGGCAGACAACCAGACGGCGGTGGATATCCATGTGCTCCAGGGTGAGCGGCCCATGGCGGCGGATAACGTCACCTTGGGACGTTTCCAGCTCACTGGGATTCCCCCGGCGCCCCGGGGTGTTCCCCAGATCGAGGTTACCTTTGACATCGACGCAAACGGTATTGTCAATGTTTCGGCCAAGGATCTGGGTACCGGTAAAGAGCAGCGGATTACCATCACCTCCTCCGGCGCGCTGTCGGAGAGCGAGATCGAAAAGATGATCCGAGAAGCAGAATCCCATGCCGAAGAAGACAAGCGGCGGAAAGAACTGGTCGAAGCCAAGAACCAGGCAGAGCAGCTGATCTATACCGCAGATAAGACCCTAAAAGACCTGGGTGATAAGGTGGCCGGTGACGAAAAGGCCAAGATCGAGGCGGCGAGAAATGAGCTGTCCCAGGCCAGTCAGGGTGAAGATGTGCAGGCCATCAGGGACAAGATGGAGGCCTTAAGTGCTGCCCTCCACAGCGTCACATCCAGGATGTATTCCCAGGCAGGCGCTGCCGGAGATGCCGGTGGTGCCGGTGGTGCCGGTGGTGCCCAAGGCCAGCAGGGGCCCGGGGGAGAAAAGGTCGTAGATGCCGACTACGAAGTAGTAGACGATGACCAGCAGGCATAGTCTGCCTGAACAGCAGGAGATACCCACTAGCTGCCGGTGGGGGTTAATGGATGTGTGATTTGCAGTTAGCGACCTGTGTCAAGCCTTTGAGCGGCGGCTGCGGCCGCCGCCATCTGCACAGGTTCCTTTTTTGTGATGCTGGTTTGTGATACATTACAGAGAGAAGTCAGTTTGAAGGACTATTGAACTGGCACAAGAAGGCGGTGCAGTGATGGCCAAGCGAGATTACTACGAGGTTTTGGGGGTTGATCGGAACGCCTCTGAGGCGGACATCAAGAAGGCTTACCGCCGCCTGGCCCGCAAGTACCATCCCGATGTCAACCAAGACGACCCCGATGCCGAGGAGAAATTCAAAGAAGCTGCTGAAGCCTACCGGGTGCTCGGCGATGAGAAGCTGCGGCAGCAGTACGATCAGTTCGGGCACGCAGCCTTTGAAGGAGCCAACGGCACCGGCGGTTTCGGAGGCTTCGGGGATTTTGGAGATTTCGGCGGATTTGGCGACTTTGACGGCTTTGGAGACATTTTTGACATGTTCTTCGGTGGAGGTATGGGCCGTCAGCGCCGCAGGGGGCCCCAGCAGGGTGCTGATATCCATGTGAATTTGCAGATCAAGTTCGAGGAGGCGGCATTTGGCCTAGAGACAGAAGTTGAAGTGCCCCGAACAGAGACCTGCCCCCACTGCAAAGGTAATCAGGCAGAACCCGGCACGCCTATCCACACCTGCCCCGAGTGCAATGGGACGGGGCAGGTGCAGCAAGTGCAGCAAAGTGCCCTTGGACGGCTCGTTACTCTCAGGACATGTCCCCGGTGCGGCGGTGAGGGCAAGACAGTGGAGACTCCGTGCAGCCAGTGCGGAGGTGCCGGCCAGGTG
>LFTN01000102.1:14997-18937 GCA_001513495.1 Clostridiales bacterium DTU087
CAGGTGCGGCGGATCAATGTTAAAGTCCCCGCCGGGATCGATGACGGCTTCCGCCTGAGGGTTCCGGGGGAGGGAGAGGCCGGTACCAGGGGAGGCCCGCCCGGAGATTTGTACGTCTTCATTACTGTTCTGCCCCATGAGGTTTTCCGCCGCCAGGGAAGCGACATCCATCTGGAGATACCAATCAGCTTCGTTCAGGCAGCCTTAGGTGATGAGATTGAGGTCCCTACTCTAGATGGCAAAGTGAAGCTGCGGATCCCTGAAGGGACCCAGACGGGGACATCTTTCCGGCTCAAAGGCAAGGGTATTGTCAAGCTGCGGGGCTACGGCCGAGGAGACCAGCATGTAGTTGTCCAAGTCCAGACCCCCCGCAATCTCACGCCGAAACAGAAGGAAGCCCTGCGGGAATGGGGTGAAAGCCTCGGTGAGTCAGTTCGGCCCGCACAGGAAAAGGGGTTTTTCGGCCGGATGAAGGAGGCCATTGACGGCCTAGGACGCTGATTGAACAGCAAAGGTGGCGAAGGATGATGGCAGAAGGGTGTTGGACTAAGATCACGGTCACCATTGGGCAGGAAGCGGTGGAGGCGGTGGCGGGGATCTTGATGGCTGCCGGGGCAGGGGGCATTGAAATCGTGGATCCCCGGGATTGGGAGCAGGCTGCTGCGGGAGACCACTATGGAGAGCTGTACCCGGAAACGGCATCGGTCATGCCCGGCACACCTGTAAAGGTGATCGGGTATTTGGCTGGCGACTGCCGGAAGGCTCCGATACTAGCCGGTATTGAGGAGCAGGTGTCGGCTCTTGAGAGCTTGGGGCTGGATGCGGGCCAGGCTCAGGTGGCTGCTGGTCTAGTCAAGGAAGCTGATTGGGCCGAAAACTGGAAGAAGTTCTATCATCCCCGCCGGGTAGGGAGACGGATTGTGATCAAACCTAGATGGGAAGCATATGAGGCCCAGCCGGGAGATATAGTCTTGGAACTAGATCCCGGCATGGCCTTTGGTACAGGGGAACACGAGACAACCCGTCTGTGCTTAGCGCAGCTGGAAAGGTGGATGCAGCCCGGCTGGACGGTCTACGATGTGGGAACAGGTTCCGGGGTTTTGGCCTTAGCTGCCGCCAAGCTGGGTGCCGGCCAGGTGAAGGCTTGTGACTTAGATCCGGTGGCAGCAGCTGCCGCCCGGGACAATGTCATATACAACGGGCTGGAGGGTAAAATCTCAGTAGTGGTTGGGACCATTGCTGCCCTCGACGGCAAAGCCCATCTAATAGCGGCGAATATCATCACCGATGTGATTATTGACATACTGCCCGGCGTGACCCAGCGGCTGACTGATGGAGGCCTGTTTATAGCTTCTGGCATCATCCGTGAGCGGCGGGATGAAGTGACGGCGGCCATAGAGGCCGCAGGACTTGAGCTTTGGGAAGAAGATGAAGAAGCAGATTGGGTGTGCTTGGTGAGCAGAAAATGAGTGCACGGTTTTTTGTCCAACCGGAAGATATTGCCGGAGAGATTGTGACTATCCAGGGATCAGAGCTGGCCCATTTGGCCAGAGTACTGCGGCTTGCTGCAGGAGATATGGTGACCATTTGCGACGGCACCGGCATGGAGTATCAGACGGTGCTGGAAGAAGTCTTGCCCGATGCCGCAAGAGCCCGCATCCAGGAGCGGATCATCAGCCCTGGTGAGCCCCGGACCAAGATCACTTTGGTGCAGGGGCTGCCCAAAGCTGACAAGATGGATCTCATCATCCAAAAAGGCACCGAGGTAGGAGTCTCTGAGTTCATACCGGTGATCACCGAACGGACTATTGTCCAGCTGACTGCCGGCAAGGCGGAACGCAGAGTGGAAAGATGGCAGCGGATTGCCAAAGAGGCTGCCAAGCAGTGCCGGCGGGCAGTGGTGCCCCAGGTGCATTATCCTCTGCCTTGGCGGGAGTGTATCGATGAGTATCTGAAAAGCAGCGGGGGACGGATGGGGTTGATTCCCTGGGAAGAAGCTGCCGGTACCGGAGTAGGCCTTAGGGAGGTTCTATCATCGGCCGATGGTGATGATGCCGGCGAGGCCATCTGGTTGTTTATCGGGCCCGAGGGGGGCTGGAGTGAAACAGAAGTCCAGCAAGCTGCTGCGGCCGGCATTGCTGCAGTCAGCCTGGGTCCCCGGATCTTGAGGACTGAGACGGCCGGCCCCATTGCGGCGGCCCTTGTTTTGTACCACCGGGGCGAGCTGGGATGATTCGGAGGGAGTAAAGGAGGCAGCTGAGATTAAAGTAGACTATCGGATTGGAGTACTATCAGATACCCATATACCCATGCGGGCAAGATATCTGCCGGCAGAGATTTTTACTGCCTTTGCCAATGTTGATCTCATCCTGCACGCCGGGGATATCATGGAGTGGCCGGTCATTCAGGAGCTGACCACCTTGGCGCCGGTGGAGGCGGTTGCCGGCAACATGGATGTGGGCGAGCTGCGGCTGAGGCTTCCCCGGCGCCGGATGATCGAGGTCGGGAGAGTCAAGATCGGCCTCATCCATGGGGATGGAGCCGGTTACAATACGCCCCTTAGGGCACTGCAGTCTTTCTCGGAAGTTCAGTGTGTCGTATTTGGCCACAGCCACAGGCCCTATAACGAAAGGCACGGCGATGTGCTGCTCTTTAACCCTGGGTCGCCCACGGATCGCCGGATGATGCCCATGGGATCCTATGGGATGCTGTATGTGAGTGGTGATGACATATGGGGCGAGATCTTCTACTTGGAGCCCCGGGGGTGAGCACTGGCGCTGGCCGATTGATGGGGAATGTATGCTGCAGAGCAATAATATGCTCCAGAGAAACGAGGAGGACTTATTGGGGATGGCCAAGAAGACAGCGGCCTTTCATACATTGGGATGTAAGCTCAACCAATACGATACCCAGTCCCTGATGGAGCTGTTCCGGGACCGGGGCTATGAGATCGTGGACTTCCCCCAGCCGGCAGATGTCTATGTCATCAACACCTGCACAGTCACCGGCACCGGTGAAAAGAAATCCCGGCAGGCCATTAACCGGGCTATTCGCAGCAATGAAGAATCAATAGTGGTGGTCACCGGCTGTTATGCTCAGACTGCCCCCGGTGAGGTGGCAGGCATCGACGGAGTTGACCTGGTCATCGGCACCCAAGATCGAGCCCAGATGGTGGATCTGGTAGAAGAAATAGCGCTGATGCACATGCCTAGGATCATTGTTGCCGACATTTTCCAAGCCAAGGAGTTTGAAGAGCTCCCGGTACGGGAGTTCAGCGGCCGCACCAGGGCAGCCATGAAAATCCAGGAAGGCTGTGACCAGTTCTGTGCCTACTGCAAAATCCCCTACGCCAGGGGGCCCAGCCGCAGCCGCAGTATGGCCGCAATCATCGATGAAGCCCAGCGCCTGGCAGATCAGGGTTTCAAGGAGATCGTGCTGACAGGCATCCACTTGGGCTTCTACGGGCGGGATCTGGAGCCTCCTGCCAACCTGGCGGAGGTGATCCGGGCAATTCACGGAATTGAGGGGCTGGCCAGGATCCGGCTGGGGTCTGTGGATGCACCGGAAATCGATGATGAGCTGATCAGCGTGCTGCGGGATTATCCCAAAGCCTGCCCCCATCTCCACATCCCCCTCCAGGCCGGCCATGATGAAGTCCTGAGGCGCATGCGGCGTCCATATACCTTGGATGAGTATCGGCAGGTTGTGGAGAAGGTGCGGGACAACATACCGGAGGCAGCCGTTACCACTGATATTATCGTCGGGTTTCCAGGAGAAACCGATGCCCAGTTTCAAGGGGCCTTGGATTTTGTGGAGGAGATGGCTTTCAGCCGCCTCCATGTATTTCGCTACTCACCTCGGCGGGGAACTCCCGCTGCCGGTTTCCCTGATCAAGTCCCAGCCGCTGTCAAGAACCAGCGTAGCCAGGAGATGATCCGGC
>LFTN01000151.1 GCA_001513495.1 Clostridiales bacterium DTU087
CCTTGATCTAAGTCAACATTTCCTGATTATGCATAGCAGCGGGGCAGGCGATAACGTAGCAGCCGCATGCCGTTGACGATGACCGCCAGGATGCTGCCTTCATGCACCAGCATGCCGATGGACATGTTCATCCAGTCGCTGAACAGGAGGCTGGCCAGCAGTACCAATACAACACCAACGGCGATGACTATGTTTTGCTTCATATTCCTAGCTGTGGCTTTGGCCAATCCCAGGGCATGGGGCAGCCGGCTGAAGTCAGAATTCATCAGGACCACATCGGATGTCTCGATGGCTACATCTGTGCCGCTTCCCATGGCGATGCCGATGTGTGCTGAAGCTAGTGACGGGCTGTCATTGACACCGTCACCCACGAAGGCAGCGATTCTGCCTTCCTCTTCAATCAGCCGCTTGATGTACGCCGCTTTATCCTCTGGCAGCATGTTGCCCCGGGCCTCGGTCAATCCCAGTGCCCGGCTGACGGCATTGACAGTCCCCTGGTTGTCACCGGACAGCATGATGAGGTGCTTTACTCCCAGCCTCTTTAGCCGCTGCAAGTCTTCCTTGACGCCGGGGCGGATCTGGTCTCGAACTCCCATGAGTATCTTCAGCTCTCCGTCTACTGCAGTCAGCACCAGGGAGTTGCCGTTCTCCTCGAACCGGGCGATATCAGCCTTTGCCTTTTCATCGAGCTTCACCTGTTCTCTTTCCATCAGTGCAGGATTGCCGACGGCTACCCTGTGTCCATTGACAAAGGCGACAATACCTTCTCCTTTGATAACTTCTGTGTTTTCCACCGGCGAGAGGGTTGCCTCCCCGATGTCCTCTAGGACTGCCTTTGCCAGGGGGTGATCTGACTCCCGTTCAATGCTGGCAAGATAGCCCAACGCCTCGTCAATCCGGTCTCCGTAGTATTCGGCCTCTGCAACCGATGGGTTTCCCATGGTAAGTGTGCCTGTCTTGTCAAAGACCATGGTATCCAAGCGGCTGAAATCAGCGATGACTTCACTGCCCTTGAGCAGCACACCGTGGCGGGCGCCGTTTCCGATACCCGCAACGTTGGATACCGGTACACCGATGACCAACGCGCCGGGACAGCCGAGCACTAGGATAGTAATGGCCAGCTCAACATTGCTTGAGATCAGCCAGACAATAAACGAAAGCACCAGAACCGCCGGCGTGTAGTACTTGGAAAAGCGATCTATGAAGCGTTCCGCAGCCGATTTTGAGTCCTGGGCCTCCTCAACCAGTTCAATGATCTTGCCGAAGGTTGTGTCTTCACCGACACGGTCAGCAACAATCTGTATGGTGCCGTTATCCAAGATGGTACCTGCATAGACAGTGGAGCCTTTCTCCTTGGCAGCAGGAATAGATTCGCCTGTAATACTAGCCTCATTAACACTGCCTTCGCCGGATAACACTGTGCCGTCAACAGGCACCTTGGCACCTGTCTTGACAAGCAGTACATCACCGACGTCAACATCATCGACGTCAACTTCTTCAAATTCACCGTCTTCCATGAGCTTTAGCGCGGTTTCCGGCGCCATTTCTGTCAGTTCTTTAATAGCTGACCTGGTCTTATTGAGTGTGCGCTGTTCCAGATAGGCACCGAACAAGAATAGGAAAGTGACGATTGCCGATTCTTCGAAGTTGCCAATCACAAAGGCGCCCAGAACAGCGATGGTAACCAGTACATCAATGCTCACGACTTTGACGCTGAGGGCTTGGTACGCTTGGATGGCAATAGGTGCTGCGCCGAGAATGGAAGCGATAATCAATGCCCCTTCGAAGATGGCCAGATTGCCCATTGTCCACTTGCTGAGAAAAGCCAGGGCGATCAAGGCCCCGCTGATAAAGGCGATCTTATTCTTGCTGCTTAAAATGTACCGCTGCATGCTTCCTCCCCCCTCCGATTCCGATTAGGCACCGAATGATTGATATTTCACAGGCGGGTTCCTCTCCCCACGCTGCTGCCTCTTCACTCACGGTGCTGTCTGGCTAACACCGCTACCTTTCAGCATTTTGCAGCGCGGGAAGTGGAAGGCCAATTTACGCCCGGTATGCTTCATCCAACTCAGCCAGCATGTTATAGACAGCCTCATAGGTTTCACATACGTCGTTGGGCACAGTGTAGTTGTCGGTGATCTCCCGCAGCTGGCTAAACTCCTCATCCAATTCCGGCTTGCCTGTTCCGGCTTCCTTGATCTTGGCATTGACTTTTTCGAACAGTCTCCGCACATCATGGAACTCCGGGTGACTATCACCGTGGACCCGGTCCACCACAGGTACATAGAGCTCTAGCTTCTCAAGGCAGCGTTTCTTCACTTGGTTAAATGTGGTCATCATCCATACTCCCTTTCTGCTCTCTATCTATTCTGCGTGGATTGCCTATGCATATTCTCCCACACCCCTCTTGGAGAAAAAATGACCTAAGTCAAGATTCTCAAAAAACAAGGGCGCCAGGCATTGGTGCTTGGCGCTGCCGGTCGCTGCAGGCTGCGCCCGGGTACCAACATCCCGGAACCCTTGGTCGAGTTCATCACTGCAATTTCGTATTCCATTGGTGTCGGGAACACTAGGCAGCAGAAGGGCTCAATGAAAAATGGCTGACCATGGACTCATGGAAGGCTTCTGGGGTATTCTTAAATGCGAAATGTATTACTCAATCCTTTACTCTTGTTATCAATACTACGCACTCAACATGGCACGAGCCGCTCGGATTGATGTCTTGGGCTGATTTTTTGCACCTTTC
>LFTN01000158.1:0-7467 GCA_001513495.1 Clostridiales bacterium DTU087
GCTTCGTACTTGGGCAGGGCTTCCTGAATCCTGTTCTCGCCGACGGCGGCGATACCGCTACCCACAAGGGGAGCGATGCGCTCCACCGGGACGCCTTTAGTCACCGCCACTACTTGAATCGACTCCAACGAGCGGCCGCTGCGCAGGGCTGCTTGTCCAATCCGATCCTGGACCGCTCTCCAGTTGGCTGATGCATCGGCCATTATTGCGACAACTCCTTTATAACCTGCTCTCAGATGGATTCTAGCTCAAATTCCCAGGTTCCTGCCCTAAAGCTGATTTCTCTTGGAAAACACTGCCGTCATTAAGAGCCGGGGCCTCGTTACTATCTCCTCTCCACTTTCCAGCCCCTCAACCACAACATTGCCCCCCACCCGATGGAGGACAACCACCGGCCGAAATTCAGGCCCGGCCCGGCCAACCACAAGTACCCCCGCCTCCCCCCGGCGGGTGACTACCGCCGCTGCTGGCACCCGGGCACCCTCGGGCCCTTCCATCCTAACCGTCACCGATAGGGCATCCTGCTGCAGCCATTCCCGGGGAAACTCAACTAAGCGCAACTGATGGTCTCCCATTCCCCCTGCCCTGAGTTCAGCCGGGTACCATGGCGCTCTGCCTGAGCCGCTGCCTTCCCTGGCAGTCTCCCTTACCCAGAACTTGATAAAGCTGTCCCACCTCAGGCCTTGAGCAGTCAGTCGCTCTATACCAAGATGAAGACAGTTGGGGCGGATGATCCGGAGAATCCCATCTCCTGCCGCCAGCTGCTCTCCATCGCTGGCCTGCCGGCGCCGCCCTCCTAGATTCCATCCAACTTCTGCCGGGTTAGCTTCTATACCGAACGCCGCGATACCGCCATATGGCGAGTAGATCACCTGAGCTTCGCCAGCTGCTGAGCTTATCTCCGCAAGGATTGATCCCGGAGCCACCCACTGCCCTTCCTGGACTAATAAGGTCACCTTGCCCGCTGCCGGCGCAGTGATCAGTTCCTCTTCAGCAATAACCCGTACCTTACCCTGCCACTCCTGCTCCAGCCGGGTCTTGGGCGCAACTTCCATGGAGAACCAGCGGCAGACTACCAGCGGCACCATCCACCGCCATAGGCCGCAGATTAAGGAAAAGCTCAAGAGCCACAGACAGATTCTCCCCACCACTCCCTTTGCCATGGCTTCAGCCTCCGTCCTCTGCCTTTTCCTATAATCTAGCCTGAGCTGCCGCCAAAATCCTCTCAAGTGCCCAATAGGGCAGTGCCGATGATGACTACCAGCACTGCCCTGCTCTATACTGCCTGCAGCTATCGCTCCCGCTGCTCCCGGCTCACTTCGGATAGGTAAACCACTGCACTCTCCAGCCTGCGTCTTCTAATCTTTGTCACCTTGATTGTCAACCCATATGCCTCCAGCTCCGGCGTGCTGTCGTCGCTGGGAACAGCCCCTAGCAGGCCAAAGACAAGGCCGCCGAAGGTGTCATACTCCCCGTGGGGAAGCTCCACACCCAAATGCTCTGCTACTTCGTCCAGCTGGGCAATCCCCCGGATCCGCCAGGTTTGTGAATCGATCCGCTCTATCGGAGGCAGCTCCCTGGGAGCTGAATGGTCATCATCAAGATCTCCCACCAGCTGCTCCAAGAGGTCATTCATGGTGATAATGCCGCTCATGCCCCCATAGTCATCGACTACTACTGCAAAGTGATTCCTCGATTTCTGCATGTTGCGGAACAAAACATCAGCTCGGACAGACTCTGGAACGAAAAACGCCGGCCGCACTGCACTTTTCATGACATTTTCCCGGCTTCTGTCCTTCAGTCTCAGGTAGTCCTTGGCCTTCAGGACACCGATGATATGGTCTGGGCTCTCATCGCAAATGGGGTACGTAGAATGCCCGCTTTCCGTGATGGTCTGCTCCCACTGTTCATCGGTTTCATCAAGCCACAGGATGGAGACTTCAACTCGATGAGTCATAATCTCCTCAGCAGAGATATCGTTGAACTCAAACACATTGTGGATCATGCTCTGCTCAGTTGGCGGCAGGGTCCCTTTTTCCTTGGCCGCATCCAAGATCATGCGGATCTCTTCTTCGGCACTTTCGTCTCGATGGCCCTTGGGATCAACACCCAACAGCCGCAGGAAGCCGTTGGTAGAAACAGTGAACAGCCAGACTGCCGGTGTGAATATCCTTGCCACCCAGTATATGAGCCGGGCCATCCGCAGGGCGATCTGTTCATCTTTCGCCATGGCCAGCCGCTTGGGAATCAGTTCACCCAAAAGCACGGTAAAGTATGTCAAAATGATAGTAATACCGCCAACCGACAGGATATTGACGAGGAGCGGGGGTGCATTAAAACCCATCCTGACAAACCAATCCACCAAGCGATCGGAGAAATTTGCGGTAGCCACTGCACTGCTCAGCAGGTTGATCAAAGTGATCCCGATCTGAATCGTCGCCAAAAAAGCCGCTGGCTGTTCGATCAGCTCAGTAAGGAGCACAGCCCGCTTGTCTCCTGTTGAGGACAGCTGCACCAGCCGGTTCTTGTTCATGGTTAGGACAGCAATTTCAGCGCTGGCGAACAGGGCATTTACGAAGATGAACAGGAACTGAAGCAAGAACAACCACAACAAAGGACTGCCGGTCAAAATAACAACCTCCTGAAACATAGTTGATATCTCTGACTCTAGTGATAACCGCGACAATCCATCGACATCAGCGCAATAAAAAAACACACATTAGGAAGGGCAATACGCAATTGCCCTCGATAATGTGTGCATCATATCCGCATGTCATGGGCTTATTCCAGGCTATTCTCGGTTTAAGACGGTGCCGCGCAGACGGCTCGGGATCAGGATTATCACTCATCCTATTACTCCAACCTTTCAAGCCCATGATATACCATGTTTTGGCTGATTGTCAATGAGTCAGGGCCCTCTAACACTGTCCCCTTGCTGCCTGGACTTAAGAAACCCCTGCCTTGCGCCATCTCAGCTGCATTATGCCCCCAGGTAAGCCTCCCGTACCTGCTTGTTGGCAGCCACTTCCCGGGCCGGGCCTGAAAACACGATCCTGCCGGTCTCCAATACATAGGCCGTATCGGCTACCGACAACGCCATATGGGCATTCTGCTCCACCAAGAGTATGGTCATGCCGGCGGCATTGATCTGCCGCACAATCTCGAAAATCTCCCTCACCAAGAGCGGAGCCAGGCCCATGGAGGGTTCATCTAACAGCAGCAGCCTGGGATGGGACATGAGCCCCCTGCCGATGGCCAGCATCTGCTGTTCCCCGCCGCTGAGGGTGCCGGCCAGCTGCTGCCGCCGCTCTGCCAAGCGGGGAAACAGCTCATACACCCATTCCAGGTCCCTTCTGATGCCCTCTTGATCCCGGCGGTGATAGGCACCTAGTGCCAAATTCTCTACCACCGACATATCAGCAAAGACCCGGCGCCCCTCGGGAACATGGCACAGGCCCTCCCGTGCGATAATATGGGCCGGCGTAGACGAGACATCCTGCTCCAGATAGCTGATACTGCCGGTTCTGGCCCGCACCAGGCCTGAAATGGTTTTCAACGTAGTAGTCTTGCCGGCGCCGTTGGCTCCAATTAGGGTCACAATCTCCCGCTGTTGTACCTGGAAGGAGATCCCCTTTAGAGCGTGAATGCCGCCATAATATACGTTTAAGTTATCTACTGTCAGCATCCTAAAGTGCCTCCTCCCCCAGATACGCCTCAATCACTTGAGGATCGTTCTGCACCTCTGCCGGTGTGCCTTCGGCAATGGTGATTCCATAGTCAAGAACCAAAAGCCGCTCACAAAGCTTCATCACTAACCGCATGTCATGTTCGATCAGGAAGACTGTTAGGTTAAACTGGTCTTTTACCCACCTGATGAGTTTGGTCAACTCCTCTGTCTCATGGGGGTTCATACCAGCTGCCGGCTCATCCAAGAGGAGGATCTGGGGATTGGTGGCAAGGGCCCTGGCGATCTCCAGCTGTCTCTGCTCACCATAGGGCAGACTGCTAGCAATCTCATTGCGATGCTCATACAGCCCGAAAATCTCCAGCAGCTCCACTGTCCTTTCTAGAATCTTCTTTTCCTCTTCGGCGAACCGCGGGAGGCGAAACACAGCCGCTGCCACGTTGTACCTGCTCTGGTGATGGAAGGCGATCCGGATATTATCATATACAGTCAGCTGCTTGAACAACCGGATGTTCTGAAAGGTACGGGCCATACCCAGTCTGGTGATCTGATAGGGATGAAGGCCATCGACCCGCTTGCCGGATAAGAGGATCTCGCCGCTGGTGGGGGCATACATTCCGGTGATGCAGTTGAAGACAGTTGTCTTGCCTGCCCCGTTAGGGCCAATCAAGCCCACGATATCTCCCTGGTTGAGGGTCAGGTTGAACTTGTTGACCGCGGTCAACCCTCCAAACTGCATAGTCAGATCCCGAACTTCTAAAAGACTCACTTGCCCTCACCCCCATGGCTTCTCAACACTCCAGCGGCACGCTGCTCTGCCTTTCCCCAGCGAACTCGCTGGATACCGAGGAAGTCCCCAAGTTCCCTGGTGCCAAATAGCCCCTGGGGCCGGACCAGCATTAGGCCAATGAGCAGCAGCGCGTAGACAATCATCCTATACTCCGCCATTCCCCGCAGCGCCTCCGGCAAAATGGTTAGCACAACTGCGGCAATAATCGAGCCAGTGATGCTTCCCAGCCCACCCAATACCACCATAACCAGGATCTCAATGGACCGCTGGAAGGTAAAAGAGCGGGGATCAATAAACATCTGGTGATGGGCAAAGAGCCCGCCGGCAACACCGGCAAATGCTGCACCGATGCTAAAAGCCAATACTTTGTACATGGTCGTGTCAACACCCATAGCCTCGGCGGCGATCTCATCCTCCCGTACTGCCACAAAGGCTCTGCCATGGGAAGAGCGGACAATATTCGCGAGCACAAGAATTGTGAGGACGGCCACTATCTCCGCTGAAAAAAACGTCGTCTTGGGGAAGATCCCCCCCAATCCCCGGGGGCCGCCGGTAATATCCAAGTTCAAGAGGACTACCCGCACGATCTCTCCAAAACCTAGTGTAGCAATGGCCAGATAGTCTCCCCGCAGCCGTAGTGTCGGCAGGCCGATGACAAACCCCAGCACAGCAGAGACAAGGGCAGCAATCAGCAGCACTATAGGAAAAGGCCAATTCAAATGGATGGTAAGAAGGCCGCTGACATAGGCCCCCACTGCCATAAAGCCGGCATGGCCAAGGGAAAACTGGCCTGTGAAGCCGTTGATCAGGTTCAGGCTCACAGCAAGAATGATGTTGATCCAGGCAAGCACCAGTACACCGGTAAAGTAGAAATCTATGGTGCCCCTATACACTCCTACGTTAACTGCCAGCAATATCAATCCCATCAAGCCTGCTGCGAGCCACGCGATTCTCTTCCGCAGCGAAGGCGGAAGGGATGGCAAGATCCTCTCCTTGTTCATCGTCATTACACCTTCTCTCGCACGTGTCGACCCAAGAGGCCGGCAGGCCTCACCAGCAGAATTACAATGAGGATGGCAAAGGCCACAGCATCCTTCCAAGTGGACTCAGTCAAAGCGACCACCGCCACCTCGGCAACCCCCATTACCAGGCCGCCGAGCATCGCTCCGGGAATCACCCCGATGCCTCCCAGCACCGCTGCTACAAATGCCTTTAGCCCCGGCATAGTGCCCATGGTTGGGTCGATGCGGTTATAGTAAATGCCTACTAACACTCCAGCCGCTGCCGCCAATGCCGAACCGATGGCAAAAGTAATAGAAATCACCCGATCGACGTCAATGCCCATCAGCCGGGCAGTGTCTGCATCCAGGGACACGGCCCGCATGGCTCTGCCGGTCTGGGTGTAATTGACAATATAGTGCAGAACAATCATCAGCACCACGGCGACACCTAAGATAGCCATCTGCCGGTTATCTACATATACGCCGGCAATTTCATAGGTTTGCAGAGGAAAGACATCGGGATACGACCGGGGGTCCGGCGTCCACGCCAACAGTGCCGTATTTTGAATCAAGAAGGAAACCCCGATGGCAGTAATTAGAGCGGCGATCCTGGTGGAATTCCGCAGGGGCCTATAGGCCAGCCGCTCAATCACCATGCCCAGCACCGCCGATACTGCCATAGCCGCCAGCAGAGCCGGCAGGAACGACAGGCGAAAGGCTCTAATGGCAAAATAACCGACAAAGGCGCCGATCATGTAGATATCTCCATGGGCAAAGTTAATCAGCCTGATGATGCCGTAGACCATTGTATAACCCAGTGCAATCAGCCCATAAATACTGCCCAAGGAAATGCCGTTGACCAGCTGCTGAACGACTTCCTGCATTACCTCCATAGCTACTCACCTTCCCCAAAAAGGCAAATGCTCCCAAAAACACGATAATGCAACAGGCCCACGGCCTGCTGCCCCGCCAAAATGCCGATATCTGGGAGCCCATGTCAAAGGTCATGGGCGACTTGGCCAGCCGCCCATGACCAACCCTAACTCCACAGCAACTACACGACTCCCATGATCATGGGTTACGGGATGAGGTTACGGCTCGACCCGCTCCACAAACTCGTACCCGCCCTCAACAACCTTGAGAATCACTGCACTCTTGACGGGATTGCGGTTCTCATCCAAGGTGAGTACGCCGGTGACCACATGCAGATCCTTGGTCTTGGCCATTTCATCCCGGATAGCCGCCCGAGCTGCGGCAATATTGCCAGATAGAGCAGCATCCCCTGCCCGTTCGATGGCACTAAACAGTATCATGGCTGCATCATTGCCCAAGGCTGCGAACCCGTCCGGATCCTTATCGTACTTGGCCCTATAGCTTTCCAAGAACCGCTGGGAAACCTCATCACCAGCATCAGGATGGTAGTGGTTAGTAAAGTAGCTGCCATACACTGCATCGCCGCCGATTTCAAACAGTTTGGGGGAATCAAACCCGTCGGGGCCGAGGATGGGCTGATCCATTCCTAGCTGCCTCATCTGCTTGGCAATCAGGCCTGCTTCTGTATAGTAGCCCGGCATGTAAATTGCTTCCGGCTTCTGGGCCCTGATCTTGGTCAGCTGTGCCCTGAAGTCCTGATCGCCCTCACTATAGGACTCCTTAGCTACAATTTTGCCGCCTAGGCCTTCGAAGGTCTCAATGAAGACTTCCTCCAAGCCAACACTGTAGTCATTGGTCCGGGCAGTGAGCACTGCAACTTCCTTCACACCCAGGGAGTTGTAGGCGAAATTAGCCATGATCCGGCCCTGTACCGGGTCAATGAGGCATGCCCGGAAAACGTAATCGCCAGCCTGGGTGACCTTTTCCGCAGTGGAAGTAGCGGTGATCATAGGTACTTTCATCATCTGGGCAAGCTGGCCGCCGACGATGCTGTTGGCTGTCACTACCGCCCCAATGATGGCATGGACTTGGTCTCTTGAGATCAGCTTCCGAAAAGC
>LFTN01000158.1:7554-8900 GCA_001513495.1 Clostridiales bacterium DTU087
GGATACCGCCCTTGGCGTTAACCTCCTCGGCAGCCAAGACCACAGCGTCAATTACCGATAGACCGTAGGTTGCCACTGGACCGGTAGTGGGGCCCACTACTCCGATCTTAATTGGTGCCGCCGCGCCTGCACTTAGTGCTGAAGCCATCACCAGCGCCGCTGCTACGATGATTGACAATACCCGTGCTTTCGACATACAAACCCCTCACTTTCTTCCCCAGGGGCCCGCCCGATTGTACAGTTGAACCCTGGGCCGCAGATATTTACTGCCGATTATAGCCCAGCAACCGTCGGGTGTCAAGCACAAAATGGCGATTTCCTCACTTTTGATGTAAAATATGTGTCAAAATCAACACAAGGAGGCCAACCGCCCACGTATAGTAAGAAAAAACCCGCAGCGAATATCGCTTGACCAGGCTGAGGAGTCCCTGAATCGCGGCAAACCCAGACAGGGCGGCAGCGGCAGTACCGATGAGTATGGGGCCCCAAGCCCCCTGGCTCCAAGCATCGAGAAGGTCCCCGGCCTGGAGGACAACAGCTCCAGCAATTACCGGCACCGAAAGGAGAAAAGAGAATCTGGCCGCGTCTTCCCTGGTAAGCTCCCGGGACAGGCCGGCACTGATGGTGGTACCGGAGCGGGAAATGCCGGGAACTAGGGCCAAGACTTGCCAAACACCGATGTAGAATGCGTCTCGAGGCCGCATCCTGTCAACTGTCCTGCCGCCTTCTATGCGGCCTTCCGCCCACCATAGGAGCCCGCCGGTAACTAGAAGGGCAGCACCTACAACAGTGACGGAAGAGAACAGCTGCTCAATAAAGTCCTGTGCCAGAAGCCCCGCCAGGCCAGCGGGCAGGGTACCGATCATCAGCAAGAAGATCAACCGCCGGCCGGCCTTCGTCCGCTCTGCATTAGGCCCTTCTCCCACCGGCTGCAGCCCTGCAAAGAGCAGACCAATCTCCTGCCTCAGAGCTGCAGCTACAGCGATCAGAGTACCAAGATGGACCATGACATCGAAGGTCAGATTAGGTTCCCTTAAGCCGAACAGCTGGCCGAACAGCACCAGGTGCCCCGAGGAGCTTACTGGGAGAAACTCCGTTAGTCCTTGGACGATCCCTAATACGACGGCTTCCCAGACACTCATTATCTGCGGCGGCGCGAATGGCCGCCTTCCCCCCTCTTTCTATGCATTTCTTTCTATGCATCTCCTTCTCCAGCTCACTTTGGGACCAGCCGCCTCACCAGTTGGGCTAGATGCTTGACCAGCGGCAGGGCGATTAGGGCAGTAGTAATGTTAAACAGTGCATGCCCATTGGCAACTTGGCGGGCCACATCCTGAGAGGTGCAC
>LFTN01000212.1 GCA_001513495.1 Clostridiales bacterium DTU087
AACCCAGATCGCTGTATTGCGCTGTGGTGCTGGCAGCGCAGCTATTGGTGGCAGCATCCTTAGTACACTCGGCCGCGGCAGGGAGGAAATGGGTGAATGTCGCGAATCTGGGCAAAGGAGTAATGCCGTGTAGCAAATTGCGATTGATATAGGTACTCCACTAGGTATATTTCTTCATCGGAAACATCGCAGAGGATGCCTGATACTCCCTGCCCATTAATGAGAGACACGCCTACAGGCTGGCCAACCAAGTATTGGATGTTCATTTGACGAGCCATATCGGTCACCTCCTGCCCACAGTCTATTCGGGATATGGCAAAGTGGCGTCACCGTAGGTAGGATTTCTCACCCTTGGACCCACAGCTTTCAGGCCCCTTCCCCATCGAGCCCTCACTAAAGAACCTCTCCCGCCTCCAGCCAGAATGGCTGCGACCACGCTCGCTTGCCGTTTTTTGCCTCAACTTCGATCCTTACGAAGCCCTCATTTCCCTTAGGTGTATAGCTGGCTTCCATAGATGTGACTGACGAGACAACCTCTCCGTTGCCGGCAATGAAGCTAATCTTTGCAGGCTCATCGCCCTCAACTCTGGCAGTGATAACTCCACTTGCAGCGCCAAAAATGACTGTAGGGCCGGTGGTGGCATAGAAGCTCCCACGCTGGAGGGCATCTTTGAGGGCCTCCGGTGAGATGCCGTCTGTCTTGACCATTGTCCATCCAAAGTTGAACAGAGCCTCGCTGTGAGAATCGTCGACAGCAATGGCCCACACCGGGTTCTCTGGACCCAAGCGCCGGATAAGTTCATGCCACCGCGTGGTATCCTCCCTCCAGTTGGAGTGGGGGTTGTACACCTCTACCAGCTGATAGTCACCTAGGGCCAGCATTTGCGGCAGTGTCCATTGGCCTGTACTAAGGTTTCCCTCCCAGCTGGGATGGGCGAGGGCCACAATACCGCCGGCTTTCGCGGCAGTAGTTATTCTTGTTTGAGCATCTCCGGTCCATTGGTGTGAGTCTACGAATAATCTCACCATGTGGGCGCCTAGAGGCCAAAAAGGCCACGGCACAGTGTTTTCCTCCCCAGGGACCATGACAAAACTAGGGTCATAAAGATCGTCATACAAGGTTACTCGATCATGATCGGTGATTGCTAGGTATGTATATCCCGCTTCATAGTAAGCATTGACCGCTGTCTCAATGGGCCATTTGCCATCCATGGACTTATTGGTGTGCATATGAAGCTGGGCTTTATAATACTCTCCCGGATATTTGTATGGATCATGAATTCTGACAGGCTGGTCAGTGGAGATGGCAGGTAAGACGTCGGGAATCAGCGGCGGGTAGAGCTCTAGGTTTACCTCTTCTCGTT
>LFTN01000004.1 GCA_001513495.1 Clostridiales bacterium DTU087
GCCGGTTCCTTGACAACTGCATCTACATCCAAGAGCTCGAAGATCCGGTCAGCGGCCCCCAGTGCCTGCTGCCAAGTGCCGAAGGCCCTGGTCAGCGAGTTGATGGGCTGTGAGATCATGCCGATATAACCCAGGGACCCCACCAGTTCCCCTGGGGTCAAGCGCCCAGCCACCACCTCCCGGCTGCCGTACCAGACCACCGCCAGCATGCCGGCCACCAGCAGCAGCTCTGTGGCTGGCCTCACCACTGCCATGAGGTTGGCAGACTTCATCCCCGCGGTGAAGCTCAGCTCGTTTTCCTGGGCAAACCGCTCCTGCTCGTAATCCTCCATGGTGAAGGCCTGGATGATCCTAATGCCCAGCAAAGACTCCTGCAGAATTGCGCTGAGGTTGGCTACACGTTCCTGCATAGTCCTGCTTAAGCTGCGGAGCCGGCTGCCGTAGCGGTTGGCAGCCAGGATCAGCAGCGGAAAAGGGATCAAGGTCACCAAGGCCAGTTTCCAATGGAGAGTCACCAAGGCAATGATGACCCCTAAGAGGATGAAACTGTCCTTCCAAAAATCCGGTAAGCTGTTGGCCAAGCTGTTTTGTATCAGACTGACATCACTGGTAACCCGGCTGACTGCCTCTCCTGTCCTTCTTTCCTGATGGAATGCCAGTGTCAGCCGGTGGAGCTGTTCAACAATCTGGTTTCTAAGCTCCACTACCACCCGCTGGGAGACAAAGGCCATGCAGTAAATTGCTGTGTATGTAAACAG
Organism: Clostridiales bacterium DTU087; assembly: GCA_001513495.1. Taxonomy (GTDB): domain Bacteria; phylum Bacillota; class Limnochordia; order DTU087; family DTU087; genus DTU087. The sequence goes on from LFTN01000004.1 coordinate 759, forward strand.
GCCCTTGAGGACAAACAGCAGCAAGACCAGCAGGACAAAGTAGTTCAAGTACTGCAGCGAGGCCTCCAGGGATTCGGTTTCCATCAATAGATGGTCAAACAGCCCCCGCCCCAGGACCAAAGGCAGGGCCACCTGCACCAAAGCCAAGATGAGCACGCTAATAAGACCAGCACTCATCTGGAACCAGTGTGGTCTTATGTAGCGGAGCAATCTTCTAGTAGTATTTGCTGCTTTGCCGGCGTCTTCGCCCATCTGCTTCCCCTTCTCTTGCCCTTGTCATACATTTATGCTTCCAAAGCAGCGGCCAGGGCCTCTGCGATCCTCCGGGCGGCACCGTCGGCACCCATCACTTGCTTCAGCCGGCTGGACATGGCCCTCAGCTTATCTGGATTGCGGATGAGATTACCCACGGCGATGGCCAAATCCTCAGGGCGCAGTATCCCCATGAGTTCCGGCACAATCTGCTCCTGGGCTTTCATATTGGGCAGTGCTGCAAACTTGACCCGTTTGGCAGCCGCCAACACAGCTTTGCGCTTGAGATAACGTCCAACCAAGGGAATACCCCCGATTAACCCCGGTATACCCTCCAGGGGGATCAGCTCTGGCTTATTCAAAGGCGTCACCACTACCATGGGCAGCCCCACAGCTGCCATCTCTGCTGTGTTGCTTCCCGGTATGGTTACAGCCAAGGCAGCTAACCGCATGAGGTCATGCTGCCAGCCCTGCACCGCAGGCAGCGACAAGCCTCCCTGGGTCTTCAGCTGCCAAATCCGTCCCCGGGAGCTGCCGCCGGCTCTGCGGGATACCCGGCTCCCTGCCTGAGCAGCGGAGCTTCCGCCTCCACTGCCGGAGTTGTCAGCGGTGAAGCTTTGTTCGATAATCTCGCCTCCGGAACCTTCCATCAAAGGATTGGGATCTGCCAGCACATCTTTCAAGAGATCCTCGGTTACAAAGGGAGACACACTCAGCACAAACTGAACAGTCTGCAGATCCCGGCTGATGATCTCGGCACTCCGCAGAAACATGGGCAGCATGTGCCTAAACTCTGGGGCACGGCTGCCGGGAAAGAGAGCAATTACAGGCTGTTCCCCATCAAGCCCCAAGGCCTGGGAGAATTCGTCAGCCTCCCAGTGAGACTCAACGGCATCCAGCATCAGATCTCCCACCACAAGCAGCTTGTCCGGCGGCGCCCCTGACCGCAGTGCCTTCATCCTCGCCTGCTCATCGGGCAGCAAAAACCCGGAGAAGCTGCCAGCCCATTGGGCCCTGCCGTTGGTGTAGGCATAGGCAGGATACCCCAGGCGGCGGGCCAAGAGGATGGCATAAACCAGATCTCCTCCTAAAAAGAGGACTAAACCCTGCTCCCCAGGCTGGAAATCCGGCAGCTGCCTGCCGAAAACAGCAAAAGAAAGCAGCTGTCCAGCGCTAAATATCCGCTTTATCTGCGGCAGGGCAGCGGCAACCGCCCCCTCCCGTCCCGAAGCAAAGGTACAGGGGGGTGTAAAGACCGTGATCTCGGCAGCGGGCATCCTCTCCGCTATAGCTCTCACTGCCGGTATAAGCCAAGTTGCCACCTCGCCGGGGCTGTTGGCGGTAATGATTATATCTATCTTCTTATCCATCAAGTCCAGCTTTGCCCTCTCTCATCTTTTATGGGGCTGGGCAGTCCAGGGGCCCGGTGTCAGACTATCTTTCACCAGCCGCGCTGCCGTACTGCCCGATATCAAGAACTATCCTGGCTGCCCGGGACACGGCACCGCCTTCTCCCAGCCTCTGTCTCAGTTCTGCATAGGCAGCTCCCATCCGCTGCCACTCATCATCCTGCCAAATCCTCTGCACGTGCGCAGCGATGTTCTCGGGGGTGCAATCGTTTTGCAGAAGTTCCGGGATGATCTCCCGCCCAGCCACTATGTTGGGCAGTGTTACGTAAGGTATCCGCAGCAGCAGCTTGGCCGCGTAATACGTCGAAGATGAGGTGCGGTATACGGCCGCCTGGGGAACACCCATCAGGGCGGTCTCCAACGTCGCGGTACCGGAAGCGACTACAGCTATGTCGGCAGCACTCAGCACACCATATGTCTGCCCTTGGATCACGTGCAGGTCTTTACATAGGCCCCCTGGCGACTTGCGGATCTCCTCAACAGGTATTGTCTCGGCTGCAGCAACTACCGGCTGAATTCCAGGCATCTTCTCCCGCAGAAGCTCCACTGCCTTGAGCATGATGGGCAGAAGGCCTTTGATCTCCTGACGCCGGCTGCCAGGCAGCAAGGCGATGAGCGGTACGTCCTGGGGCAGCCCCAGCGTCTCCCGGGCTTCCTCCTTTGGAATCGGCTCTGGGACTATATCCAAGAGCGGATGGCCGACAAACTCCACATCGGCACCGGCCTCTTTGTAGACTTCGTACTCGAAGGGAAAGACTGCCAGGACCTTTGTGACAGTCTCCGCGACCTTTTCCGCCCGTCCCCGGCCCCAGGCCCACGCAGAAGGGCTGAAATAGTAGACACAGGGAATTCCCTTCCGTTTAAGGATTTCCGCAAAGCGCATATTGAATCCAGGAAAGTCGATGAGTACAACGACATCTGGCTGCTGGCGGTCCGCAATCTCCCCCAGCCTGAGCAGCAGCCGTCGCAGGACCTGGACACTCTTCAGCGCTTCTAAGAAACCGATACTGCTGATGGACGTGGGGTTAAAGAGGAGTCGAACCCCGGCATCTTTCATCAGTCTGCCGCCCATGCCGAAGAGGCGGGCGCCAGGCTGCTGCCGCAGGATTTCCTCTGCAAGGCAGGAGCCGTGGAGATCGCCGGAGGGCTCGCCTGCCACCAGCATCACCTTGAGATTGCGCACCACCCATCACTCCCTCTCGTTGGGCTGCTAAGGGTTCCAGTTCCATGCCGGGCAGCTACATATCTTGTTCGCTCACCAAGACGATGTCGACTCCCGCTGCGTCGGCCCGCTGGATCAAAAGGTCTGCTTCCATGATCAGTGCCTTGCCGGCTTCCAAGGCGATGGCCTGGATGCCGGCATTGATTGCCGTCTCCAAGGTATCGCGGCCAATGGTGGGAATATCAAATCGCATATCCTGGGCAGGTTTGGCTACCTTTACCACCACTCCCCCGCCGTGGGCGAGGCGCCCTCCCCGGGAAATAGTGGCGTCTGTTCCATCTATGGCCTCCACCGCCAGGACTGCACCATCTTTTACCACCACTGTCTGGCCTATATCCAGATCGGCGATGGCTTTGGCGATGCGCCATCCGCAGCGTATATCGGCCCAGACTTGGCTGCTGGGCTGTTTATTGGTCAAGACCCCCGGCCCCGGCATGATATCCTCCACCAGTTCGCTTTGGGGCCGCACCACGATGCCTTCACTGGCCAGATCGCTGACGAAGGCTGCCAGCAAGGCATTGTTGCCTTTCTCCCCAAGGCCCGCCAAGAGCCGTTGGATACGCCCATCTAACTGGAGGCTTTCAAATAGGAGCTCTTTAGAAACCCCGCCTACCAAGTATACGTCCTGGACCCTTTCCCTCTTGAGGGTGTCGATGATGGACTGCCATTGGCCTATCGGCACTGCATAGCTGGCATGGGCTAACTCGGCAAGCTCCGGTTCTACCTCGCCCAAAATCCCCACAAC
>LFTN01000058.1 GCA_001513495.1 Clostridiales bacterium DTU087
CCGCTAGTTAGGCGACAGGGTTTCTTTCAACCCATCGGCTCAGCAGACATGCTGGGCACACAAAAAGGAAAGCACCCCCGGGAGGGTGCCTTCCAAGGGCCGCTCTGCCTGCATGACGAGGATACATGGCAGCATGCCGCCTCGAAGTCAACATCAACAAGACAATAGGTTGTTACCTAACTGTAGTAGGTACGAACAGGTCAATGATCCCGATAACAAAAGCCGCCAGAAGAGCTCCAACTACTGAGACCTGCATCTCCGGCACGATAAACTGGGCTGCCCAGATTACCACCGCTGATACTAAAAAGCCTACGATCCCGCGGCTGTAGGGTGACACATTTTTTCCCAGTGTAGCTTCGATCACCCATCCGATGGCAGCAATCACCACAGCCGCCAGTAGGGCATTGAGAAAGCCCAGGACTTCAAAACCGGGCACAATATACCCTACCAGCATCAGCACCAGTGCCGACACAACAAACCGGACGACTGCACCTACCCAATCCATTCCATCACCTCTTCTCGCCGATGACGATTCGGTTGACCCGGACGCTTCGGCTAGCTTCCCTCTACCGCAAAGGCTAGTTCTACGTTAGCTTTGTACTCAACGATATTACCGTTGGAGTCTACCGTCCCGGTCATGTTCTTTACATGCACACCGCTGATGTTTCTAATGGTCTTGCAGGCCTCCCTCACAGCTGACTGAACGGCATCCTCCCAGCCGGTAGTAGATTCTCCCACCAATTCTACCACCTTGACAACAGTCACATACACGCCTCCTTTCCCCGGTGGAACCGGGCCGCACTCTTCGGTTGATATTATTCAACACTGGGCGGCTTTTCATACCTCCCTTGCTCCACCGGGCAGCCAACTGAAGGCGCCTGCAGGAGGAAGGTGAGCTGCGGTGATGGATTTTGAGCTGCTCAGTCGGGTAAGACGTCCCGCAAAACCCGGAGGAAATTACCTCCCATAAACTTCTCTAGGCGGCTTTCTGAATGACCCTTCCGGCGTAGAGCTTGAATCAGCTGGGGAAGAGCCGTCACATCCTCCAATCCCCTAGGAGCAGCATCGATGCCGTCATAGTCAGTTCCCAAACCCACATGGTCTTCGCCTGCCGCCTTCCACATATGCTCGATATGGAGTATTACATCATCGATGGCCGCACTGCCGCCTTCCACTAGGTGGGGGCCGCAGAAATTGACGCCAGCTACCCCGCCGTGATCGGCAATGCACCGAAGCTGCTCATCGGTCAAATTGCGGGGATGGGGACAGATAGCCTTGGCATTGGAATGGGAAGCAATAAAGGGCCCGGCAGCTGCCTTGGCAACGTCCCAGAAACCGGCTGGGGCTAAGTGGGACACATCGATAACCATACCCAGGGCTTCCATCTCTTTAATGACCTCTTTGCCAAACACAGTAAGGCCGCCCTTTGTATCTTCTTCCCAGACACCATCAGCCAATGCGTTGCGGTTGCTCCAGGTTAGGGTCAAGAGCCGCACTCCCAGCCGGAACAAGAGCCGGAGTATCCACAGCTCTTCACCCAGGCAGTCTCCGCCTTCGACCCCTAGGATCACCCCAAGCTTTTCCTCTCCCGGTGTCAGGGCTGCCAGATCTGCCTTCGTTCGAACAAGCTGGAGCCTCCTATCTTGATCAATGCAGTCAAGGGCATACTCGCCGTAGGACAGGATCCTCTGCAGTGTTGCGCTCTTATTGTGGTCTGGTGGAGCGAACAGAGCCAGCACCTGCAGATTCACTCCTGCTTCCAGCAGCCGGGGCAGATCAGAATGGGTAGCGGACTGCCGCAGGCAGAAATCCAGACCGCTGTCCTTCATCCGGGAAATGACATCATTGTGGGCATCAACCAACAGCGTATCGCTATACCATACCATGCTTTCTCTTGTCACGCCTATTACCTCCAGTTCATTCCAGCAAAGTATTCCTGGACAAAAAAACCTGCCCCATTGGCAATAACCAATGTTTGGGCAGGCAAATCAACTACGCATGTTCACTGCTCGCGACATCAGCGAGGTTCAACTATGATTTTGATAGCAGTTCTCTCTTCACCATCGATTTCGATGTCGGTGAATGCGGGAATGCAGATAAGATCGATGCCGCTGGGGGCGACAAAACCACGGGCAATGGCCACAGCCTTGACCGCCTGGTTGATGGCGCCTGCACCAATGGCCTGCATCTCGGCAGATCCCCGCTCTCGCAAAACACCTGCTAAAGCTCCGGCTACAGAATTTGGGTTAGATCTTGAGGATACTTTCAGCACTTCTGTCCTTAGCCTCCTTGGCGAGATTGCGATCTATGCCATATTTTGCTGCTGCTACTAACTATATTAACTGTCGAAGTGCTAATTCCTTTCTCATCAGTAAAATTTCTTCAATATTGAAACATTATTTGCTCAGCCTTAGCAACTTACGTTGTCCCAGAAGCAGTCGGCTTGCAGAACACCAAGATCCGGCCATCTTCTCTGAAACCCAGCCATTCTTGTAGATGGACCTCACGATTAATATCCTCCAGCACGTGCTGCACAACCCCGTCGTCCCAATCGAGATGATCGGCTTGGAAATCTTCATCACTAGACATGAGGTTCATGTTGAACTGTTCTTCGAATAAAGCCACAATCAAGGCTATCTCCTCAGGGGTGATGCTCCCCATATCCCTGTCTATCTCAACCATGGATAGGTCTTCGTACTGGGTTACCCGCAGATCAAAGCAGCTGAGTTCCCTGCCAGCCAGCTGCACCATGGCCTCGACGTTTTCCCCTAGGTATTCGCCAAACTTGGTAAAGCTCTCGACATCCCAGGGGCCCTTTACAAAAAAACCAAACCGCATAGTGCGGGACTGGGGGACTATCTGCAAGGTCCCCAGCTGGGGATAGCGGGCCAGAAGGAACGCCAACAGGCTGCTCTGGCCCTTTGCTGCATATGTATCCCGCTCTGACACAACAATCACCTCATCAAAAGAGCCCTTGCCAAACCTAGTGCTGGAAAAGGCCCGGAGGTCGCCGGGCCTTAGAGACAATCCTTACTTAGCGTATTCTGTTGCTCTCGTTTCCCGGATAACAGTGACTTTAATCTGACCGGGGTACTCCAGTTCACTCTCAATTCGTTTGGCTATCTCTCTCGCCATCCAGACTGACTCGGCATCATCAACTCGTTCCGGCTTCACCATGATCCTAATTTCTCGTCCCGCCTGGATAGCATAAGCCTTCTCCACGCCTTCAAAGGAATCAGCTATAGCTTCCAATCTCTCAAGACGCTTAATGTAGGACTCCAGGGTCTCACGCCGGGCGCCCGGACGGGCTGCTGATACTGAATCCGCAGCTGCCACAAGTACAGCCTCTACACTCTGGGCTTCACAGTCTCCATGATGGCACTCCATCGCGTGAATGACTTCCGGCGACTCCTTGTAGCGCCTCAAAAGCTCAACTCCGATTTGAACATGGGTACCTTCTACCTCATGGTCGACTGCCTTGCCTATATCATGGAGCAGGCCAGCCCTGCGGGCCAGTTTCTCATCGGCACCGAGCTCTGCTGCCATCATGGCAGCCAGGTGAGCCACTTCAACAGAATGCTTGAGCACATTCTGCCCGTAGCTAGTACGGAACCGCAGCCGTCCCAAGAGCTTAATCAACTCAGGATGGAGCCCATGCACATTGGCGTCAAAAGTGGCTTGCTCGCCTTCCTCCCTGATGACTGCCTCCACTTCCCGCTGGGCCTTCTCTACCATCTCCTCGATCCTTGCCGGATGAATCCGCCCATCTGCCACCAGCTTCTCCAGTGCAATACGGGCAATCTCCCGCCTGATGGGGTCAAATCCCGACAGGATTACAGCCTCAGGCGTGTCATCTATGATCAGATCGATTCCAGTCAATGTCTCCAGTGTGCGGATATTGCGTCCTTCACGGCCGATAATCCGCCCTTTCATCTCATCATTGGGGAGATTCACCACTGACACCGTTGCTTCTGCCACATGATCAGCGGCACACCGCTGGATTGCCAAGGACAACACTTCCTGGGAGCGCTTGTCTGCCTGCTCCTTCGCCTTAGCCTCCATGTCCTTGATCATAAGGGCAGTCTCGTGCCTCACTGACTCCTCGACCTGGCGGACAATCATTTCTCTAGCTTCCTCCATGGAAAGCTCAGCTATCCGTTGAAGCTCCGCCTGCTGCTCAGCGAGAAGCCGCTCTACTTCATCCCGGCTCTCTGCCAGCTCTTTTCGCTCCTTTTCCAGGAGGTTCTCCTTCCTGTCCATATTCTCGGAGCGCCGGTCAAGGGCTGCTTCTTTCTGAGCCAGGCGCCGTTCCTGTTCCTGCAGCTCTGCTCGTCTCTCCCGGAGTTCTTGTTCAATCTCAGCTCGGAGCTTATGGGATTCTTCCTTAGCCTCCAGCATCTTCTCCCGATACTTGGCTTCAGCGTCCCGTTCGGCGTCTTGAATAATGCGGCTGGCCGCTTCTTCAGCAGAACCGATCTTTGCCTCTGCGAGAGACTTGCGCATAAAATAACCGGCGCTAAACGCGACGGCGGCTATGAGCACAAAGTAAACAAAACTAATGGTTGTCACCTCCTGCCTAACAAGATAAGCCGTTTTCTTCAAAGTCGCTTGTAAAGAAAGCCGAGCAAAGACTCGGCTTGGTACACACTACTGAATCCATCACTAGTATGCTCCACAGTGTAATTTTAGCTTGTTTTGGGACCACTGTCAAGGAACGAGAAACCCAGGGAACCCTTAGTCCGGCAGCTCTTGCCGCTCTTGCTCAACAACATTTTCCACAGCATAGTGGACATCATCTATACTGAATCCTCGTCTGAGTAAATAGGCAGCCAATCTGCGTTTTGCAGTCTGTGAATCACCGCGTGCGTAAACCCGCACCCTATCCGCTGCCACCTTGAGGGCCAGTTCTCTCTCATCTACAGATGCCCGGAACTCTTCCACGGCTTCCTCGATGGTTTCCTTGGAAATGCCTTTTTGCCGCAGTTCCTGAATGAGCCGCCGCTGGCCCACGGGTTTGGTGCGGTTCCGGTTCTGAATCCAGTCCCGGGCAAACTGCAAATCATCTATATATCGCAGCTCCTGCAGCCAGCTCAGTACTTCATCCCGCACATGCTGCTGAAAACCCTTGCGCTTCAAGTATCCATCTATTTCAGCGCTGGAGCGGGAACGAAACTTTAGGTAATAGAGTGCTTGGCCCTTAGCTTGACCAAGGTCCGTGCCCTCATCCTGCTGCCTGCCAAAGGACCGGCCTTCACCGGGAGCGAAACCGCTCAAAGCTGCCATCACTCCTTACC
>LFTN01000160.1 GCA_001513495.1 Clostridiales bacterium DTU087
CCCAGGGCAGCTGCAGCTCCTTGTGAGAGATCGATGGCCCTGCCCTTGACATAGGGCCCCCGGTCATTGATGGTCACAACCACACTCCTGCCGTTCTTCAAATTGGTAACCCGCACTTGGGTGCCAAAGGGCAGATAGCGGTGGGCGGCAGTCAGAGCAGAGCTGTCAAAGGCCTCGCCGCTGGCTGTGGCCCGCCCATCTAACCCTTTGCCGTACCACGATGCTGTGCAGAAGGCAGTGATCACCTCATCGGTAGCGCTATGCAAGACATACTCTGCCGGAACAGGCTCACAGCCAAGGGCCCGCCGGATATTATCGGCCCACACCTTGGCCAAGAGGTACTGACTGGTGTTGTTGAGCTTAGCATGGGCAGCATCGACGGTTGCCATCAGTTCCCCCCGCCAGCTGACAGCGATGCTGCCGTTGATTACATCGGGAAAGATGGACTCTGGCGGGCAAGCATCTCCTGCGCAGGCAGCCAGCCGGCCGGCAATAATGGCTGCCCGCTGGAAGGGGCTGAGCCCTCCGGCACTGGCCCTCACCCGCAAGACCACTTGGCGGTTGATGAGTACTTCCCCTACCTCTCGCCCAGCGATGCAGGCTTGGCGGACACCTATACTCTCAGCGGCCATCACGGTATCCCCTGCTGCATAGATGCCTGCAGCCAGCCTGCCTGCGGTAGGAAGTGTCAGGCAGAGGACAATCAACAAGCTGACAAGTTTCTTCAATTGCAGAACCCTCCCTTTTACCCAACTGCTGCCATTTATTCCTAGTATGGGTAAAAAAGGAGGGTTCCATACACCAAGAAGGCCCCTTTGGCGAGCCCTGCTGGAGCTGGGGCAGCACCTTGATGTGCCTTGCTTAGGCTATGACAACGGCTGCTGCTTGAGCGATGATTCCTTCACCCCGGCCGGCCAGCCCCAGACCCTCTGCAGTAGTGGCCTTGACGCTCACCTGCTCAATGGCAAGGTCCAAGGCTCCGGCGATATTCTTTCGCATCTGCTCGATATGGGGAGCCAATTTGGGCCGCTCAGCGACAACCACACAATCGATGTGGGAGATGACTGGCTTACAGGGGCCGCTGGAAGCCAGGATCCTACCCACTTGACCCAGGAGTTCCAGGCTGTCGGCTCCCCGCCACTTGGGATCGGTATCGGGAAAGTGCTTGCCGATATCTCCTAAGGCCAGTGCCCCCAGCAGGGCATCCATCACCGCATGGAGCAGTACATCGGCATCGGAATGGCCCAAAAGGCCTTTTTCATAGGGGATGCTCACACCTCCCAGGATCAGGGGACGTCCTGCCACCAGCTGGTGGATATCATAGCCCCACCCAACCCGGGCCCTTGGGCAGCCTGGGTTTTCCTCTCGGGCTTCCTCTTTGCCGCCTGCTTCCAGCAGCGCTTCAGCAATCACCAGATCCTCGGGGGTTGTCAGCTTGAGATTCCGGTAAGTGCCCTGAACCAGCTTCACCGGGCAGCCTAGTTCTTCCACCAGGACACAGTCATCGGTACCTTCGTAATCCCTGGCCTGGGCCTTAAGATGCGCCTCGATCAGCAGTTCATAGCGAAAAGCCTGGGGAGTCTGAATTGCCCAGAGCCTGTCCCGGGGCGGGGTAGATTCCACAAAACCGGCTTCATCACTTGCTTTGATAGTGTCTTTGACCGGCACTGCCGCCCCCGCCGCGCCATGCTCCCGGGCGGCTTTGATCACCTGAACGATCACAGCTGGATCCACCAAAGGCCTGGCGCCATCATGGACCACAACTATCTCTGTATCAGAGGGAGCCTCCCTCAGCCCTGCCCAGACCGACTGCTGCCGGGTATCGCCCCCCGGTACGATGCCGATCACTTTCTCGATGGCATAATCCCGCACTAACTGCCGAGCCAAGGGGATCTGGCCTTCCCCTGTCACCACAATAATCCCATCTACGGCAGGCACATCAGCCAGGGCCATCAAGGTGCGGGCAAGGACCGGCTTGCCCCCCACGGGGACATACTGTTTTCCCGGACCCCCAAGGCCCATCCGCGCTCCTTTGCCTGCTGCCGCCACAACCGCCGTTACTCGTCCCACTTCATCTCCACTCCCCTATCTCCCAAGAACTTGTCCGGCTCTTGATATCTGGCCGGATTTCCCCAATTAAAAGGGCCCCGCTGATCTGATCCAGCGAGACCCTATCCTGCCAACTATGACCAGCTGATGATCGGTTACAATGCCTTTTCCATGGCCTTGGGCTTGGCGAAGATCATTCTCCCGGCGGCTGTCTGCAGAACACTGGTTACCATGACACCGATATCTTCTCCGATATACTTGCGGCCGCCGTCGACTACAATCATCGTGCCGTCATCTAAGTAAGCTACACCTTGTCCTTGTTCTTTTCCGTCTTTGATTACATGGACAACCATTTCTTCTCCCGGCAGAACGATGGGCTTAACGGCATTGGCCAGCTCATTGATGTTGAGTACAGGTATGCCCTGCAGTTCTGCTACTTTGTTGAGGTTGTAGTCATTGGTGATCACTTTGCCGCCCAGCAGCTTGGCCAAACGGATCAGCTTGGTGTCGACTTCAGCGATGTCATCAAAGTCCCGATAGTCAATCTTGATGGTAATTCCGGGCTCCTTCTGCATCTTGTTGAGGATGTCCAGCCCCCGTCTGCCCCGGTTGCGCTTCAGCACATCTGAGGAGTCAGCGATGTGCTGCAGTTCTTCCAAGACAAACCCAGGCACTACCAATGTCCCCTCCAGGAACTGGGTGCGGCAGATATCCGCGATCCTGCCATCGATAATTACACTGGTATCTAGGATCTTGCAGGGCACCTTCTGCCCGAAGATGCGCCGCTCCCGTCCAGTTTGCTTATCTACTGAACGGGGAAAGAGATTGAACAAATTCAATAATTCCTCTTTTTTCTTCAGAGCCACTGTCATTGCTACATACCCTACAGAAAGGGTCACGACTAAGGGGACGTATTCTCCGATGATTGGTACATGTCCAGGGATAGGAATAGTAGCAAGAATGCCGATGAGCAATCCAACAACCAAGCCCGCGGAGCCGACGATCAAGTCATATGGCGAGGTCCGATTTAGGCTAGAGATGAGCCGGCCCATCGCCTGCTCAAACCTGTCGATAATCCGAGGGCCAATGATAAAGCCTAGAACAGCACCGATTACCGATGCCGACAACAAAACCCGACTACTATTAGCTGCCGGGCTCAGCCACAACCCTTCACTCAACAGATACGCTGCTGCCTGACGCAAAATGCCTGCACCCATGAGGACAAACACCAGCTTCAGGATTAGCCTGTACATCATTTTGTCACCTCCTTTACACAGTCTGTCCCAAATCCAGCCAAATCATTACTACTTGACTCTCAAGCCTTTATGTTAACCATCTATAATGCCCCGTACAAAAACGCGCCAGGACATACCTGACGCATTATCCAAGACACTCCTCTAAGAGCTCCTCTATCTCTTCCTCCGTCGCATCTTGAGCCAATACCAATTCACTAATGAGAATCTGCCTGGCACTGTCCAGCATCTTCTTCTCACCAGTTGACAGGCCCTTCTCTGCATCCCTGATGGCTAGGTTGCGGACCACTTCAGCTACTTCAAAGATATCGCCTGAACGGATTTTCTCCATGTTAGCCCTGTATCGCCTATTCCAGTTGGAAGACATCTTCGTCTTCTTACCCTTGAGGATCTCGATTACCTTTTCTACTCCCTCTTGGTCAATGATCTCCCTTAAGCCTACTTCCTCAACATTGTCCATGGGAACCATGACCTGCATCTCACCGATGGGAAGTTTCATGATATAGTACTTCTGCTTGTTGCCCAGGACCTCTCTCTCTTCGATAGCTTCGATGACACCAGCTCCATGCATAGGGTAAACCACTTTATCACCGATATTAAACACACGAGGGACCTCCATTCTATAGCCTATGTGGCTATACGAACCCTACTTTATTGTAGCATCAAACGCCAGGAACTGTCAATCCCTGCCCGTTTCGAGGATTTGCGAGCTAATTCGCCACATTAGGCGGCATTTCGCAGTTTTTCATCAGTCCCTCAAATGTGTCGGTCTAAGAGCACCTGTTCCCGCAGCCGCCGCAAGCCTTCCTGAATGGCTTTGGCTCTAACTTCGCCGATGCCTTCTACATCATCAAGCTCATCGGTGCTGGCTGCCATAATGTCAGAGAGCCTTTGAAAAGTGGAAATCAGGTTTTCGATGACAGGCATAGGCAGTCTGGGGATCTTGGTCAGAATGCGGTAACCCCTAGGGGTCACCGATGTGTCGAGGCTGCCGATGCCGCCGCTGTAACCCAATGCCCGTCCAATCTGGGATAAATCCAGAAGTTCCTCGGCGCTCCAATGGCCCAGTGACTCCCATACCTGATCAGCCGTTTCTTCCTTGCCAGGAGCTAAGTAATCCCTTACCACCAGAGGCCCCTGATCCTTGATATCCACCATCAGCTCTTCCAGCTGCATATTGACGAGGCGCCCCTCGGCACCCAGCTCTGCTACGTACTTGTCAATCTCGCCAGCTATCCGCTCTACCATTTGGGCCCGCTGCAGTACTTGAGTGACATCAGTCAAAGTAACCAAGTCCTCAAATTCAAGGGCACTGATATTGATCAGCCCCTGTTCCAGCACACTCTTATATTTCTCCAATGTCTGCAGTGCTTGATTTGCTTTGGTCAGGATCACACTGATATCTCGCATTACGTATTTAAAATTGCCTTTATACAGCGTGATGACATTGCGGCGCTGGGAGATGGAGATTACTAGTTCCCCCGTCTGCCTAGCCACCCGCTCAGCGGTGCGGTGCCGAGTACCGGTTTCGAAGGTTGGAATTAGAGGATCGGGATTTAGTTGGGCATTGGCAAAGAGGATCCGCTTGGCATCACTGCTGAGCACAATTGCCCCATCCATCTTGGCTAGTTCGTACAGAGCCGTGGGGCGCATTTCCGAATCGATGCGGAAGCCTCCATCGACCAAATCAAGCACCTGTTCACTATCACCAACTACGATGAGAGCACCGGTACGAGCCCGAAGGATGTTCTCCAAACCCTCATAGAGCATGGTCCCCGGGGCCAGCATCCAAACTGTCCTACGCATCTGCTCATCTGCAGTTGACCTGGCATCCTTCATAGTCGTCCCCCCCTTATCCTAGACATTCTTCGGTTTCCCTAAGCGGGGCAAAGCCAGCTCCAGGCTTTGAGACACGGAACGGACAGCCGTAAGTTCCAGCTGAAGGCCGCTGCCAGATGCGGCCTGGTAAACACCGGCAGGGATAATGGCCCTTCTAAAGCCCAGTTTAGCCGCTTCCGCAAGGCGGCCGTCGCCGTAAGGCACGCTTCGCACTTCACCGGCCAGCCCAATCTCCCCTATCACTATGGTGTCAGCATCTACAGCCCGGTTGTACAGGCTGCTGCCCACCGCCACCGCCACTGCCAAATCTACCCCCGGCTCCTCGCTCCTCACTCCGCCAGCCACATTCACATATACATCCTGGGTCTGCAGCTGCAAGCCGCAGCGCTTCTCCAGCACTGCCAAGATCATGGCTAGGCGCCTGGGATCCACACCTGTAGATTGCCGCCTAGGTGTGCCGCCAAAGGGGCTGGGCCCCACCAAGGCCTGAACTTCTACCAGCAAGGATCTGGTACCCTCCATGCAAGCAGTGACCACTGACCCCGGCACCTGGCGGGGGCGCTCCGCTAAGAAGAAAGAAGAGGGGTTGTCTACAGCTTCCAATCCCCTGCTTCCCATCTGGAAAACCCCGATCTCGTTGGTGGATCCATAGCGGTTCTTCACCGCCCGGAGGATCCGGAAATTGGCATGGCGGTCTCCCTCGAAATACAGGACTGTATCTACAGCGTGTTCCAGCACTTTAGGGCCGGCGATGGCACCGCCCTTGTTCACGTGGCCGACCAGGAATGTGGCGATATTGGCTTCCTTGGCAGCGGCAATCAGCCGGGAGGCGGTTTCCCTCACCTGGACTATGCTGCCGGGAGCTGAGTCGAGCCCTTGCTGGACCATGGTTTGAATGGAATCGATGATGCACAGCACCGGCTGCAGCTGGGCTGCATGGGCGATAACTGCCTCCACATCTACTTCAGTCAAGACGAATAATGAATCCTGCAGGACACCCAGCCGTTGAGCCCGCAATCTGATTTGGGGGCCGGACTCTTCCCCGGAGACATAGAGAACCGGCTGACCGCCGGCAGCCAGATAGCCGGCTACCTGGAGCAGCAAGGTGGACTTACCGGCGCCTGGCTCCCCGCCTACCAAAACGGCACCGCCGGGGACTATGCCGCCGCCCAGAACCCTATCCAGCTCAGCCAGCCCTGTCGATTGGCGGTATTGAGAAAGGACGTCAAGCTGTGAAAGCGGCGTCGGGCGGGAGTTGGTCCGCCTGGTCCCAGAAGCTCGGTCAGAAGGAGCACTGTTTGGGGACTGGATCTCCTCCACCAGAACGTTCCATTCTTGGCAGCCAGGACACTTTCCAAACCACTGCATCGTCTCATGGCCGCAGTTTTGACAAACATATTTCTTCCTGAGCCTGGCCATATACTTCCCCCATGAAGTGATCCAGCAAATCATTTTAAGTATAGCATCCCTGCCAGGATATATCAATTTTCGGGGCAAATCCCGATAAATCAATTAGTTTCCCTGTGGATGCATGAAAATCTAAGCCGGCTGCAGGAGGCAATAGGCGGGAAGCACCGCAAAATGCCGGCTGCTTCCCGCCCACATGTTGGTTAGAGTTTTACACCTTAGCTAGCTCTTCCTCTTTCTTGACAAAGACCAGCTCCCCACCATCTGCGCCCACCAAGATCATGTCACCATCAGTGAAGGTCCCTCGGAGAATCTCCTCGGACAGCGGTGTTTCGATAAGCCGCTGGATGGCTCGCCGCAGCGGCCGGGCACCATAGTCAGGATCAAACCCCTCATCGATGAGGATTTCCTTGGCTGCGTCACTGACGGTAATGGACATGCCCCGGTCCTGCAGCTGCAGCCGCAGGTCCTTGAGCATAATTTCAACGATATCCTTGATGTGCTCTTTGTTCAGGGCGTGGAATACGATGACCTCATCGATCCGGTTGAGAAACTCAGGCCGGAAAGTCCTGCGCAGCTCATCGGTGACCAGCCTCTTCATATCCTGATAGCTGCTTTCTTCATCTTCGTCAATTCTAAAGCCTATGCTGCCGCCGCTCCGCTGAATCTGATGGGCACCTACGTTGGAAGTCATGATCAGGACAGTGTTGCGGAAGTCGACAGTCCTGCCCTTGGCATCGGTGAGGCGGCCGTCCTCCAGTACTTGCAGCAGGATATTGAAGACCTCAGGATGGGCTTTTTCTATCTCATCAAACAGCACTACTGAGTAGGGGCGGCGCCGTACCTTTTCTGTGAGCTGCCCTGCCTCTTCATAGCCCACGTATCCCGGAGGAGCACCAATCAAGCGGGAGACTGTGTGGCGCTCCATATACTCTGACATATCCAGCCGGATCATGGCATCTTCATCGCCGAAGAGTGCCTCTGCCAAAGCCCGGGCCAGTTCTGTCTTGCCCACCCCTGTGGGCCCTAGGAAGATGAAGGAACCAACCGGCCGCTTAGGATCCTTCAACCCGGCATGGGCCCTGCGGATAGCTTGGGACATTGAAGTGATGGCTTCTTCTTGTCCAATTACCCGCTGGTGCAGGATTTTCTCCAGATCCAGCAGGCGGTCCATCTCTTCCTGGGCCAGCTTTACCACCGGGATGCCGGTCCAGCTGGACACCACCTCAGCAATGTCATCGGCACTGACTACACCTTCTTGCCTTACCCGGTTGTTCTTCCACTCCTCCCGGCCGTTATCCAGCTGCTCTCTGAGCTTTTGCTCCTCATCCCTGAGGGCAGCAGCCTTCTCAAACTCTTCATTCTTGATGGCTGACTCCTTCTCAACCCGGAGTTCTTCGATCTTGGCCTCCAGTTCCTTAAGCTGCGGAGGGGTAACTAACCCCGACAATCTCACCTTCGATGCCGCCTCATCGATTAGGTCAATGGCCTTATCCGGCAGGAAGCGATCGGTCACATAGCGGTCGGCCAGCCTCACCGCTGCAACCAAGGCCTCATCGGTGATCTTTACTCGATGATGGGCCTCGTACCGATCCCGCAGGCCTTCCAGAATGGCGATACTCTCCTCAACGGTGGGCTCATCTACCATCACAGGCTGGAATCTCCGCTCCAGTGCTGCATCTCTTTCTACATACTTGCGGTATTCGTCGATGGTGGTAGCGCCAATAGCCTGCAATTCTCCCCTGGACAGCGCCGGTTTGAGGATGTTGCTGGCATCAATGGCTCCCTCCGCCGCTCCTGCCCCGATGATGGTATGCATCTCATCGATAAAGAGGATGACATCACCGGAGGCGCGAATCTCTTCCATTACCTTCTTGAGCCGCTCTTCGAACTCCCCTCTAAACTTGGAACCAGCTACTAAAGCCCCCAGGTCCAAGGTTACAACCCGTTTCCCAATCAAGGTTTCGGGAACATCCCCGGCCACAATCAGTTGGGCTAACCCCTCTGCAATGGCCGTCTTGCCGACCCCGGGCTCTCCGATGAGACAGGGATTGTTTTTGGTGCGGCGGCTCAGCACCTGGATCACCCGCTGAATCTCCTGCTCCCGGCCGATCACCGGGTCCAGTTTGCCCTCCCGGGCCATCTCGGTCAGGTCCCGGCCGAACTGATCCAGGGTGGGAGTCTTCCGGGCACGGGCACCCTTGCCGCCGGCTGCCGGTGCTGCACCCTCACCCAGAAGGCTGAGCACCTGCTTCCTGACCCGCTCCAGATCTGCACCTAGATTGCGCAGCACCTGGGCTGCTACCCCTTCACCTTCCCGGATCAAGCCCAAGAGAATGTGCTCTGTACCGATGTAGGTGTGGCCCAGCTGACGAGCTTCGTCAAAGGCCAGCTCCAGTACCCTTTTAGCCCGGGGGGTAAAACCAATCTGGCCGGCGGTGATCCCATCGCCCCGGCCGATAACCCGCTCTACCTCAGAGCGGACTTGATCTAATGCACCTAGTTCCTGCAGGGCTCTGGCAGCCACACCATGGCCCTCAGCCACCAGTCCCAAGAGAATATGCTCGGTCCCTACCACACTATGGCCAAGGCGGCGAGCTTCCTCCTGAGACAGAACAATTACCTTTTGCGCTCGCTCGGTGAATCTGCCAAACATTAACCCTCACCTTCCTTTATCTGCTAGACTTCATTCCTACGGATGGGTATTCTTCCTATTGGCAGCTTTGCAGATATTCCCTAATCAGGCTGGCCCTATACACATCCCGCTCGCCGGCATCCATGTTTCTGCCAATCAGCTTCTGGAGATGGGCCGGCCGGATCAAGACTACAAGGGATTTGGGCAGGCGGGCATCGAGCTCCTTGATGAGCCCCAAATCCACGCCCAGCCATACCAAGGAGGCCAGCTGCATAGCTTCCTGGCTGGATATAAGCCTAGCCTGTGTCAATACTCCAAGGGCCCTGTAGCACCGATCCTCCAACTGAGCTTTACCCAGTTTGAGCAGCTGCTCCCGGGCTTCTCTTTCCTGGTCAATGACTTGCCTAGCTACGGTGGCCAGGTGCTGGATGATTTCCTTTTCAGAATGGCCCAAGGTCACCTGATTGGAAATCTGGTATATGTCCCCGACAGATTCCGTTCCTTCGCCGTACAAGCCCCTGACCGCCATACCCAACTTGTTGACAGCCGGTATGAGGCGGGGCATCTGCTTAGTCATGGCCAATGCCGGCAGGTGCAGCATCACTGAAGCCCTCATTCCCGTTCCGACATTGGTGGGACAAGCGGTCAAGTACCCCAGGTCCGTAGAAAAGGCATATTCCAGTTTCTCCCCGAAAACATCGTCTGCTTGATCACATTGTTCCCAAGCTGATTGCAGTTGAAACCCGGGGTAGATGGACTGAATCCTGAGATGGTCTTCCTCATTGACCATGATGCTCATCAGCTCATCCCGGCTGAGGGCCACAGCTTTATGCTTCACATCTTTAGCCTGCTGGGGACTGATCAGGTGCTTTTCCACCAAGAGTTCCCTCTCCAATTTGGGCATATCCACAAGGCTGAGATAATCCAAATCGAAAGCAGCGTTGCTTTCCACCACTGAGCGGACCAGTTCATTTACATGGGCCGCCTGCTGGTCATTGGCCGCGGCTGGAAAGGGAATCCTGGCTATATTGCGGGCTAGGCGTATCCGGCTGCCAATCACGATATCATCTTCTGGTCCGGCTCCCTTCATCCACTGACTGAGAATCTTATTCACCGCATCCTGCAAAGACACAGATTGCTGCCCCCCTTTCTCCACCCTCGGCTCAGCGGCCCTCTTGTTTTTCCGCTTCCCGAAGGCTCTTTTCCAAGGCCCGGATCTTATCCCGCAGCTTGGCTGCTTCCTCGTACTTCTCCTCGATGATGGCCTTCCGCTGCTGCTCCCGGAGCTCTTCTATCTGCTGGCGGTAGCCTGCAGCAGCACTGCTGATGCCCGGCGCTTTCCCTGTATGGCCGACACTGCCTTGAATGCGCCGCACCAACGGCACGATCTCTCCTTTGAACTCTTCATAGCATTCGCTGCATCCCAGCCGGCCAGATTCCTTAAACTGACCATAGGCATGGCCGCAGTTGGGGCAGCGCTGGGGCCTGATGCCCACCGCCGGCCCCTGTGAAAGGGCTTGGGCCTGCTGGAGCATCCCTTTCAAGAAGTTCTCGAAGGTCAGTGACGGTTCAAAGCTCATATTGAGTTCGCCCTTGGTTTGAGCGCACTCCTGGCACAAATGCATCTCTGTCTTCACGTTATTCACAATCTTGGTAATATGAACCGCAGCTGGACGCTTGCGGCACTCCTCACACAACAACATCCAACCCCCCTTTGCTCCCTTTACAACAGGGCTTACCTGCCGTTGCCGCTTCCATGAAGCAGCAGAATCAGCATTGACCGCAGCAGACTGGCTCTCACCCTGCCGGCATAGGCAGGTTTGAGCTGCTCGGTTTCCTCCGCCAATAGGGAGCGGATCACCAGCGCATCTTGCCTGCTCAGGTAATCGTGGTCTAAGAGCCGCACCAGCAGCGCCTCGGCTTCATCCATACCTATACTGTCGCCAATAGCCTGGTATATCCAAGAGCAGATGCCCTGGGGATGCCGTGGCTCCAGCCTGACGATGCGGATGTAGCCGCCTCCGCCCCGGCGGCTTTCGACGATATATCCCCGTTCACTGTTAAATCTCGTCTTCAGCACGTAATTGATCTGGGATGGTACGCATTCAAAGAGCTCCGCCAACTCGGTACGGCGAATCTCCAGTCCGCCTTGACCGGCTTGATCCAGCAGAGCTTTTATATAGCGCTCAATATGATCCGATAGGCTGCTGATGAACGCCACCTCCACTTGAAAACGTGACTGCCCGTCTTTGACCTTTTTTGACCTTCCGGCTTTATTGTAACAGAATCTCCGGCGGGGATTCAATCATCCCTGCCGCCTTTCTGGCCAAATTATGCCGCAGAATCGCGGGATTTCCCGGATTATCCAGCCCCTTACATCCAATACTTCTCCAAAGCGCCCGTTTTGTTGGTCAAGAAAGGTCAGATCCCAGGGCGCTGCACAGCCAAGGCTGGTCCCAGGATGACCCAACTATCAATCCAACATCATGATACGCGTCAGCCAGCATAAGTATTAGCGGGGGAGGTATGAGCATGATCAACTGGATCTGGTTCTTGCTGCTGGCCGGCGGAATACTGCTCGCGGCCCACAGCGGCGATGCAGCCTCGGTGACCAGCGCTATCCTAGGGGCGGCTGCCGATGCCGTTACGCTGGTCATCGGCCTCTTGGGATTGATTGCCTTTTGGGCGGGCCTAATGGAAATTGCAGAGAAATCCGGACTGACCCAGCTGCTTGCCAGGCTGCTCCGGCCCATTACCAGCCGGCTGTTTCCCGATGTCCCGCCGCAGCATCCCGCTATGGGTGCCATCATCATGAGTATGAGCGCCAATATTTTGGGAATCGGCAACGCGGCTACTCCCTTGGGGATTAGGGCCATGGAAAAACTAGATGAGCTGAACCGTGATCCCGGCACAGCCACCGATGCCATGTGCACTTTCGCAGTAGTAACCACATCTTCCCTGACTGTAATACCCATTACTGTCATCGCCCTGCGGGCAGCCGCCGGTTCTGCCGACCCCACACGGATTATCGGCCCGACATTAGCCGCCTCGGGAGTCTCCACCGTAACAGCTGTGATTGCCGATTGGGCCTGGCGCCGCTGGACAGCGGCCAGGCGGTGACGGAGTGCGCTGGGGATCCCTGCTGAATTGAGGTGAACAGCAATGATCATCAATATCATGGAGGGAATCAGCCGCTGGGCTGTCCCGGCACTGGTCTTGGGCATTCCCCTCTGGGGGCTGGTGCGGGGAGTCAGAGTCTATGAGGCCTTTGTAGAAGGTGCAAAGCATGGCCTAGCATCAGCGGTGCGGATAACCCCTTACCTAATAGCTATGTTTGTGGCCATTCGGGTGTTCCGGGCTGCGGGGGGAATGGATCTGCTCCTGAAGGCCATCACTCCCTTCACTAACATGCTGGGCATCCCTCCAGAGGTTGTTCCCATGGGCATCATCCGCCCCCTCTCCGGCTCAGGGGCCCTGGGCATGCTGGGTGAGCTTCTCCACACCTATGGGCCTGATTCCCTGGTGGGAATGACAGCTTCCACCATCCAAGGGAGTACTGAAACCACCTTGTATGTGCTCACCGTATATTTTGGAGCTGTCGGTATCACCCGCTCTCGTCACGCCCTGCCCATTGGCTTGTGGTCAGATCTGGCGGGGTTCTTGGCCGCGGTGTTAGTCTGCAGAAGGCTGTTTTAGCGGGGTTTGGCATGCACTCCTTGACAGTGAGCTATGCTGCCTCCCTGGCATAATCTGGGGAAGTTGCCAAGGGTATGCATAATCCTAAGCTCAGATGTACATAATTATAGTAGAAACACCCAGGCAGGAGGAATTGGCCATGTGCGATGCTGCTAAGCGGGCCCAGAAAGCTAAACTGCTGGAGGAGGCAATCCAGGCTATCCAAGAGCATCCAACTCTTGACTACAAGGCCAAGACCCGGGGAATCCGGCCCCTGAAAATGGCCCTGATACGATTGGCCAAAGAGGCATGATCAAGAGCAGCCCCCTGCTCCGTCTATGCAAAATACTCTGGGGGCTGCTCTAATGCACTTGATCTCATCTTCGATCCAGCCCACCACCGGCGGGCTCGTGTTAGTCTATGTCCCTTCCTTCCCTGACCGCATCCCTCAGGTCCAGAAGATCCTTCATGATGTGATACAAGTTAGCTGTGTAGTCTCTGGTTCCGAAAATATCGTGGAGCTCTTTATACATCCTAAACAGCTTCTCGTAGATCTTGACATTTTCGGGGATGGGGTCGAACTGCCGCTCTTTCAATCCCCCCATGGCCGCCTGGGCTTCCCTTACAGCTGCATAGCCGCCGTTATCAGGCCCTGCAGCCACGGCGCCGAACATCGCTGCACCCAGCGCTGGGGTTTGGGCTGACCGGGAGATCTTCATAGTCCGGTTGGTGACATCGGCGTAGATTTGCATCAACATCGGATTCTTCTCAGCGATGCCGCCGCAGTTGATGACCTCCTCGATGTGGACACCATATTCTTCTAACCGATCGATAATCACCCGGGCGCCGTAGGCTGTACCCTCAATCAAGGCACGGTACATCTCCTCCGGCCGGGTCTGGAGGGTCTGCCCCAGCATCAAGCCGCTCAGCCGCACATCTACCAAGATGGTGCGGTTGCCGTTATTCCAGTCCAAGGCTATGAGCCCGCTTTCACCGGGTTTTTGCTTTTCTGCCTTCTCTGTCAGCAGCTGGTGCAGATCCAATCCCCGCTGCCGGGCTTCCTCCTGATAGCTGGCCGGCACGCAACTCTTGACAAACCAATTAAAGATATCCCCCACCGCTGACTGGCCGGCTTCCAGTCCCAGGTAACCGGGCAGCACTGAACCATCAACGATGCCGCAGACTCCGGGAACATCGGGCAGGTCCGCAGCTTTGCTGGCCACAGCCACATCACATGTGGATGTACCGATGATCTTCACCAGGGTGCCTTCCTTGACTCCAGCTCCCACAGCTCCCATGTGGGCGTCAAAGGCTCCCACGCTGACGGCGATCCCAGGCCTAAGGCCCAGCCGCTCCGCCCATTCCTCAGTCAGGAGCCCGGCCCTTTCCCCGGCGGTATAGGCCTTATCCGGCAGGGTTTCCCGGATTCTGGCCAGGCGAGGTTCTAAAGAGGCGAGAAACTCCTTATCGGGATAGCCGGCCCATCCATCATTGTACATGGCCTTATGCCCCGCTGCACACACGCCCCGCTTCAGCTGATCGGGAGCTAATGTGCCGGTTAGAAATCCCGGAATGATATCTGCCAGCTCTACCCAGGTGTAGGCAGCTTCAAATACCTCTGGGTCCACCTTCATACAGTGCCAGATTTTCGACCAGAACCATTCTGAGGAGTACGCGCCGCCGCACTTGGCTAGAAACTCAGGCCTAATCTCCGCTGCCTTGGCAGTAATGGCAGCAGCTTCTTCATAGGATGTGTGATCCTTCCAGAGCCAGGCCATGGCGTTGGGGTTGTCAGCGAACTTTGGGTCAAGGCCCAAGGGAACCCCTGCAGCATCTACTGGAATGGGGGTGCTGCCGGTGGTATCTACCCCAATGCCAATGATCTGTTCTGGACTGAAGTCTCTGCAATTGGCCTTGGCCTGCTCAATGGCGCCCCGGCCGGAGGCTTCCAGCCCATCAACGTAGTCTTTGGGATGCTGCCGAGCCACATTGGGATCGACGGGATCGACGATTACTCCCTCGACACCTGCCGTATAGTTGTAGACGGCTGTGCCGACTTCTTCGCCGGTGGCGATATCCACTACCAAAGCCCGGACAGAATTGGTCCCATAGTCAAAACCTAAAGCAAACCGCCTCTTCTCCAAGGTAAATCCCCCTTCACGTGGGTTGTTCGTCACGATACTTGCACGGGTCATGCCAACACTACAACCTGTCTAGAAATTGTATTCGTAAAAAAAAAGAAAACACCTGCCTAAAGAGCAGAGCCGATATCCTGGCAGGATACATGAAAGGTCTTTGCAGGCCAGCAGCGAATTTCTACCATATATACAGGAGTAATACTGATGCCAGCCGGAAGGGGCTCAGGATACAGATGCCTAAAAGGGCCTCATAGACATGGGTGATGAGGTGAGGCTATGAGATTAGGCCAACGAGGCCTCAGCAGCAGGGGTGAGGCAATTCAACGGGCCTTTGCAGCCGGCAGTTTAGGAGGCAGGTGTGGGACGTGGCTGTCATATACGCCATCGCCAGTCAGAAAGGCGGAGTCGGAAAGACAACAACTACAATTAACTTAGGGGCTGCCCTAGCTGAGATGGGCAGCAGAGTGCTGATGGTAGACTTAGATCCTCAGGGGAGCCTCACCCTCTACTGCGGCTACCAGCCGGATTCCCTGGAGAGAACCATCTACGATGCCCTGCGGCGCTCATCAAGTGCAGAGCCCTATCTGCTGGAGACATCTTTCGGTGCTTCCCTGCTCCCAGCCAATGTCGATTTGGCCTTGGCAGAGATGGAGCTGGTGGGCAGCTTTGCCCGGGAGCGGCGGCTGGCTATCTCCTTGACGCCCATCCGGGATAATTTTGATGTGATTTTGATCGACTGCCAGCCTTCCCTGGGCCTGCTCACCGTCAATGCCCTGGCCATTGCCGATTATCTGCTGGTTCCGGTGGCGTGTGAGTACCTTGCACAAAAGGCAGTCCAGGGCCTGCTCAGGCTGGTGCGCAAAGTCCAGATCCACCACAACAACCAGCTCCAAATTGCCGGTTTGCTGCCCACCATGTTTGACCGCCGCACCAATCATACTGCCCAGGTCCTCAAGGAACTGCATGCTGCGTTTGAACCGGACATCCGGGTATATGAGTACACAGTCTACAGGAGCATCCGGTTTGCTGAATCAGCGGCGGCGGGAGAGCCCACCATCCACTACGCCCGCAGTGTCCCCGGCGTCGATGCTTATCGAGAACTGGCCAGGGAGATCTTCCTCAAGCTCCCCGCGGCGGCAGGTTAGTCAGGTTATTTCAGTCAAATTGCTGCTATGCCCCCATTTGGTGAGTCTGGGGCGCTTTCAGATCGCCTGCAATGGTGACTACTACATCCTCCACCGGCAGTGAGACTCCGGCCATTGTCAATGCCATCTCCACCATCCGCAGCAGGCCGCTGCAGCAGGGCACCTCCATACGGGCAACGGTAATGCCTGCCAAGTGATTGGCCTGAATGATGGCTGCCAGCCGCTCTACATGCCCCATGGCATCATCCAGCTTGGGGCAGGCCACAGCAACTACCCGATCCCGCAGCAGCTGTTCATGGAAGCCGGCAAAGGCAAAGGGAACACAGTCTGCACACAGCAAGAGATGAGCGCCCTTCAGGTAGTGGGCAGTTGGCGAAAGCAGTGACAGCTGTACAGGCCAGTGGCACAGCTCTGATTTGAGGCTTGTCCCTTGACCTAAGTCCCGCTGGGCAGGCGCTGCTTCTCCCTGTTCCTGCTCCTGCCGATGATGGATGGTCAGCGACCTCAGCCCGGGGCAGCCGCTTCCATGGCCATCCAGCTTTATTCCAGTCTCCCCAGGTACAGTCCCGCTCTCCTTGGCGCTTTGCTCCTGGTGGAAGGCAGCAACCAATTCTGGATCGAAGGCCTCAACTTCCCGTTCCTCCAGGGTAAGCGCGCCCTGGGGACAGTCGCCAAGACAAGCACCCAGCCCGTCACAGAGAGCTTCCCGCACCAGCCGGGCCTTGCCGTCCACTATCTGCAGGGCACCTTCGGCACAGCCGGGAATACACAGGCCGCAGCCGTTGCATTTCTCCTCATCAATACGAATAATCCACCGTTCTACCACCGGTTACCCTCCCCTACATCTATGGTGCATCTTGATCTGCTTAATTCCTACTAAGCAACTAGGTTATATATTATCATAGTCTTAGGGGAGCGTACAACAGCAAAAGCTCACTTGTACCGGTTAACAACCTGTGAACCAGCTTGCCCCTGGGTGCTGCTCCCCCGCTGCTCCAGAAGCAGGCTTAAAACTAGGCCGGCAGCGTAGATGCTGGCGGCGCCCCCTGCCACCACCCCGGAATCATTAAAGAGCAATGCTGCTAGACTGCCGATGATGGTGGAAAACACCGTCCGCCGCAGGCTTGGATGTGCCCTCATAATCCCCTCTACTCCGGAGGTTGGACGATAAACCAAGACCCCCATAATCCCCAATGCCACCAACAGGCCTTTACTCCAAATGCTGTACCGCATCAGCCGCCAGTTCATAGCCAGCTTCCTTTGGGCGATGCCTGTAATCTCCGCCCAATCACCCTGAAAAAGGGCCTTAAGAGCTCTGGTGACATGGGAGCCTGCACCAGCTGTGGGAAACAGGTTGAACCACAAAAGCACAGCCAGCAGGATGAGCACCAAGCCCACCGCTGCCCAGCGGCCGCGCCCAGCCCGGATCCCATAAGCTAAAGGAAAGGCGATAAGAGCGGTAATGGTGCCGCCGGCATTGGCCCCTAGGCCCGGAGAACCCAGGATCAGGGTCACGAGCAAGAACCAAAGCAGGACGATGGGGCCTGCCCTGGGCCAGCGATGCCTAGCAGCCGGCGCTGCCAGCAGTGATGCACCTATGAGGATCCCCATATACTCATTACCAATGCCGTAGAACCGCGCACCCAGCATCACATCATAGCCCAAGGGTGAGTACTTAATTAGTGGGCCCCCCAGTAGGGCATCGGCAGCAATTCCCAGGGCCGTCAGCCCGCAGATGAATCCAAACCGCTGCTCTGTGCTGGGAACTAGGCCCACAGCT
>LFTN01000043.1 GCA_001513495.1 Clostridiales bacterium DTU087
CTCCTGCAGATCAGCCAGGCTTGTCTCTAGGTTTTCCGCCAACAGGTTGATGGCTTCTCCCAGCTCACCTAACTCATCCTCAGTCTCAATGGGTACCCGCCGTTCAAACACCCCCCGGGTCATCTCTTTGGCCAGATCAGTCATTGCCCGCAAAGGGCCGGTGATGCTTTGGGAGAGGCCGAAGCCCACCAAGTTGGATACCACCAGGGCAAACAGCGAAGCGGCAAAGACGAGATTCCGGACGTGATCTACAGTCTGCGTGACATCCGATACAGGCGTATACATGAATAGTGCGCCCAGCACCTGGTTCCCTACAGTAATGGGCACTGCCACTGTGACCATCGGTGTCTTAAACCGCCCCGACCGCCCCCTGCGGGTCACCACCGTGCCGCTCATTACCTCACTAAACTCATGGGCATCCAGCTGCAGGCCTTCCCATTCAGTTGAGTCCGAGGATGTGGCGACAATTAAGCCGGAACGATCCACCAGCCAGACATGGGCCTGCAGGAAGTCACTCATGTTCTCTAGGACAATCCGAGCTTGAAGCGTTAAAGGGCGGCCCTGCACCACGTCTTTGACGATCTCAGCCACTGCTTGTCCCCGGGAGAGAAGCAGCTTCTCCTGCTCTGTAAAGAGGTAATCGGACAGCATGCCGGAAAACAGCACACCCAGCACGCCCAGGCTCAACACCGTGACGGTGATGTAGGACACGATTAACCTAGTTCTAATGCTGACTCTCGCTGCCACCGCCCTGCGCCTCCCGGTGCTCATCGAATTTGTACCCTACACCCCAGACAGTGGCAATACTCCAGGGCAGCTCCTTGCCTGATACTGCCAGTTTCTGCCGCAGGCGCTTAATATGGGCATCTACGGTACGTCCATCGCCAACAAAATCATAACCCCAGACATTGGAGAGGATCTGCTCACGGGTATAGGCCCAACCCGGCCTTTCAGCCAAGAACACCAGGAGATCAAACTCCTTGGGAGTGAGAGCCACCGGCTGCCCGTCTACTGCCACCTCGTGGCGGGCCACATCGATGTGCAGTCCTGGGAAGTCCAGCACCTTTGCCCTATTCTGTTCCCGCTGCACCCTCCGCAGGATGGCCTTGACCCTGGCCACCACCTCCACTGGATTAAAGGGTTTTACCACATAGTCATCGGCCCCCAGCTCCAGTCCGAGGATGCGGTCATAGTCCTCCCCTTTGGCAGTCAGCATAATGATGGGAACAAAGCTTTCTTGCCTCACCGCCCGGCAAACCTCCCAGCCATCCACCTTAGGCATCATCACATCCAGAATCAGAAGATCCGGGCCTGCCTCTCTGGTTACCCGCAGGGCTTCCTCTCCATCCAGGGCCTTAAGTACCTCGTAGTCATCTTTCTCAAGATAGAGAGACAACAGTTCCAGTACATTGGGATCATCATCTGCAATTAGGACTTTTCCCTTGCTCACTGGCTCCTCTCCCCCTGCCGTCAGTGTACGTTAACTTAAGTATATCATGGGTTCTAATTAGACAGCAAAAAACCCGCCCATCCATAGGCGGGTTTTGTAAACCAATATCCCAACGGCTAGTCGATACCTACCTGCTTACTGAGGAAACTGGCCGCGGTCTCTGCTACCTTGAGTTCAAATTCCCCCAGCTCCCGATCATCGGCAGCCAAGAGGACTGTACCCAGAAGGTCCCCAGTGGGACTGATAATCGGTGCAATGACCAAAGACCGGACTGCATAGTCTTTCGGCCATTCTAGATAGGGTTCTTTCTCCAACTGATCAGCCTGGACCACCATGGACTTGCGATCCACAGCAACCTTCTTTAGAGCATTGCTCACGGTCCGCTCTTCCATGATCTTTATGCCTTGGCTGCTGGCAATCACCTGGTCCTTGTCGGTAATCAGGGCTTCACACTCGGTGGACTGCTCGAGAGCCTCTACATAGCCTGCGGCCTCTGCCCGCAGTCCCCACAGGGGGGAGAACTTCTTCAGGACAATTTCGCCATTGGCCTCCGTGAAGATCTCGATGGCATCCCCCTCATCGATGCGCAGCTGCTTTCTCAGTTCCTTGGGCACTACAACTCTGCCGAGTTCATCTATTCTACGCACAATGCCTGTGGCTTTCATCATCCGACCTCCTCGCTACTATTCTGACCACCTAAGCCAAAATCATACTCGGCATGCTGGTCAAAAGAGCGAGGAGGCAGAATCTCTCACGGGACTGAGCTGCCAAATACGGCACCTGCCGAACTGGCAGACAAGACTAGGCCAGATAGATAAACCGAATGACAAACAGCAAAGCCAGTACGTGAATCACCCAGTGGACTTCCTTACCCCTGCCGGAGAGCAGCTTAATGGCACTGTAGGTGACAAACCCAAAAGCTATCCCGTTGGCAATACTGAAGGTAAAGGGCATACCGGCCAGGGTGACTAGAGCCGGAATGGCTTCACTGAAATCATTCCAGTCGATATTGGTGATGGCACCCATCATCATGACCCCAACCAAGATCAAGGCAGGGGCTGTAGCTGCTTCAGGCACAATGCTGACCACCGGCAGGAAGAAGGCTGCCAGTGCAAAGCACACAGCTGTTGTCAACGCAGTCAGGCCGGTACGGCCGCCGGCTGCCACACCGCTGGCCGATTCAACATAAGTAGTGACTGTAGGAGTTCCGAACATGGCACCGCCAATAGTCCCGATGGAATCTGCCAAAAGCGCTTTATCAGCTCGGGGCAGGCGGCCCTTCTCATCCAGGAAGCCGGCCCGGGTGGAAACGCCGATCAGGGTTCCGACGGTATCAAACATGTCGACAAACAAGAACGCAAAAATAACATCGAACAGCCCCCAGGAGAGCGCACCTCGGATGTCCAGCTTGAACAGGATTGGCTCCCAGGCACTTAGGCTGGGCCACTGAATAATACCCTTAGGCAGTGTGGTGACTCCAAAGGGAATGGCCACAGCGGTGGAGATTAGAATTCCCAAGAGGATGGCGCCTTTCACGCCCCGGACAAGGAGAATGCTGGTAATCACAAGGCCAAGAATGGTTACCACCGTATTTGGCTCCGTTAGGTTGCCAATGGCCACGAAGGTAGCCGGATCAGCAACCATGATGCCTGACCCCTTGAAGCCGATGAAGGCAATAAACAGTCCAATACCGGCCCCAATGGCATTCTTGAGGGTGCCGGGCACTGCGTTAACGATCTCCTCCCTCACATGGCTGACAGACAGCACCACGAAAACGACACCGGAAATGAACACTGCACCCAAGGCTGTCTGCCACGGCATACCCATTCCCAAGACAACAGAATAGGTAAAGTAGGCGTTCAGGCCCATTCCTGGGGCGAGAGCAAAGGGATAGTTAGCTAAGAAAGCCATCAACACAGTAGCGAGTACACTAGAAGCAATGGTCGCGTACATCAATGCAGCAAAGGGCATCCCAGTTTCCTGACAGATGGAGGGGTTGACAAAAATTATGTAAGCCATGGTCATGAAAGTAGTTATGCCGGCTATGACCTCTGTCCTTACATTAGTCCCCTTTTCCCGAAGGTGAAACGTCCTCTCTAGAAATCCTTCGTCTACTATTGCTTTGCTCACTTCACTACCTCCTACAAGAATCGTGGAATTACCCAAGCTTTCTTCCACGAAACTACCAGCTATTCCTTCTGGATTAGTGAATTCGCACCGCACACCTTTGTAAAGTAAAAGTTAAAACTTATTGTAATCTCCTGTCCTTCCGTCTCCCTTGGGCTCGAAAAAGGGGTCTGGGGCAGGATTCCTGTCAGAGACAGGGGAATGCTCTTGTTAAGTATACCCCTAAACATCGTTAAGATTGCTGTTATGACATCATGTATAGAGCGAACACCAGAAGGATGTGAGCTTGGTGCTTGACTGCATCGTGGTAGGCGCCGGCCCCGCAGGATGTACTGCCGCGGCCAGACTGGCCAGGGCAGGTATCAGGGTCCTTGTCTTGGAAAAGCATACTCTACCCCGTTACAAGGCCTGCGCCGGTGCCGTCTCCGGGAGGGCCATCAAGTGGCTGGATGTGGATTTCATGCCAGTGGTTGAGGACGTCATCCGCAAGGTGAAGGTCAAGTGGGCAAGCGGAAATCAAGACCCGGTGGAATACGTCTCGGATACACCTATTGCGTATTTGGTAATGCGCGCTCGCTTCGACCACCTCCTAGCACAGCAGGCGGAGGCCGCGGGCGCTGCCCTTCACGAAGGTGAAAAAGTTGAGTCCATTAATGTAGGCGAAAGCGCTGTGGAGGTGCGTTCCAACCGCTCTATCTATCAAGCCTCTGTCATCATCGGAGCCGACGGGGCTATAGGCGTTACTGCCAGGCAGACAGGGCTGTATCTGCCAAAAGCCAGCGGCATTGCTTTGGAGATAGAAGCCCAGCTGCCCGGCGATAGACTGCGCAATTGGAAAAACACTGTCTTGGTGTCCTACGGAATCCCCGAGTACGGCTATGCGTGGCTTTTCCCCAAGGCCGAGACGGCCTCAATAGGTATGGGCACCTTTCTGCCCCGCCGGCCCAGCTTTCTCCAGGAGTTCTCCCAGTTTGCAGCTTCCCGGGGCGTAGAGCTTAATGACCAAAAGCTGCATGCCCACCCTATCCCCTTAGGGGGCAAGAACCGCCAGTTCTGCCGCCCCCGGGTCCTGCTGGCCGGGGATGCTGCCGGCCTCACCGATCCTCTATCTGGAGAGGGCATCGCCCACGCCCTGCACAGCGGCTCCTTGGCCGCGGATCATGTGCTGGCTGCCCTGGAGTCGGGGGATTTCTCCATGGCCCGTTACCAGACTGCCATTGAGAATGAGATAAACAGCCAGCTGAGGGCGGCAGGCAAGCTGTCGTCAGCCTTCTATGCATATCCTCAGTTCTTTTCCCACCTCTTTGCCAACAACCAGTGGGTGCTGCAATGGTACTTTGAGCTGGTACAGGGGCGAAGAGAGTATCTAAATGTCTGGGACCTGGTCAAGAAGCTCCTGGATCCCCGAAGAGTCCTCAGACTCAACAACTCTTAACAGACATGGAAACACCCCTTGACAACTCGGGAAATTTGGATATATTAGGAGTTGGTAGCACTCGCTGCCCTTGAGTGCTAACAGCTGCCAAATACCTATGAGAACGACATCAACGGGAGGTAGGTTGGATGCTAAAACCACTGGCAGATCGAGTTGTGGTCAAGGCAATTCAACAGGAGGAAAAGACCAAAGGCGGGATTGTGCTTCCCGACACCGCCAAGGAGAAGCCCCAAGAGGGCGAGATCCTGGCAGTAGGGCCTGGCAAGCTCCTCGACAACGGCCAGCGGGCACCTATGGAGGTCAAGCCAGGTGACAAGGTCCTCTACGCCAAGTACGGCGGAACGGAAGTTAAGGTCGACGGCGAAGAGTACTTGATCATGCGGGAATCAGACATTTTGGCCATTTTGTGATACCGATGTGCATTGCTGTAAGGAGGTTTTCTAATGGCTAAGCAGCTAGTTTTTGATCTTGAAGCCCGAAGAGCCCTAGAGCGGGGTGTAGCCACTGTAGCCAATGCAGTCAAGGTCACCCTCGGACCCCGGGGGCGCAATGTCGTTTTGGAAAGAAAATACGGCTCTCCCATCATCACCAAGGATGGAGTCACTGTAGCCAAAGAGATAGAAGTCACAGACCCCTATGAGAATATGGGCGCCCAGCTTTGCCGGGAAGTAGCCTCTAAGACCAATGACGTTGCTGGTGACGGTACCACCACAGCCACTGTCCTTGCCCATGCCATAGTGACTGAAGGTTTGAAAAACGTAGCTGCCGGCGCCAATCCCATTGCCCTTAAACGGGGGATCGACAAAGCAGTCAAGAAAGCAGTGGAAGAGATCGAGCGGATTGCCATACCCGTGGAAGGCAAGGAACGCATTGCCCATGTAGGAGCCATTGCCGGCAATGACCCCAGCATCGGTGAACTGATCAGTGAAGCAATGGAGAAAGTGGGCAATGAGGGAGTCATCACTGTAGAAGAAGGCAAAGGAACAGGCACCACAGTGGAAGTAGTGGAAGGCATGCGATTCGACCGCGGCTATCTTTCCGGGTATTTTATCACCAACACGGAAACCTTGGAAGCCCGGCTGGAAGATCCTTACATCCTCATCCACGAAAAGAAGATCTCCAATGTTCATGAACTGCTGCCCCTCCTAGAGAAGGTAGTCCAGGCCAGCCGTCCGCTGCTGATCATCGCAGAAGATGTGGAGGGTGAAGCCCTGGCTACCTTGGTTGTCAACAAGCTGAGAGGCACTCTTAATGTCTGTGCCGTTAAGGCCCCTGGGTTCGGCGATCGCCGCAAAGCAATGCTGGAGGATATAGCAGTCCTCACCGGCGGTACTGTCATTTCTGAAGCCTTAGGGCAGAAGCTTGAGAACGTGGGCATAGACATGCTGGGCCAAGCTCGATTGGTGACTGTAGAGAAGGAAAACACCACCATCATCGAAGGCAAGGGAGACCCACAGGCTGTCAAAGGCCGGGTAGAACAGATCAAGCACGAGATAGAGGAAACTACCTCAGATTACGATCGAGAAAAGCTGCAGGAACGCCTAGCTAAGCTGGCAGGCGGAGTAGCCATCATTGAGGTAGGAGCATCAACCGAGACGGAGCTGAAGGAGAAAAAGAAGCGCATCGAAGACGCGGTGAATGCGACCCGGGCTGCCGTGGAGGAAGGTATCGTTCCAGGCGGCGGCACTGCCTTCATCGATATCCTCCCTGCGCTGGATGAGCTCGGCCTGGAAGGCGATGAAGCAGTTGGTGTTGCCATCCTTCGCAGAGCACTCACTGAGCCCCTCCGTCAGATTGCAGTCAATGCCGGGCTGGAGGGTTCCGTCATCGTAGAGCGGGTCAAGTCTGAAAAGCCGGGAGTCGGCTTCAATGCCGTAACAGAGGAGTTCGTAGATATGATCGAGGCCGGTATCGCTGACCCCGCCAAAGTCACGCGGACGGCTCTGCAGAATGCAGCCAGTATCGGGGGCATGCTGCTTACAACCGAAGCCTTGGTCACCGATATTCCCAAGAAGGAGCCGGCAGCTCCCATGCCGCCCGGCGACATGGATTACTAATGGAAAGCTGCATTTAACAGCCTAGTCCGCAGCAGCCCCTTGATTATCCATCAAGGGGCTGCTCGTGTTATCAGTCTCATTGGTCATTCATCTGCATCCTGTGACGCCAACAGGCGGGCTTGGATATAGATGCTGCACTCCAAGCGCTTTTTCAGCAGTTCACAGCTGAATTGATCCGGCTTGTAGATGCTGCCATTGGCACTCACAGCGTTGGCATGGCAGCCCCCGCTGCAAAAGAACCGTGCCCAGCACCGCCGGCAATCTAGCTTATTGAGTACATGTGCCCTTCTAAACGAGCTTTGAATGCTCTCATCTAGCGAGTCATCGTCTAGGCAGCCCAGCTTGTACTCTTCACGCCCGACAAACTGATGGCATGGATAGATATCGCCATTGGGAGTGACAGCCAGATACTCACCCCCTGACCCGCAGCCGGTCAGCCGCTTAGAAAGGCACTGGCCCTGCAGCAGCGACAGGTTGAAATGGTAGAACTCAAACCGCTGGTTGGTTGGATAAAGCTCACAGTAGTAATCAGCCAGCTGTTCATACTGACTAAACAGCTCAGGCAAATCCCCGGGCTGCAAGGCATAGGGAAAATGGGAATCAGCCACCACCGGTTCCACTGAAACCCGGTCAAACCCCGCCTCTACCAGGTGCCGTACATCTTCAAAGAAATCCCTGTTGTAAGAGGTGTAGGTCCCCCTTACGTAGTACTGCCGTTCTCCCCTGAGCTTGGCCATCTGCTGAAACCTGGGCAGAACGGTATCATATACGGAATTTCCGTCTAAGCTGGTCCGCATCCGATCGTTTACCTCTGGGCGGCCGTCAAGGCTGAGGACGAGGTTGAACATCTTATCATTGAGATATGCTGCCGTCTCATCATCTAGAAGCATTCCATTGGTAGTTAAAGTGAAGCGGATCTCTTTTCCTTTGGCAGCGGCCTGCTTCTCCCCGTATTCAACGGTCTCTTTCACCACTGGCAAATTGAGCAGCGGCTCTCCTCCGAAAAAATCCACCTCGACCCGCTGCCTGCCGGGGCTATTGTCCAGTAGGAAATCGATGGCCCTGCGGGCAGTCTCTGCCGGCATGTTGAGCCGCTGGCCTCCAAAGGCCCCCGTACCGGCAAAGCAGTAGCGGCATCTTAAGTCACAGTCATGGCTAACATTCAAACAGATTGCCTTAAGGGCCTGGGAACCCATCTCTAGGCCCGCCAGCTCATCCAGATAACTGTCATCGGCAAGAAGCAGTCCCTGATCCACAAGTTCCAAGAGCTCATCACCGGCTTCCTTGACCGCCTCCCAGCCGTACTCGCTGCTCAATGGCCGATGGGCCTTCTGCCAAGGGAGGTGAGCTCCATCCTCTGCCCCGCCGCTCCAAGCCCGCCAGCCCTGGACAAGCTCCTGCCAACCAGCTTGACAGCCGCTGCTTTCAGCCTGCTCTCTCAGCTGCAGCCACAAACCTAAGACTTCATAGGCTGTTTCATCCAGCTGATGAATGGAGGCACTGCCGCCGTCCACTGCAAAAAAGAGTCCACCTTGAGTAAACCTGTGTACGCTGATCATATCATTCATCTCCCAGCCAGCTCATGAAAAATCCACGAGGGGCCTTTGCGACCTCCTCGTGGATAAAGTTGCTTGCTTCTTAGAATCCTCTCTCACTACTGGTTCTCACAAGCTATGTTGCCTACAGTGCAGGAAGTCTTGCACGCAGACTGGCACGCTGCTTGACATTTGCCGCAGCCGCCTGTCTGCAAGCTGGCCTGCAAATTGTATCTACTCAGTGTCTTTACCCGAGATACAGCTTTCTTATCTTTCATTAGTGCGGCTGGACCCCCTAAGCTACACCGGGGGTTCTCAGCCATCCCTCCTTGTATAGTTTACTGGTCATCTAGTGACCCATCACTTTCTCTGAACCAAATGACATGCCACATAGTGGCCGCCTCCCACATCCTCAAAAACAGGCTCTTGGTGCTTACAGATCTCCTCTGCCACTGGACAGCGGGTATGGAACCTGCAGCCTGACGGTGGATTGATTGGTGACGGCACATCCCCCTCCAGCAGGGTCCTTTCCCGCTCCAGGGTCGGATCCGGGATGGGAATCGCCGATAGCAAAGCCTTGGTATATGGATGGAGAGGATTGTCATATAGCGAGTTCTTGTCTGTCAGCTCAACAATTTTCCCTAGATACATTACTGCCACTCGATCGGATATATGCTTAACAACACTGAGATCATGGGCAATGAACAGGAATGTCAGCCCATACTCTTTCTGCAGATCCTGCAGGAGGTTGACAACCTGAGCCTGAATAGAGACGTCCAATGCCGAAACCGGCTCATCACAGATAATGATCTTGGGATTCACAGCCAGAGCCCTGGCAACTCCGATCCGCTGCCGCTGTCCGCCGCTGAACTCGTGTGGATAGCGGCGGGCATGATAACTAGCTAGTCCCACGACTTCCAAGAGCTCCCTTACCCGCTTCTCCTTCTCTGCCCCCCGGGCAATTCCGTGGATCCGCAGCGGCTCGCCAATAATATCTCCAACGGTCATCCTCGGGTTGAGGGAGGCATAGGGGTCCTGGAAAATAATCTGCATATCCCGTCGCAGCTCCCGCATCTCCTCCCGGCCCAGGTTCAAAATGTTTTGCCCTTCAAACCAAACTTCTCCCGAGGTAGCTTCGATAAGACGCAGGATCAGCCGGCCGGTGGTGGACTTACCGCATCCCGACTCTCCCACCAGGCCCAATGTTTCTCCGCGGTTAATGGCAAAGCTTATGCCATCTACTGCCTTGACACTGCCGATCTGCTTCTGCATGAGCCAGCCTTTGTATATGGGAAAATGCTTGACCAGATCCTTTACCTCCAGCAAAGGCGCAGCACCCATCCTATCCTACCTCCTTCATCCGGCGAAACTCAG
The DNA here is from genome assembly GCA_001513495.1 of Clostridiales bacterium DTU087. GTDB lineage: Bacteria > Bacillota > Limnochordia > DTU087 > DTU087 > DTU087. The sequence continues at coordinate 9,979 of LFTN01000043.1, forward strand.
TGTACTTCCAACATGCCACATGATGACCAGGGCTGAGTTCCATGAGTTCCGGCTCCTCTACCTTGCAGATCTCCCGGGCCTCTTTGCACCGGGGGTGGAACCGGCAGCCCTTGGGCATAAAGGCAGGATTTGGCACTACACCCTCAATTACCTGCAGTCTTTCCTGCTGTTCTGTCAATTTGGGAATCGAGCCCAGCAAGCCAACTGTATATGGATGCAACGGCTCCCCGAACAGCGGCACTACGTCTGCCTCCTCCACAATCTTACCGGCATACATTACTACTACTCTTTCTGCCAGTTCGGCAACGACACCCAAGTCGTGGGTGATCAGCATAATCGCAGTGCCGAACTCATCTCTGAGCTTCCGCATCAGATCCAGAATCTGAGCCTGGATGGTCACATCCAAAGCTGTCGTCGGTTCATCTGCGATCAGCAGCTTTGGGTTGCAGGAAAGCGCCATGGCAATCATGACCCGCTGCCTCATACCGCCGGAAAGCTGATGGGGGTACTCATCTATGCGCCGCTCCGGTACAGGAATTCCCACCAGCCGCAGCATCTCAATGGCCCGCTCCCGGGCCTCAGCCTTACTTAAGCGCTGATGGAGGATAATGGCCTCCATAATCTGATCCCCGATGGTGAACACGGGATTCAATGAAGTCATAGGCTCCTGAAAGATCATAGATATGTCATTACCTCGAATGCTCCGCATCTCCGCTTCTGACTTCTCCAGCAGGTTTGAGCCATCGAAGAGGATCTCGCCATCAACTATCTTACCAGGGGGATCCGGAATCAACCGCATAATAGACAATGAGGTAACACTCTTGCCGCAGCCGGATTCTCCCACAATTCCTAAAGTCTCACCCTTACCGAGTGAAAAATCAACTCCGTCGACGGCCGGAACTACACCGTCGTCGGTGTAAAAGTACGTTTTCAAGCCGCGAACTTCAAGCAGCTTCTCTGCCACCGGTCCTCGCCTCCTCCATTACCACGAGCAGTTACGCTTCACAAGCCAAGACAAGTCCATCAAGAACAAGTTCAGGATCAATCGCTATCCTTTACAGTTCAATGAGAACTCCCATATCCCTCTCACATTCTCGAGATTTACGGCTGAGTCCTCGCTGCAGCCTCCAAACTCTCCCATAGACCGACAGGGGCTCTACTTATTCAGCCTTGGGTCAAGGGCATCCCGCAAGCCATCTCCCAGCAAGTTAAAGCCCAACACCGTCAGGGAAATGGCTAAGCCTGGAAAGACAGACCACCACCACTGACCGGACAGCAGATACTCTCTGCCTTGGTTAATCATGTATCCCCAGCTTGGTGTCGGCGGCTGGGTGCCAAATCCCAGGAAGGTCAGCGAAGCCTCAGTCATGATCATGGACCCCATGCCTAAGGTGACCTGAACAATTACAGGGGCAATCACATTGGGCAAAATGTGTCGGAAAATTATCTCAAAGTCACTGGCTCCCACTGCCCGGGCGGCCTCAACGAACTCAGTCTCCTTGATGGACAGCACCTGTCCCCGCACAACTCGGGCGATAGACGGCCAGCTGACGAAACCAATAGCAACATAGACCAAAGTCAGACTTGCCGGCCGGAAGGCAACGATGGATAGCACGAACAACAGGAATGGGAACGCGTATATGACGTTGGTCAGCCAGCTGATAAAATCATCGACCTTGCCCCCATAGTAACCGGCGACGGCGCCCAGACTGACGCCGAGCAATAAAGATACTACACTGGCTGCTACGGCAATGGTCAATGAAATCCTAGTCCCAAAGATAACCCGGCTGAGAATATCGCGGCCGTAAAGGTCTGTGCCAAACCAGTGTTCCTTGTTGGGTGCTGCCAGCTTGGCCGCTCTACCTTTAGTCCAAATCAGCTGTTCAATGGGATCGTAGGGCGCTACGTACGGGGCAAAAACAGCCAAGAATGTCATAAAGACTATAATAAGCAAACCCAGCATAGCCAGCCGATTTCTCCTCAGACGCCGCCACCCATCGGCCCACAGGCTGCGTCCCTTAGGCTCTTTCTCCGCATTGTGCTGTTTCGCTACTGCTGAGCTGATTGCCATCTCTTGCTTGCTCAAAGTAATCCCTCCAATGTCTACATGTTGCTAAACACCATGGGCTAGCTCAATCATAGCGAATGCGGGGGTCAAACAGGGCATAAGACAAATCCACTAACAGATTAGAAATGATAAACAGCCCTGCCAGGAACAGCACTTCACCCCGGATAATGGGGAAGTCCCGATAGGTCAAGGCCTCGACAAACAAGCGGCCAACACCGGGCCATTGGAAAACTTGCTCAATCAGGACTACACCACTAAGCAGGCTAGCCATCTGCACTCCGACAATGGTGACTACCGGAATCATGGCGTTCTTCAAAGCATGCTTCAGCACAACGACCCTGGCTCCCAGTCCCTTTGCCCAGGCAGTCCGGATATAGTCTTGACGAATTACCTCCAGCATACTGGATCGGGTCATACGGGCAATTAGAGCTGCCGGCCGGATTCCCAAGGTCAAGGCAGGTAGAATCAGATAGACAAACTCGCCGTTACCGGTGCCGGTACCGGGAATCCACCGTAAGGTAACACAGAAGAGGTAGATAAACAGCAGGCCGATCCAGAATGATGGAGCTGAAATGCCCACAAGCGCGACAAACATACTGGTGTAGTCCAGAACAGAGTACTGCTTAACAGCAGATATAATGCCGGATGTCATCCCCAACACTATGGCTATGACCATTCCTGCCAAGGCCAGTTTAATGGTTGCCGGAAATCTAGACAAAATAGCCTGATTGACATCCATATTATTGCGGTAGGATCTTCCCAAATTAAAAGTCACAGCTGACTTAAAGAAATTCCACATCTGAACCAGCAGCGGATCATCTAGACCCATCTCTTTCCTAATTCTGGCGATGGTCTCAGGGTTTCCAGCTTGCCCCGCCATGATCCGGGCTGGATCACCCGGCACCAGTGTAGTCAAGATAAAGACGACTACAATGACTCCTACAAAAACAGGAATAGCGCCGACCAATCGGCGAACGACGTAGCGTCCCATATTCTCACTCCCCATCCACTTAAAACCAAAGCATCAGACTCACACAACAGGCGACTTGGCTACGGTTTGCCACCATCAGCCAAGCCGCCCTGCTGTCTATACGTAGACTACTCTACTCAGGATCTTACTGGTCCAGCCATACCTTGGTGAACTTGTTGGTGTACTGGCCAAAGGCAGGCAGCTCGTAACCCTTGACAAAATCCTTTACCAAGCTGTGATCTACATAGTGGTAGATGAACAGCCAGGGAGCCTCATCGACAACGATCTTCTCAGCCAGCTGGTAGAGATGGCGCCGCACCTCTTGGTCGCCCTCCAGCCGTGCACCCTCTGTCAGGGCATCGAAGTCCGCGTTGTTGAACCTTGAGTAGTTGCCCTGGGGTCCAATGTTGTCGGAATGAAGCAGTACATACAGGAAGTTGTCGGGGTCCGGATAGTCTACTACCCAGCCCATGCGGAAGAAGGGAACTTCACCGCGCTCAACAGTGTCCAGATGTACACCCCAGTCGACGTTCCGCAGGTTGAGCTTGACGCCGATCATGGAGAACTGAGCCTGGAGAGCCTCAGCCAGCCGCTTATGACCCAGGTTGGTATTATACTGGAGAGTAACCTCCAAGCCGTTGGGATAGCCGGCTTCAGCCAGCAGCTGCTTGGCCTTCTCAGGATTGAAGTCATATCCCTCTAGATCCGGGTTATATCCGAACATTCCTGGAGGCAGTACGCCCTTAGCAGGACTTGCCCGGCCTTCCAGCACGATGTCAATCAAGGTCTCACGGTCGATGGCATAGTTGAATGCCTGCCGGACCCGCTTGTCGGTGAAGGGCTCCAGTTCTACGTTGAAGCCGTAGTAGTAGGTACCCATCTGTGGACGCTCATAGAACACGCCAACACTGCCGCTCTTGGCTTCCTCATAGTATGGAGTATCTACATAGCTCTGGAAGATGTTGCCCAGCTTGTACTCGGTGTACTCAATGGTGTAATCCACGATGATGCGGAACTCAATACCATCGAGATAAGGCAGCTGGTTGCCGTACTCGTCCTTCATCCAGTAGTTTTCGTTGCGGGAGAGGACGATCTTCTCATCCTGCAGCCACTGCTCAAACTTGAATGGGCCGGTGCCTACTGGATGGAAGTTGAAGTCAGCGGTGCCCCACTTCTCAATGTCTTCCTTAGGAAGAACCACAAAGGTATTGTAAGTCAATACCTGGATAAAGGGAGCAAAGGGATATGCTGTCTCGATCTGCAATGTGTAGTCATCAAGGGCGGTTACGCCAGCTAAGCTGTCGGCTTCTCCAGCCACATACTCAGCATAGCCCTTAATCATGTCTACAAAGTATGCCCGAGGAGAATTGGTCTCTGGGCTGCAGATATAGTTGAATGACCATACCCAGTCGTGGGCAGTGACTTCCCGCCCGCCGTTGGCTGTGGGAGTGCCTCCCTCGGTGGTGGCATGGAACCGCACGCCCTTCCGCAGGTTGAAGACAAACCTGGTTCCACCGTCATGTACTTCCCAGGATTCTGCCAGCAGGGGAACTACTTCGCCTTCCGGATCCAGACCCACCAGTGTTTCGAAGATCTGGTAGCCGACCTCAGCGGAGGTGGTATCAGTGGCAAACACTGGATCTAGGTGTGGAGGATTGGCACCCAAAGCGTCCTTCCAGATTCCGCCATATTTGGGCTGCTCGGCAGCGGCGATGCCGCCTAACAGAGCCAATGCCAGTGTAACAGCTAACACAAGTACTATATGTCGTCGCATACTCTCGTCTCACCCTCCTAGTTACTTCATTCTCATTTGCTTACCCCAAAACTCTACTTCCACATGACCTACCTTCTTATCTTCGCTAAGCCCTGCCGTCCTCCTTTCTGGCTTTTTTGCTAGCATATATCAGCCTGCCAGGGCACTGGCACCAGTTCTGCAAACTGATGTCTGTTTGCCCACAAGCTGCAGCTGACCAATCTAACCTGTCTTAGCTACCATCTGCACCTCATAGTCTCCTTCGCCTACCAGCACAAACCGCACAGCATAGGCGGGGAATATGTTGAATTCCAACCCAACGGGCTGGCCGACTGTGACGATCAGCCTGCCTAAACGCAGGACTGGCTCGCCAGGGGATAAGTGCAAATGGGCAGCTATATCGGGATCCGCAGGCTCCACTTCGAGAACTCGCTCCCGGAACTCAGTAGCCTCGGGGTGCACCAGGCCCAGGAGTTCCCGCAGGGGGTTGCCCTGATGCAGACTGCCTTCTGACAGGCTGAGGTCGCCGGTAGTCACCACCTGATTGACAAACACCGGCTCTCCATCTGTTGCTCGCACCCGGGTGACCATCAATAGAGACTCATCATCAGGGACCCTCAGCTGCTTGGCCCACTCTGGCTGCTTAACCTTGCAAACCCGAATCTCATTGACATCGAGGCCCCTAATGCCCCTGACTACGGCGGGAGCCCCAGCGGCTCCTCTCCCCTCTGAACCGGCATCTATACCCAGGCGTTCTTCCATCCTCCGGGCGTAGCTGCGCCGCAGCTGCATCAATGAAATCTTCGCTTCAGAAAGTATAGTCCTGACATAACGGGGAGTGGTTCCTACTTTGGCGGCTATCTCTTCAACCTTGAGAAATGGGTCCTGACGGGCTATGTTCAGAATCTTGTCCTTCTTTGTTTTTGCGGCCTCTGACATCGACCTTCTTCCTCTTCTAGCCCGCGGCGGTCAAATCTGGGTATTGACCCTAGGAGTGCAAAGCATGTTAGATATTGTACTTCGAAGTAATGGGCGAAAATCCTTCTTGCCAGGCATAAAAAAACACCGGGAATCAACCCGGGGGGCGCAAGATCCTTGCGGAATCAATCAAAAGAACTGCTGAAACCGTCAATTCTTCGTGTATACAATATCCAGCATGGCAAAATGTTCCTCTCCCAGCGCCTCTGATTATACAAGACAACTGCATAATCATGCTTGCCATCAGATATCAGGCCTCGGAAGCGGCAGGCGGCCGTCCAGCAGCTGCCGCGTGCGGTGCCACCACGACTCCACCTGGTGACCGATGTCCGGCAGCACCGGCAGCTCCGTTGATGGCGGCGGCCACATTCCCCTGTAAATACGGATGTACCATGCGTGTACCGCCAGCACCCGCTGCACATAAAGGCGGGTTTCCAAGAACGGGATATTTCTCACGTCATCGAGCTGCCCATTCCACCTACCTTCAGCCAGCCAGCGGGACACATTGCCCCGGCCGCCGTTATACGCGGCCAGAGCAACGACTAGGTTGTCATCAAAGTCCTTCTGCAGCATGGTCAAATAGCAAGTACCCAGGCGGATGTTGACATCCGGATCCAACAGGTCGACTTCGTCAGGCCCCAGCCGCAGCTGCCCTGCTACCCACCTGGCGGTCTCCGGCATGAGCTGCATGAGGCCAGTTGCCCCCTTTGGGGACCGGACATCGGGGCGAAAGTTGCTCTCCACTCTGATCAAAGCAGCTATCAGGTAAGGATCCAAGGAAGTAGCCTCCGTGTGTGCTGAGATCTCATCGATATACCGAATAGGATAGAACCACCGGAGCACCGCCGTCCAGTTCAGCAAAATTAGACCTAGAGTTGTAATAATGATCAGGGAAAACAGATTCCTTCTCCGACGCAAAGGCAAAGAGGCCCCCCTACACCGCAAATCGTTCACCGTCTAAGCATCTAGAGCCCTTGGGCATGTAAATGGTTCCTCCTCCACTGCCCAGGACCTGCCTTCTTAATCTATGTACCAAGACCCTCAGCATGACTGCAGTTCAGTTTCCTCATTCTCCCTGTCTAGTTCTGCGAAAGCCAAAAGCAGCATTGCCGCTGTCGCCTCATTGGTGGCCAGCGGTACATTGTGGACATCGCATACCCGCAAGAGCGCGGTGATATCAGGCTCATGGGGCTGTGCAGTTAAGGGATCCCGCAGGAAGATCACTAAGTCAACCTGTTCCTCAGCTACCAAAGCTCCGATCTGTTGGTCGCCGCCGTAGGGGCCTGACTGCATGCGCTGAATCTCAAGCCCTACCTCTTCCCTCAGGATTTTCCCCGTAGTACCTGTCGCCACCAAGTCAAAGCGGCTGAGAATCTCCTTAAACCGGCTTGCCAGCTTGAGCATAGCGGGCTTTTTCTCATCGTGGGCGATCAGTGCTACTTTCCATTTTCGTCCTGGCTCACCAACCGGGCTGCCGCCGTGCACTGAAGGCTTTTCTTGATAGCGGCCTCTCAACTCCTTACCCATATACTCTGCACTCCTTGCCAACAGCTTGTCCACTATTTCCTTCGCCTGCCGACGGGTTTCCTCTAGGGAACCCGAGTTATCAACAACGTATTCGGCCCGTTCCACCTTCAAGGCCAAGGGCATCTGGGCATCTATCCGGCGCTGGGCTTCCTCCCTGCAGAGCTGATCCCGCTGCTGCAGCCTCTGAAGCTGGATCTCTGGCCTTGCGTACACGACGATTACACTGTCCATGCGCCTATCTAGTCCGACCTCATACAAGAGGGGGACATCAACAAACACCAGGGCTTCTCCCTGCTCCTTGGCAGCTTGAATGCCCTGCTCAATCATGGCGATTACCTTGGGGTGGACTATTGCATTGAGCCGCTGCCTGGCATCAGCATCCTGAAAGATCCTTTGGGCAAGCTTACCCCGATCAAGGTCACCATTGGGATGAAAGTATTCGGATCCGAAGGCTTCCCAGATTTCCTGCCAGCCGGAGGTTCCGGGACTCGCCACATCCCTGGCGTACTGGTCAGCATCTAATACCAAAAAGCCCTGTTCTTTAAGGAAATCCGCGGTGGTGCTTTTTCCGCTGGCAATCCCGCCAGTCAATCCCACGACCAGCACCCCATCACCTCCCACCCAGGTAAATCCACCAAAAGCCAATGGCTATCAGGACAATTCCCGGCAGGCGGCTTAGCATCGCTGCTGGTATCTTTGAACAGCCCGCCCACCTAGAGCCCAGGAGCAGCCCAGAGCTCAGGGCCAGGAAGCTGACAACGCTTACACTCACACAAGTACTCACAAGTGGGAATCCAGCTAAGGCGGCCGCCAAACCGACTCCCACAGCGTCAAGGGCCAGTGCAGTTCCCAAAAGCGCTGCTTCCCAGCTGCTGATAATGCCGGAAGCATCCACATCGGCGGCCAAAGGTTCTTTCCATACCTGAATGACGAGCCCAAAGGGCTGAAGCCGCAGCCTCAAGATGACATCCTCTTCCTCAGAGCTCGCCTTGGGCATCTCCAAGGACTGTCCCTGCACTCCCCTACTCTGCAGAATACTCCATAAGCCCAGCCCAATCAGAAGCGCTGCTCCTAACCTAGGAACAAAACCGCTGTCTACATACTGAGAAACTAAGGCCCCTGCCTGCATGGCCAGCAGCACCGCTGCTCCAGAAACACAGCTAGCGATACCCAGCGACATGATTGGCATTCTGACCTGCCTCATGCCGTAAGCAATGCCGGCTGCCAGGCCATCAAGGCTGATTCCTATTGCCAAAAGCACCACAGCCGACAGTTCCACGCCTGTACCCCCCAGGATGAAGAATCTATCCTCATCCTATGGAAATACCGGCGGCCTGTGCCTCTGCTGCAGGTGAAACTTACTCTCCTTGACAGCGGGGACAAAAAAAAGAACTGCGGCCGGCAAGTTTTATCCTGACAATGGGCCCGCCGCATGCGGCGCACGGCTGTCCTTCTCTACCATATACACGCAGCAGAGCTTGGAATCCTCCCTGCCGCCCCTCGCCATCGACATAATCTCGAAAAGTCGTACCCCGGTGGGCAATCCCTTCTTTGATCACCTCTTTGATGCTCTGGTGCAGGCGCTCAATCTCTGCTTCTGTTATCTCCCCCGCCGGCTTGCCGGGATAAATCCCTGCCCTATGCAAGCTCTCATCCGCGTAAATATTGCCGAGGCCGGCGATCCGGCGCTGATCCAGCAGGACCGATTTTACCGCTGCCTTCCGGCCAGCCAGCTGCTCTGCCAGGTAAGCCGGAGTGAAATCTTCTGCTAGAGGCTCAGCCCCTAAACCCTTGAGGCCTTGAATAGACCCCCAGCCCGGCTCCTGCAGCAGATCTATAGTGCCGAACTTGCGCTGATCCACCAGCCGTACATCCAGTTCATCCGCCAAGTGAATGCGGATAGACGTGTGCTTCTCCACCGCCGCATCCCTGGGCACAGCTATGAGCCTGCCGGTCATCCGCAGGTGGATAACCAGCCTATCGCCTGAATCCAACCGGCAGATCAAGTATTTCCCCCGGCGGTCCAGTTGGGTGAATTGCCTGCCCAATAGCGCGTCCCTAAGCTGTCCTTCCTCACAGTTGCGAAGTACCCTGGGGTACAGCACCTCGATTCCCTGGATCGGCCGGCACAGGATCTTCTCCTCCAGTGTTCTGCGAACTGTCTCTACCTCCGGCAGCTCCGGCACCTTGTCCACCTCACTAGTTCTCTCACTCTTCAAAGACCGGTACCACATCACCCCAGTTCCGGCCGGACTTTACGTCAACTACCAGGGGCACATCTAAAGTCACAATTCCCTCCATGGTCTCCTTCACCAAGCGGGCAGCCGGCAGCAAATCCTCAATATGCACCTCAAACACCAGCTCATCGTGGACCTGCAGGAGCATCTCAGCCCGCAGCCCGCTGGCGGAGATCTTCCGCTCCACCGCTACCATCGCCATCTTGATGATATCGGCAGCAGAGCCTTGAATGGGGGCATTCATTGCCGCCCGTTCAGCAAAGCTCCGCAGCGCCCAGCGCCTGCTGCGGATATCCGGCAAATAACGGCGGCGGTTGAAGAGGGTAGTTACATATCCCCGCTCCCTGGCTTCCTCTACTGTTCTATCAAGGTATGCCTTAACCTCTGTGTATTTCTGAAAATACTTGTCGATATACGCTTGGGCTTCCTGGACAGGCAGGCCGGTCCCTTTGGAGAGGCCAAAGCTGCTGATTCCATAGACGATGCCGAAGTTAATGGCCTTGGCAGCATTCCTCAGCGCCGGCGTAACCTCATCCATCTCTAAGCCAAAGACCTCTGCCGCGGTCCGAGCATGAATATCCGCTCCCGCCCTAAAGGCCTCCAGCCACGCGGGGTCTTGGGACATATGGGCCAAAACCCGCAACTCAATTTGGGAATAGTCAGCAGCCAAGAGCACACAATCAGGATGACCTGCCGTAAAGGCCCGGCGGATCCTTCTCCCTTCAGCAGTCCTGACTGGAATATTCTGCAGGTTCGGATTCACACTGGAAAGCCGTCCGGTGGCTGTGACCCTCTGATGGAAGCTGGTGTGGATTCGCCTGGTGACAGGATGGACCAAAAGCTCCAGGGTATCTAGATAGGTGGATTTCAGCTTGACCAGCTGCCGATAGTCCATTACCAATTGCGCTATGGCATGCTCCTCTGCCAGCTGCTCCAACACCTCGGCACTGGTTGAAGGGCCGGTCTTCGTCTCTTTCAGTACCGGAAGCCCCAAGCGGTCGAACAATACCTCACCCAGCTGCTTCGGCGAGTTTATGTTAAACTCCATGCCGGCCTGGGAGTAGATCAGCTCCGCCAGGCGATCAATCCGTTCCCCAAATTCCTGGGAAATGGCCCGCAGATCATCTACATCGACCGCCACTCCCCGCCGTTCCATAACAGCCAGGACCCCTGTCTCTTAT
>LFTN01000173.1 GCA_001513495.1 Clostridiales bacterium DTU087
CTGTGAGCGATCTCCGCCATCTGAGCGCCCAGTTCCATCTGCATTTCAACCGGAAAAGGAGATAAAGCCAGCTTCCTCATATTGTGCTTAACCCCCCGGTAGTTCTCGTCAACAAAGCTGATGGTAACCCTCCGGGTAAAGCCCTTGAGTTCCCCTGCCATCCTTTCGAAAGCACTAAGATGATAGCCCAGGGAGTACCTCTCATTGATCAAGATAGGGTCATATCTCCATATGACCCTATCCGCCCCAATCATCTCCGCTAGCCGCTTAAATACCTTGAGAACGCGGCTTTTCTCCGGTATGTTGGGCTCGATGTCCCTTCCATATGGGGTTAAGGTGAATTGGAAGTAGTACATATAATCATCCAACTCAGGAAGCCTGTCGAGGATGGGGGCAGGGTTCTTTGTCCAGAATACGATCCCATCCACCACATCCGGCGTCAGCCTTATTTTACTGACTTGGCGGAAGTTCATGGGATTGCGCACCAACACAAACCCCTCTCTGATCCGGTTAAGAAACCAATCAGGATAGCAGCTCGGTATGTCGGTGCGGCGGCTGGCGCTGATGATCACTTCATCACCTCATTTCCGGAAGGAGCTGGAGTTCCCGAGGAATGCTGCCCTAAATCGATTAGAGGGTAATTGGCAGCTTCATCGATAGGAAGCTCAGTCCCTCTTCCCATTTTATACCTTACCCAGGATGAAGGGGCGGACAATGCGGTCGGCTAACGGTAGAGACGCTGTACGAGTGCTAAGCCCAACTACGCTGCTTCCTAGCAGGGGACCCACAAAGAGCCTCGGCTTCATATACACCAAGGAATACGACTGTAGACAATGGAATTCAAGAACCAGGATATCCGGATTATGGTGTCTACCTATCCCAAACCCAGACCCAATCAAGGAGTGCAGGCCGTTGCAGACT
>LFTN01000013.1 GCA_001513495.1 Clostridiales bacterium DTU087
CTTCCGCATCATCAGGAAGAAGGGGATGACTGTGGCTGCCGGCGGGAGGAAGCGCTGGGACAAGATCCACATGGCGATGTCTTTGTTTTTCCAGCGGCGGTAGCGGAACCTGGCTAAGCCGTACCCCGCCAGCGTGCCGATGGCCAGAGCAACTACAGCGGCAGAGACCGCGACGATGAAGCTGGTACTGAGCCCTCCGAACACCTCCCTGGTGCGGAGGGTTAGCTCTGTCCGCCAGTTGTCTAAGGTCGGCTGGAACTGGACAAAGGGGATAAAGGACAGCTTAAAAACATCAGCCGGCCGCTTCAAGGAGGTAATCACCGCCCAATAAAAGGGGAAGATGAGCCAGATGGTGGCGATTACCATGGCAATGCCCATAAGTATCCTTTTCCATAAAGGCATCGATGGCCTGTACATGGTGTATCTCTCCTCAGTCGTATTGGCTGCGGTAGATCCGGAAAAACACAAAGGTAACGCTGAGCATCAAAATCACTAAGAGAAATGCGATTGCCGTTGCTTCCCCCAGGTTCTGGTCCCGCAGGCCGGTAGTGTAGACATTGAAGGTGAGGGTGCGGGTGGCCAGCCCCGGCCCGCCGTTTGTTAGCGAAAAGGCGATATCGAAGATCTTGAAGGCTTCTACAGTCCGCAGGAGGACCACTGTCACCAGGGCGGGGCGGATCATGGGGAGAGTAATGTGCATGAAGCTCTGCCAGCTGCTGACTGTATCCAGGGCGGCAGCTTCATACAGCTCATCGGGAACCGCCTGCAGAGCTGCCAGCAGCACCAGGAAAGCAAAGGGGGTCCATTGCCAGGTATCGGCAAAGGCCACCGCCACCTTGGCCCAGAAGGGGTCGGAGATCCAGTTGATCCCCTGCATGCCCAGGGTGAGGAGGAAGTTGTTGATGGGGCCGCCTTCTTCGTAAAAGATGATCATGCAGAGGTATCCGATGGCTACCGGCGCGGTAAACAGAGGGATGGTGGAAAGGGTCCGGAAGATGCGGATACCCCTCATGGGATGATTGAACAGCAGGGCAAGGAGCAGCCCCAGGGTCGTAGTGGCTGTGACGCCGACGACCACAAAGATCAAAGTGACTCGAAAGGCCTGCCAAAAGCGGTAGTCGGTGAGCACCATGCGGTAGTTTTCCAGACCGACGAAGTGGGTTATCCTCAAGAATCGCGAACCGTGAAGACTAAGATATAGTGAGTACAAAAGCGGGAACAAGGTGAATGCCAACAGCCACAGGACTGCCGGGGCGATAAACAGTATCCGGCTGCGATCTCTATCGCTTGCGTTTCTAGCCAATGGGAACACCTCACCGCATCTATATGGAGGTGAAAGCCGACCGGCCTTCACCCAGCTGCCGATAGGCTGAAGATGGCCGGCACCGCCGGCTCCAGGGCCTATAAGGCAGGCCGGCCATCCCAATTATGCATGTACTAGCGCCGCTCTACTCTCCCGTATATCCAATGGCCTCCCGATACAGCTGCAGCTGCGCATCTTTACCCAGCCGATTGGTGATCCGGTCCCAATCCCGGGCAGTCCGGTCCATGGCCTCCTGGGCGGAGACTTGGCCCGAGAGCGCCTCAGAGAGGTGAATATCAAGACTCTCAATATAGTCAGCTGTTCCCGGTATCCGGAGGTACGGGATGCTCAGCGGGTAATCAAACCACATCTCCAGATAAGCATTGAGGAACTCGGTGACATCTTCTGCATCGTACCCGGTCTGGACGTAGTCATCGATGGATGCCTTGCCATAGGGCGGCAGGAAGTCATAGGTTGTTCCAGGATCGACACCGGTCCAGCCCCAAGCTACGTTCCAGTGGTTGATCTCAGGTGTGGCCAACAGGGAGCAGAGGTAGGCCACCAGGTCTGGGTTCTTGGAGTACTTGGAAATAACCGGGCTCCAAGACGCGCCAGACTCATTGGCCACCCGGTTAGGCGGATCCATTGTCTTCCACTGCTGGGTTTCTAGATCGTAGACCTCCCGGCTGCCGGGGATGGCCACAACTCCCTGCTTACCCCGGATCGCGGACTGACGGGGATCCTGGGAAAGGGTGCCAACATCGCCGAAGGTGAAGCACATCGCGGCATCGCCCCGCAGGAAGACATCCCAGCACTCTGCCAGGCCCCAGCCCAGCATCGCCCTGGGCCCAGCATCGACCAGCTCCGTCATCAGCTCCAGGGCCTTGACATGTCCGGGGCTGTTGATCAGCGGCTCCATGGTTTCGGGGTCAAACCAGAAGACGTTGTTGTAGCGGGTTACCTTAGTAGGATCGTCACCCGGCGCCGGATTGACCACAAAGGACGCCGCCAAGGCCAGGTAGTTGAAGAAGCCCTGTTCTCCTACCTTGAGGTGCATGGTGATGCCGTAATCGGCTTTGCCGTCTCCATTCCAATCCTTGCCGTTGAAGAATTTGGCTACATCCAAGAGTTCCTGCCAGGTCCTGGGCGGGAGCGGGAACTCATAGCCGTACTCCTCCTGGAAGGCAGCCTGCCACTGTGGATCAGTGAACAGGTCCCGGCGGTAATAGATCACCATACCGTCATGGTCGTTATTGAAGGCATACCAGTGGTCGCCGAAATACAACAGCTGACGGATAGGTTCAGCTATTGATTCCCTATCCCACTTGGGCATCCGCGGGTCTTCAAAATACTGGTCGATGGGAATGATCCAGTCATTGGCCACATAGTCTCCCATGAAAAACATGGGGCCGGTAATGGCATCATACATCCCCTGGCCCGTTGCCAAGTCGGTGAGGATCTTTGCTTGGAACTCTCCGAAGGGGATCTCTGCCACTTCATAGGTAGCGCCTGTCAGTTTCTCAAAGTATGGGCGCCAGAAATAGTAGGGACCGCTGATGGAACCTCGGGGGCCTGAAGCCAGGGCGGCAATGGTGAATTTTTTCCCTGCCCAGGCTGGATCGGGGTTGCCTTTGTCCGCTGCCGCAAAAGCCTCATCTGCTGTTTTTATCTCCAAAGCGGCCATATCCTCATCCTGAGCGAACACAGCGGCACTGAACGCAAGGGCCAAACTCAGTGAGAGCAAAACAACCATCCAGAGTCTTGCAGTGGATCTCATCGGGCAACCTCCTTTGAAAATTTTCGATGACCTGCGAGATTTGCTCCCGGCGTTCCTTGTCTGTAACCACCTCCTTAAGGACAGACGAAGAGCGAAGATTCAGAGCAATGGCACTATCACAAGATTCGCCGAAAGCACAAATAGTCCTGCTAAATATGAGCAAAAGGCTTCAAAGGAAAAGAAAAGAGGGAATTATAGGATAACGAGCTAGGGCCGCCCCTTCCTTGTATGTAGCCCCTTCCTTGTATGTATATGAAAGGACAGAGGATTCTTGCGGGAAATCTTTAATGGGATAATAGACTGGTTTTCTTTAGGAATGAGGAAGCAGTCTTGAGGAGGATGAGCCCATGGATGATATACTAGCCCTCAGTAGGCAGCCCTTGAAGCTGCTCCCCACCCGGGTATGGCGTACATATACCGGCGGTAGGCTGATCGATGAATGGCACGGCTATGAGAACCCTGAAGACAGTGAATACCCCGAGGAGTGGGTTGCATCACTGGTTACCTCCCGCCGCCCAGATCTTGATGCAAAAACAGATGAAGGTCTCAGCCAGCTGCAGCATGGGGGCAGGCGGGTGTATCTTAAGGACTTAGTCTCCCGCAATCCCGAAGCTTTTCTAGGCAAGAGGCATTATGAAGAGTTCGGCCCGGCTGCCGGTGTATTGGTCAAGGTCCTAGATTCTGCAGAGCGGCTTGCCATTCAGGTGCACCCAGACAAGCCCCTGGCCCGCAGGCTCTTTGACTCCGACTACGGCAAGACCGAGGCATGGTATATTATCGGTGGGCGGACCATCGGCTCGGAGCCTCCTTATGTTTTGCTGGGCTTCAAGCCCGGGATTACCAGGGAGGACTGGGAGAGGCTGTTTGAGGCCCAGGATATCCCCAAGATGGTGGACGCACTGCATAAAGTCTACGTCAAGCCGGGAGATGTCTACCTGGTGGAAGGCGGAGTGCCCCATGCTGTGGGACCGGGATGCTTTATTATTGAGATTCAAGAGCCCACTGACTACACCATCAGGACTGAACGGCGGACCCCCGGCGGATTGGACCTGCCCGATGGGCTGATTCATCAAGGGCTAGGCTTTGAAAGGATGTTTGACTGTTTCCATTACCAAGGCTTTGAACGGTCTGAGCTATTGGCCAAGTATCGCCTTGCTGCCGCCGCTTCCGAGGCGAAAGGCGACTTTCGAGAAACGCTAATCAGCCGTAAGCAAACCCCGGCTTTCTCCATGGATAGATTAGTGGTAAGCTCTAGGCTCCCCATTGATACAGATCAGAGCTTCTCTTCCTTGATCGTCGTGTCCGGCAGGGGAATGCTCCACTATGGCGGCGGCAGTGTTGATATATCCCAAGGGGACCAGCTGTTTATCCCCAACGGCGTCAGGGGGCTGGAGTGTGAGAACACCGGCGATGAGCCGGCAGTCCTGGTCCAGTGCTATCCGCCGGTGGAGAAGGGTGTGCCCGGCTGAGGCTGTGACTGGTTACGGGCTGTGCCCTGCTCAGGCGGCCCGATGCCTGGAATGCCTGGTGCTTGAAATGGCAGGGTCACTGGAGCGCGAGGAGTGTGAGGACTGCCGGAGAAGATCTAGCAGGAAAGTCAACAGCTGAACCTATAGAGAGGGAAGGGCAGCCATAGGTCAACAGGGAAGAATCAGAGCAAGCGGTATCCAAACAGGAAAGCTGCTTTAGAGGAAGCTGATCTCGGTCAAAGACACTTGTGCAGCTCAGTAAGAAGAAGGAGAGTGACACATTGGCCACCTCTATTCCAGAAGCAGTTAAGTCAGAGCTAATCAAAGCGCAGCGAAGGGAGATTACGGAGTATCATGTTTACTCCCGGCTGGCTGGGGTAGTAAAGGACAAGCACAACAGTGAGATCCTGCAAAGGATCGGTGATGACGAGCTGCGGCACGCTCAGTTTTGGGCCCGCTACACCGGCCAGGAGGTTAAGCCCGATCGGTTTGTGGTCTTCCTTTTCTACTGGCTGGCCCGGATCTTGGGGATTACCTTCGGGATCAAGCTGATGGAACTGGGAGAGGAACGGGCGCAAGTGAACTATACTGCCATAGCAGAGTATATTCCTGAGGCAGAGCGTATTGCCCATGAAGAAGATGCCCATGAACAGCAGCTGATTGCCCTGATCGATGAAGAACTGCTGAACTACGTAGGGTCCATGGTTCTGGGCTTAAATGACGCCTTGGTTGAGCTGACCGGTGCCCTGGCGGGCCTCACCTTTGCCCTGCAGAACAATAAGCTGGTGGCCTTAAGCGGCCTCATTACCGGCATCGCGGCTTCCCTTTCCATGGCAGCTTCTGAGTATCTTTCGAGGAAATCCGAAGGCAAGTTCGATACGGCCCTGACCTCATCTATGTACACCGGAGCAGCGTATATCTGCACAGTGGTACTGCTCATACTGCCGTACTTTCTCTTTCAGCACCACATCATCAGCTTGACAGCTACTTTAGTGGTTGCTTTGCTGATCATTTTCTGCTTCAGTTTCTATGTCTCAGTGGTTCAAGAACTGTCTTTCAAAGAAAGGTTCCTGGAAATGGCGGTCTTGAGCATGGGTGTAGCGTTGATCAGCTTTGTCGTCGGCTACCTGCTCCAGAGTGTTCTCGGGGTTGATGTGTGATCCTTCTATCAAAACTGTCTCCTCATATACTTCGTTGAGAGGTGATACGGCTGGATGGTATTGCCAGTGGACGCTAATACCTCTGGAGTATCCTCTTGGTTGAAACTGATGCGGTTTGAGCACTCTTCCTAACTTGAGCCTTAGTAAAGGCGTGGAGGCAAAACCGGATGAAGAAGGGAAGCAAAACCAACGCCATCCGCTGCTTGGAGAAGCGGAATGTCCTCCATCAAGTAGTGGAATACGACATGGATGATGAAGGGGATCTTTCTGCCCAGCATGTTTCCCAAGTCAGCGGCATACCTGTAGATATGCTGTATAAGACCATTGTCTGCCGGGGAGATAAGACAGGTGTTATCCTGGCCTGTGTGCCGGGGAATTTGGAAGTAGATATGAAAAAGCTGGCCAAGGCCAGTGGGAACAAGAAGGTAGAATCAGTCCCCCTGAAGGAGATTCTGCCTTTGACCGGCTATATCCGGGGCGGTGTATCCCCCATCGGCTGTAAGAAAGACTATCCTCTATATCTAAGTGATCTGATTAATAATAGAGAAAAGATCTCCATTTCAGCAGGGCGGAAGGGCTGCCAGATCATTCTCGCTCCCGGTGACTTAGTCGCTGTACGGGAAGCAAAGGTGTGCCCAATAACTAAAGGAGGCGGCTAGCTAGGTTTGGTGAACTGCTCTATTGCCTCATTCTGTACATAATGTAGGGAATTTGAGGGAAAGAGGCTGGTAACCATGAGACCGCTGGCAGCCATACTCAACTTTGATCATGTGTATGAACTGCAGCCGAGTTTCCAAGGGAAAAGCTATGAATGGATTGATGTCACTGACCTGAGGCAGACCTGCGGTTATTGCGACCTAAGCACAATGGCGGTCATCCGCCAAAAGCTGAAGGGGAGAAAGGCTGGGCCCATCGCGTTCTTTGGAACGGGGAATTATCATTATGTGACTTATGCTTTTCTTGCGGAAATCGAGGTGCCTTTCACCCTTGTTCTTTTCGATCACCACACAGATTTGGCGGAGCCGCCGTGTCCATCTGTGACCTCCTGCGGTGCCTGGGTTGCCACAGCCCTGGAAAAGCTGCCTCTCTTGCGGCGTGCCGTGATCATCGGGGCGGGGCTTGAGTTGGCCGAGACCATCCCATCCCGCCTCCGATCCAGGGTGTCCGTGTTCCCCGAGGGCGGCCCCGACTGGAGGGGGCTGCCGGTAAAGCGTGCCATTATCTCTGCTATCCCCACCTGCAGCTGCTATATCAGTATCGATAAGGACGTCTTGCAGGAGCCCGATGCTGTCACCAATTGGGATCAGGGCAGCATGAAGCTGGAGCAGCTGCTGGATCTGCTTAAGTATATCATGGCACATAAGGAGGTACTGGGGTTGGATGTTGGCGGTGAATACCCGGTGTCCTTGGCTGGAGATTTCGGCCGAGCTTTGCTGGCTGCGAGGGTCAACGAAGGAGCCAACCGCCGGATTCTGAAGGCAGCCCTACGCAGCAAAGGGCATGGCGCCTCACCCTTGATATCGGCGTAGGCTTGCCGGGCAGCATCCGCTCCGTGGCGGTGGACCCAAACTGGGCCTCACAGGTGATAATCTCCTCCGGTGTTCCAAGTCAAGCCCGTTCAGTGTCGATGCCCGCTGCTTGCCTACTGGTCAAGCCCTGTGCAAGAATTGCCTGCTTATGGCATAATGGTGAAAGATGATGCATTCAGAAAGCAGTTAAATCAACAGAAGCCAGGAGAGACAGCATATGCAGATCTTTGTCAAAGACAAACGCTTCTACAGGCAGGCCCTGCTCATTGCACTGCCGGTGGTGGCCCAGCAGACCATCAATATGGGCGTCAATTTGATGGATACAGTGATGCTGGGGGCCTTAGGTGAAGTCCCTATTTCCGGTTCATCTTTGGCTAATCAGTTTTTCTTTATCTTCAATGTGCTTTGTTTGGGTATGGGCGGCGGTGCGGCTGTGATGACCGGTCAGTATTGGGGGGCAGAGGATAAGCAGTCAATCCACAAGGCTATCACCATCATGCTCCGGATCTGTATAGCGATGGCCCTGGTGTTTTCCTCCCTTGCCTTTCTCTTTCCCAAGCAGATCCTGGCTATCTATACAAACGAGCCCGCTGTGATCGAAAGCGGGGCTAGATACTTAAAGATCCTATCGGTTGCTTTCTTGTTCCATGGGGTCAATTTGACTACGATTATCATCCTGCGGACAGTAGGACTGGCCAAGCTGGGGTTCTACACATCCTGCATGTCTTTTGTAGTCAACGTCGCGGGCAACTGGATCTTCATTTTCGGCAATCTCGGAGCACCGAGGCTGGAAATTGCCGGCGCAGCCCTAGCTACGGTGATTGCCAGAATTGCCGAGTTTGCAATAACAGTGGGCTTCCTGCTGTTTGTGGATGAGCGCATCGGCTACCGATGGAAGCGCTTTCTTGCCAAGACTGATCCGGTGATACTCCGGGAGTTTATGTATACGGCAGTCCCGGTGATCATCAGTGATGGGCTCCTTACCTTGGGCAACAACGGGCTGGCGATGATCATGGGCAGGATGGGCAGGGAAATGGTAGCTGCCCACACCATCACCAATGTCACTGTGCACTTGAGCATGCTGTTTAACATGGGACTAGCCAGCACCAGCAGCGTCATGACTGCCAACACCGTCGGCAGAGGTGACTATGATGACGCGATGCAGCAGGGAGTGACCTTCCTAGCTCTCAGTGCGATGATCGGTGTCCTCGGCGGCGTACTGGTCAATATCCTCAAGCCCTTTGTAGTCAACTTCTATAACGTCACACCTGAGACTAAGGCAATTGCCACTCAACTTATGACTGTCATCGCCTTTTTGATGGTTTTCCAGGCCGTTCAGTCGGTGATGACCAAAGGGGTCTTGCGAGGAGGCGGGGATACTAGATTCTTGATGGTAGCCGATGTGCTGTTTCTGTGGATTCTCTCTGTTCCCTTAGGCTATCTCTCTGCCTTTGTTTGGAACATGCCTCCCTATATGGTATACTTCTTTCTCCGTATAGACTTTATCGCGAAGTCCATCTGGTGTGTGTTTCGCCTGAGGAGCGGGAAGTGGATCAAGAAGGTGCAGAGCCTCGATGAAGCAGCCAGTACCGGCAGTGCCAGGGCGTAAGCTAAAGATGGAGCAAACACGGCGGAAGGCAAGGCCTGTCTGGAGCTGACCTCGGCCTTGCTCCGCCGCTTTTTGCTTTGCGTCGCTCATCCTAGCTTCCCTCTACAGTGAGGAAATCTAACGGCTGCTGATCCCCGGGACTACTTTGTCCGCTCCCTCAGCGTGACCTTGACTGTGTCTCCCGGCTGTTTGCCGATCCTAGCCCGGATGTCCTTCCTGATCCCGATAATATGACAGGGCGTACCCATCCTCACCAAACTGCCTTCATAGGGTTCGCCGTCGAATGTCGCGTAGACAGGTACGCGTCCCTTGCCGAACTCCTGCTTCACATCAAAAGGGATCTCGACATAGGCGGCATCCATATCCGACGCTTTCTTGATCTCCACTTCAAACTCATAGGCCTTGTCCATCAACCCAACTCCCTAGCTTTTAGCAACGGGGTGCCGGAGCACAGTTTTCATCTTCTCCGGCGCAGATTTCCTGGGATCACTTAGGTAGATCTCGTGGTGTTTGCCGCCCCTCGGCACCAGGTCAACTAGGCCTTCCTTGTCTATGAAAGCTGTCACTTTGGCCATTGTCTCCGGTTCAGTGGAATAGGGGCCCACATGCAGGATCTGCACGCATAACCCTTCGGTGAAGCTCTCCAGCCGTGCCTTTTCCACCGGCAGATCTGGCTTCTTGGACCTGACCTTTTCCACAGTCCACTGGAAAAAGCCCAAGTCGACGAAATCCGGCTGCCTGATCATCAATGTCCACTGCCAGTTATCCCTTTGGCTGAGGGAGAAGGGGCCATCCGACCACCAGAGGCCTTCCAGGGGCGGGACTACGAAATCGAAGTAGCCTTCGGGCTGTTTTGGAGCCTTTTTGCTCATCTTGATGGCATAGGCTATTGCGTACAGGATCTCGATAGCCTCCTGAAAGCCGGGGTTGTCGTTGGGATCGCCGCTGCCATCAACCATGATGAATTTCATCTCAGGGACTTCCACCAGTACAGGCTTGTCCTTGGGCATGTAGAGTTCCTTGTACTCTTTTCTGAAGTCAAAGGGTTTTTGGCTCATAGTTCTCCTCCGCAAGCTGCCTGCATCTTTTACCAGCGGCTGGGTTTGCACAAGATTTCTTCTACTTTCAAGTCAAAGACGTTGCTGGCATGGGCTGGCATGATTACAGCGGCCGTATCTGCACCCGAGCCGGTGCCGCCCACAGCCACTATCCTGGTTCCATAGGGAATTAGCCCTGCATCCAGGGCCATGATGGAAATCTCCACACATACCTTGACTCCCTGTCCCAGCATCCGCAAGGCGCTGGCCATGATCTCAGCTGGGTAAATGCCGCCAAACTTGTTGCGGCAGGCCCGGTCAACACCTGCCAATACGTGGGTGGTGGTGAGGACCTTGACTCCCTGATCCAGCAGGTACTTCCTGTCAGACTGCGGCATTTCGTCGATACCTGGCCCCCGAAAGCCGACATGGTGGGTGACGCAGACTACCGACTTGGGGTCTGCTCCCAGCTCCAAGGCAGTGTGCACTGTTGCTCCCGTGTTAGAAGCAATCACCAAGGGAAGCCCATCTGCCTTAGCCCGCTTAACAGCAATTTCCAGGGTCTGATTGGTATTTTCTGGTCCAGCCTGCACAATCAAAGCAACCACCTCCAGATAGTTTTCAAGACAACTCTATAATGCCAATGCCTGTCCATC
>LFTN01000075.1 GCA_001513495.1 Clostridiales bacterium DTU087
GTGACAGTAGATGCTGTGCAGATCCTGGGCGGCTATGGATATATGCGGGAGTACCCTGTGGAAAAGATGATGCGGGATGCTAAAATTACCCAGATATACGAGGGCACCAATCAGATACAGCGCAGCATCATCGCTCTGGACCTCATCAAGAAAGCAGCCCGTAAGAACAAGTAACAAAGGGGAGAAAGCAACAAATGCATATAGTTGCCTGTATCAAACAGGTCCCCGATCCCAGCCAGGCCCGGATTGATCGGGAGACCGGCTTGGTGATCCGGGAAGGTGTAGACAAGATCATTAACCCCTATGACCTCCACGCCCTGGAAGAGGCCCTGCGGCTAAGAGAGGAGAAAGGCGGTAAAGTCACCGTATTGTCCATGGGGCCTCCTTCCGCTGACCAAGTGCTGCGGGACGCGATCGCCATGGGTGCCGATGAGGGCATTCTCTTAAGCCATCGGCGGTTTGCTGGCGCAGACACCCTCGCCACCTCTTATACCCTGGCTCGAGCCGTTGCAAAGCTGGAAGATGTGGATCTGGTGATCTGCGTCAAGCAGGCAGTCGATGGAGACACGGCTCAAGTG
>LFTN01000072.1 GCA_001513495.1 Clostridiales bacterium DTU087
TCCTTATACCCAGTATCTAATCGGATCTTTGCCCCGAATCGGTGATAAGTCCCACCGCATCAGTGCACCGGGGGCACCGCCGTCCCTCAGCGATCTGCCTTCAGGCTGTGCTTTCCACCCTCGCTGCCCGCAAGCTGAGCCTATCTGCCGCCGGGAGATCCCCGTTCTAACCGCGGCTGCTCAAGGGCATAGAGTCGCCTGCTTTTTAGCTGCAAAGGAGGATGCAGATGTCGATAGCGCCGAAGCTGCTGGCAGTCGATAATGTCACTAAGGTGTTTACCATTGGCGGCGGCTTTCACCGGGTAAGGCTAAAGGCGGTGGAGGGGGCTTCCTTTGCCTTAAGCGGCGGGCAGCCCGAGATTTTTACTTTGGCTGGAGAGAGCGGCTGCGGTAAGACGACCCTGGCTCGCATGATGTTGGGGCTCTTAGAGCCCACCAGCGGCCAAGTGCTGTATAACGAGGCCCCTGTCCAGCAGCTGATCAAGGGCGGAGAGCGAGGGAGATTCAACAAGGAAGTGCAGGCCGTCTTTCAAAACCCCTTTGAAACCTTCAACCCCCTGCGGCCGGTGGAAAGCTACCTTTTGGAGACCAGCCGCAACTATGGGGCCAAGGGCAAGGGCAACGGTACTGTTAGAGCCGCAGCTGATGAGGCCCTGCAGCTTGTGGGGATAGACTATAAAGACGTAGAAGGCAAGTATCCCCATGAATTCTCCGGCGGGCAGCTGCAGCGGATTTCTATTGCCAGGGCTCTGATCACGGGGCCCAAGCTCATCTTAGCCGATGAGCCTGTTTCCATGGTCGATGCCTCTTTGAAGATGTCTGTCTGCAATCTCTTCCGAGTCCTGAAAGAAGAGCGGCAGGTGAGTGTGATCTACATTACCCACGACCTAGCCACCGCGTATTACGTCAGTGACCGCATCGCGGTGATGTTCCGGGGGAATATCGTGGAGATGGGCCCGGTGAACAGCGTCTTGGTTGAACCGAAGCATCCATATACCCAGATCCTCCGGGATTCTGTACCGGAGCCGGATCCAGCCCGGAAGTGGAGGGGAAGGATCAAGCTCTCCGGCTTTGAGGAAAGGGATTTCTTAAGGAAAGGGTGCAAATTCTCTGGCCGCTGTCCCAAAGCTTTGCCGATCTGTGATGAAGAGATGCCGCCAACTGTGAGGCTCGATGGTGTGCTGGTCAGATGCCACTTGTACACTTAGCCGCCGTCCTAGAGCGACGCCATCCTGAGGCGCCTCACATCCTCCATCTACCTCCCAGCAAAAGAGAGTATTGTGCAATAATTTGAGAGGATTGTTATATCCCACCGCACCTCGGCGTGCTATGATACAGTTAATATCCATGCCTTGGTCAGAAAACGGCCAAGGCTATTTGCTTATTCAGGGAGTAATACGTTTTCCATAACGGCCTTCAGCGTGAGTCTCTAATTGCCCCGGAGGCCGGTAAATGGCAATAGGTTAGTCTTTTTCACTGGCCGGAAGACTGCTTAGCAGTCGGGATCCGCCGAGTTCACGGGGCATGGGCCAAGCGAGGGCTATGAACCGCCGGAAAAAATTATTTTCAGGAGAAGGAAATAACAAATCTTTAACGAAATAGATATCCGGACTTAATTAGGCAAAAAAAGAATGGTTGTGATTCGGTGTATTTAGCTAGATGACAAGGCTCTGCAGGGAGTGTCATCTATAAGAGATGCTGGACAGATCAAAGGACAGGTGTTCAACCAGAGAACGATAGGGAGGGCTGCGGAAATGGAACTGGGAGTCGTCACCCTGAGCTTAGGATGTTTGGATTTTCCTAGTCTGCTTCAGTTCCTCAAGGATATAGGAGCCAGCACTATGGAGCTCAGTACAGCGGATGGTGTTCATAATAACACACTTGACTTTACGGCAGAAGGACGGCGGGCCATTGCGGACAAGGTGAGATCCGAAGGTTTATCGATCGTCTCACTGGGCGGCTATAGTGATTTTACCATTGCAGATCCTGACGCAGTCCAACAGCAGCTTGAGCAGCTGAGATGGTACTGCCAGCTGGCTTTAGATCTTGATACCCGTATCTTGCGGGTGATGGCTGGTAATCCCCGCCCCGGCTTGAGCAAGACAGAGATGGTTGACAATATCATTTCGGGATTCAAGGCAGCAACAGAGGTAGCCGAGGAATATGGGGTGATTTTCTCCCTGGAGAACCACGGAACCCTGATCAATGATCTGGATGTGATGCTGCAGATCGTCGAATCAGTAGGATCGCCTAATTT
>LFTN01000017.1:0-1698 GCA_001513495.1 Clostridiales bacterium DTU087
CTCTTAATCTACTCATCTACATCACTCATTGTTATTCTTATTAATTAAAACTATCGGCGGCACTATAAGAATACGCTTGACGCGCCGCTCTATCAGCTTACAGCTGTAAACAGCTATCTACACTTCGCTTTTTTAATTACTTTAATTATATTGCCTGGTGCCGGCGATCACAAATCCCGCTGCCGGGCTCTGGCCTGCCGTTTTCGCCGCATTTTGTGCGTTCTTACCCTTTTTCTTCCTAAATCACCCCCTTAACCATATGTTAACTATTTTTCCCCGGAGATGGGGCACAGCCTAGTGCCTGCAGAACAGCACGTTAAATGCCGCGCATCCCTGGCTAGGGTGTTATAGTAATCCCGCAAGGGATTCTGCAGCCTCGTATACGCGTTTTCATACCAATACCGGTAGGCCCTGTGCCTTTCCATATCCGGTACAACCCTTTTCCCATCCCGCCTCTGCCGGGCAGCGATCCTGGTCAGGTCATCACTGCTCAATGCTCCGCACCCAAACCCAGCAGTTAAGGCTGCTCCCAGCAAAGTTGCCTCAGCAAGAGATGGTATGAAGTACTCACAGCCGGAAATATCGGCCTTGAGCTGCAGCCATATTTGGTTGCGGGTCCCGCCGCCCACTGCGGTGATTTGGTCGATGGGTATACCGCCTACCTCCTGGGCACTTCGCCGGATGGCTTCCATCTCATAAGCCGTTCCCTCTAAGACAGCCCTGAGGATCTCACCGTGTTTGTGGCGTTTGTCCAGCCCGATGAGGGCACCTCTAACCGCCTGATCCGGCAGCGGCGCGCCGCTCCCCGCCAAGTAGGGTAGATAGATAATCCCTGTAGGGCCAGGGGGAACTTCCGCCAAGACTGCCTCCACCTCTTGGTAGCTCAAAGGTTCCTTGCCTAGGAGCCCCCGCATCCACTCAATGGAACCCCCAGAGCTGGATAAGCCGCCCAGCCAAAACATGCACCCCGGCACAACATGCAGGCCAAAGGTCAGCCCAGAGCTATACTCTTTCTCACCTAGAGGCCTTTCCGGCAGAGTGCCGATCAGAGTCTCGGCTGTTCCCATGGAGTCATAGATAACTCCCCGTTCAACGGCACCGACAGCCAAAGCAGCAGAGATATGATCATGGCCTGAGACGGCTACCGTAACTTCTGAAGCTAGGTTGAGCTGCTGTCTGATACGGCCGGCCACATTACCTAACGGATAACCCGAAGGGTAAGCTTCTGGGAAAAGTGCTGGACTCAAGCCCAGGCTTTCCAGTAGTTTCTCATCCCAAGTCTTGGTATCGATGCGAAACCCATATGTACGGGCAGCCAGAGTATAGTCAGTCCCACATACACCAGTTAACCGGTAGGCAATGTAATCGGCAGCCGACAGCCACAGTGCCCCGTCGGTAACGTCCCTCTCTTTTTCTCTCAGCCACAGGATTTTTGGCAGCCCATACTTAAAACTCGGCCGCAGGCCTGTTCGGCGAAAGCGTTCCACAGGTTCTACTCCGCCGGCACTTGTATCAACATGCTCCCGCGCCCGGTCGTCAAACCAGGGGAGAAAATCTGTACGTGGTTCTCCTGTTTGGGCATCAAGCAGCAAACCCGTCTCTGCCATGCTGGCGATGCCGATGGCCCTGATAGGCTCCCCTCTGCCTTCGGGGCCTCGCAGCACTTCCTGTAAAGCAGCCAACACCGTCTGCCAAAGC
>LFTN01000017.1:1789-7204 GCA_001513495.1 Clostridiales bacterium DTU087
GCCATCCGCGGCAAACAGGCCAACCTTGCAGTTGGTTGTCCCTATATCAATTCCTAGAAGGTGCATCCTACTGTCAGCCCCTCTTCCGACATCGTCCCTACTACTCCTAGGCTAGCGCAGATACCGATGCCATGGGTAATCGCGAAGGTGAGCTCTCCGCTTCCTAACCCGCAGCTTCGACAGACACCCGCCGCATATACTGGGAGATTACATGGCCAATAAGCATATGAGTATCCTCTACGATGCCGTAGTTCCCAGATTCGATGACCAGCAGTATATCTGCCAGTTCTGCCATCCTGCCCCGGGCACTGCCGATGATGCAGATAGTCTTAGCTCCCTGCTCCCTTCCATAAGCTAGAGCCCTAACCACGTTTTCTGAGTTGCCCGAGACAGACAACCCTACAATTACATCTCCGGCATTCAGGTAGTTCTTGAGCTGCTCGGTAAACACTTCATCATAGGAAATGTCATTACTGATAGCCGTGCCCAGCGGGGTATTGTCTATCAAGCTGAAAACCCTCAGCCGTTTACTCTCGCCGACATTGATTCCTTTACCGAAATCGCATGCCCAGTGTGAGGCAGAGGCGGCACTCCCGCCGTTGCCGATGACAAATACCTGGCGGCCTTCCTGTCTAGCCGACTCCAGCTCCTTCATTATGTTCTCTAACACAGCGACATCCAAACCCCGCAAAGCCTCTATGAACTCCTCTAGGTACTCACGATAGAAAGCCTCAAACATCCAGTTAGCTCCCTCCCAGCAGCTTCTTGATTGCCGCTTTCTGCATATTCAGCTCTTCGGATACGTCTCGCCGGCCAGACAGCCGGAGAAGGCTTAGAACAGGCAAGTTTATTACGAGTGACAAACCAATGATTACAAAGGCTAAGGTGCCGACTAGATTCCCGTAGTTCTTGCGGTAGAAATAGACATTGCTTTTTGGCAGGTCTGCATGTATGTCGATTATATCAAAGCTTGGTAACTGCGCACAGGGCGTGAGACTAAGGGCTGTCTTCGCGAGTGGGTTCGCTTCCGTCTGCTGCAGATCCCTTCTCAACATAGACTTTGGGCGAGAATTGCTTTAGTCCGAGCCCAATCACCAAAGCCCCATCATGACCTATCCCTCACCCGAACAAAGGTGATTCAGCAATAATCACCCGGATCAGAGTGATCGAAGGCTGGCAACTGAGCGCAGCGGATCCTCTGCTTCACGCACAGCATTCTAGTGAGCAGCCTGGCACCGCTTGTGCGCATCCTCAGCTACCACACCGATCTCAAGGAAGACAACCGAAGCGCCCTACTGTCACGAGAGGATTTGACTGTTCCAAGTGGAATCCCTATGTGTATGCAAAAGACCAATGACTCTGACTACTCAGCACATCAACACCTTGTTGTATAAGGAGGATTAGTATGAGTGAGCGCACGGTAAAGATGGGCGGTGTTCCCCATCCAGTGGTGGGTGAAGCCCTGCAAGTTGGTGCTGCAGCCCCAGATTTCAAGCTCATCGACAATAACCTAGGTGTCAAGACCCTCGCNNGTCAGTGTTGACCTGCCATTTGCCCAGGCTCGATGGTGCGGCAATGCAGGCTTAGAAGATGCCATAACCCTATCTGATCATCGTGACGCAGCTTTTGGCAGGGACTATGGTGTCCTGATCTCCGATCTGCGGCTGTTGGCCCGCGCTGTATTTGTCCTCAATGAAGATAATGAAATCACGTACATCGAATACTTAGATGAGGTCAAGGAGCACCCGGACTACGAAGCCGCCTTAGACGCCGTACGCACCCTAGTTTAACAACGGGGAGTCTATCAAGGCCGCCTGGGCATCCGGGCGGCCTAAGGACCGCTAACACACCGCACAGTGATTTCATACAACCGATCTATAGCATATACGGGTACTACGGGAACGGAGGAGATGGAGCTTGGCTTGTACTTGCCAAACCTACTTCCCTAAGAATATCGGATTTGACCACGCTGTCCTGCCGTATCTGTCAACACACTCCACCCGTACATAAACCTCATCACCATGCAGCTTATGGACGGCAGAGGAAAGCTGCCGGCCGGGGAATGCATGATAGCTCCTGCCCCTGCGCTCATAGCTTACAAAGTGGATTGACTCAACCGGAGAGCAGCTCACCAAGCACTTGTCTCCCTGGATCTCAAAGGCATAGATCTCCGGCCCAGTAGAAGAATAGAATCTACCTTCATAAAGAGCCTTAGTAATGTCAGCCCTCGTCAAGCTGGAGGCATTCACCATCACCCATCCGCCGCAGGTGTCAGGCAGTATATGGTGGGCATCATCGGTTGCTACTCCCCACACAATCCTCCCCTGCCTGAGCAAGTAATCCCAATACGCTGCGCCAAGACCTGTGTGGCTTTCCAGCACACAACCGTTGTTGAATATCTCAATGGCAAAAAAACCGTCCAATTCTGCCACATCTTGAAATTGAGCCCTTGACCAAACAGGGTGGCAGTAAACAGCCATGTAATCAGCATCCAGCAGCCGATCGATAGACCCTTGAAAGTCATCCTCATGGGAAAAACTCTCCATGTGTTTGCTCTCCAGCATCGAATCAAAGGATCTGTGGATGCCTACAATATGATGACATCTGTCTACATGGCCTGGCACTCCCATACCGATCTCTATACCGGGTAAAACTAGAAAGCTTTCATCGTTGAACTCCTCTAAGTCTGTATAAATCTCATGTTCCGTGAAGGCAAGAAAATCCCAGCCGCTTCCCCTATAAAGCCCGGCGACGCTTCTCGGGTCGAGCCTTCCATCTGAGACAGTAGAATGACAGTGCAAATTGCCCTTGAACCATTTGTCGAACTCAAATGCAGAGTGCTCCATCAAGTATGCCTCCATATGCTAGATAATTATCACTGCCTGCCTGTAATTACGTTTCTTATGATCACCTAAGCACGGGCCACCTAATCGGATGGAAGCCCGCCAAGGCAAGCTCCCATCAACCATGCCGACATTTCTATCCTCAAAATCAGCCGAGTGAGCCTATCCCATCAGCATCCTTAGACCCTCAAGGCACTTCTTTACAGCCTCTAGAGGCGGATATGCATCGCTTTCGTATTCCACGATATACCACTCTGTTCCACCAGATTCACAGAGCTTGAACACATCCTGCCAAGGCACTTCGTCTTCACCGATGATGGGCCGGAACCCAGCGTGGGGATCATCCTTGCCTGCCGTCCAGGAATAGGGCTTCAGATGAATTGTTGTTGCCCTGCCCGGATACTTCTCCAGGATGGGCATAACCTGAGCGCCACCCATCATGGCATTGCCCAGATCAAGCTGCATGACTACAGACTCTTTCGTATTCTGGAAAAACGTATCCCAGGGAAGTTCCCCGTCAAGTTCCTGAAACTCAATATGGTGATTGTGGTATCCAGTCACCATCCCATGGGATGCCAGCTTGTCACTTAGTCTATTAAAGAACTCCGCTAGCTTTAGCCAATCGGCACGGGACTGGCGCAGCTCCACAGGAATACCGGGTATGATGATGTACTTGTTTCCCAGTTCCCTATGGAATGCTATGGTTCGTTCCAGGTCATCCGCCTGTACCAGTTCAAAGGGCGTATGCCAGCCAGCACAAGCTAGGCTGAACTCATCCAGCAAGGCCCTCAGTTCCCCCGCCGGGCGATTGGGAGATCCGAAAAACTCCACCCCCGCATATCCCATCTCTGCCACGGCTTTTAGAGTCCCCCGCAAGTCCCGTTCCAGATCATGCCGAACTGAATACAACTGCACTGCTATAGGTATCTCTCGAGCCACTTGACCACAATCCCCCTATCCAAACGTGATGGCCAATGCACCCGATGGCTCATTCGGCATGGGGCAGAATACTCCCTTTATTCATATTTAACCTCAATAGCCAACCCGACCTCCAGAAAGCAGCGCATGCAGGATTTTGTCGTTTCTTGTCGAATTTTTTATGTCCGAGCATTTTGACAGGAGGTTTGATCGATGGAAAAGACTTCTGCCAAGATCGCTGAAGACATCACCAAGGCATGGCTGCATGCCCATGCGAGGGAAGGGGTCATGGTACCGAGCTCAGCCGATGTGGCTGAATTCTACCGGCGGGTATATGACACCGTAGCAGACTGCATCTACTCACAGCGTATGAGGACCCACATGAGATAACCGCACCATTCCTTGGCTGACAAAAGGCAGCCGCCAACGGGAAAGACTCACCGGGGCTTAGCTATCCCACGGGATCCCCATGGGCCCCTCCTCATCGGGATAGTGAGCCCCAAGCTACTGCCCTGCACTCGGCTTCTTGCCCATGTCAGCGAGCTCGGATTGCACTCTCCCACGAAGCCTTCCACGAAACCCTCCCGTAAGCTCGTTTCTTCACTGTACCCAGCGTAGGTCTTTACTCTAGCCGCCCAAGTCTCAGCCGTCTTGTGCCCATCAACGCCGCACCCACGGCGTTCAGAAGCACAAAAACCACCAGCACCTCGTTCCAGGACCACAGCTGCAGAGTAATCCCGGTAACAAGGCTCATGATTCCAGCACCGACATAGGAGCAGAAGTCCAGAAACCCGGCTAAAGATGACGCCCTGTCAGTGTAGTGCATGGGAATCAAAACGGCCAAGGTAGAAGGCAGCATATGTGAACCACAACAGGAGCAGCGTCCGGATCTGCCAATATGACTTAATCCTTGCCACATTCGATTCTTGAGCTCCCTTTGCCATAGATCTCTCCTCATGATAGAGATAGTCAGCCTCGATCCGCTGCCCTGTAGTCCGGGGAAAACCCTCGTTCCACCGCTACCCTGCAGCGGCGCACAGCTTCTTGTAAATCCTTTCATTCCACATTTCCTATCCCTTCAGATACACACCGTAATCCAAGATAACCTTCCCCTCCTGATCAGGGGTTGTAAAACGGGGACAGTTGTAGAGTTCGAAAAACCAAGGCTCATCGGCAATCTGCCAACCTGCTTTGTCAATCGCAGCCTGACACATGTCGTGTACTTCCTCGCCGTAGAGCTCCCCATCGGGACTGCCGTAGATCCAGCAGATTCCAACCTCTGCGGCGGGGATATCCACGTATTCATAGCCGTCGGGGACGGGAGTTCCCTCGGGGAAAAATGCTCCAATCCAGTACTCGAACCCATCCATATACCTCATGCAGCCGACGTAGCCGCCGCCAATCTGCTGATCCTCCCCCAGCTGGTCCAGCGGCTCAAAGCCGCCCTTCTCAAACCATTCATTCCATTTGTGACCAAATCCTCCGTCTGAGCCCCGGTCCGCATCGGTGTACCTTCTGCCTATCAGTCGAAGCGGCGGGAAGCTCTCCTTAAAGACCTTCATAAGTTCTGCCACGCTTTATACCCCCTCTAGTGCTGACCTGTAAGCCTACCGTTCATCTGCACAGCGTTCACCTGCTCCTAGCTTGCTGGACA
>LFTN01000175.1 GCA_001513495.1 Clostridiales bacterium DTU087
TGAAAACCATGGCAGCAAGGATGGGCTTACCGCCGGTGCAGGGCTTTTCTCTATGAGATGTCATGGGCTGGCACTTTGGTATTTGCCTCTACCAGTTTGGCATACAGGCCGCCCAAGGCGACAAGCTCCTCATGCCTCCCCTGTTCCACGATCTCACCCTCATGGAGGACGATGATTTTATCTGCATTGCGGATGGTGGACAAGCGATGGGCGATGACAATGGTGGTGCGGCCTTTGATTAGGTTCTGCAAAGCCGCGGTGATCTGGGCTTCAGTCTCGGTATCTACGGCAGAGGTAGCTTCATCTAGGATCAGGATAGGCGCGTTGTAAAGGATAGCCCTGGCGATGGCCAGCCTCTGCTTCTGGCCGCCGGAAAGCCTTGCACCCCGTTCGCCGATTTCTGTCTCATAGCCATCGGGCATCCCTTGAATGAATTCATCGGCTTTGGCAGCTGCGGCAGCTGCCTTAATCTCATCCATTCCAGCTCCGGGACTGCCGTACGCGATATTCTCAGCCACCGTGCCGTTAAATAGGAAGACATCTTGGAGCACCATACTGATATGCTTCCGCAAAGAAGAGACCTTGATCCCTCGAATATCCTGGCCGTCAATGAGAATGCGGCCCTCATTGGGATCATAGAACCTGGGGATGAGGTTAACCATGGTTGTTTTCCCAACACCGGTGGGCCCCACCAGAGCAACCATTTCTCCCGGGTGGATCTCCAAGTTAATATTCCTCAGTACTGGAGTCTCGTCGTAGTGGAACGAGACATTTTCAAAGGTGATGCGGCCCTCAACGTTCTTAAGGCTCACCGCATCCGGTGCATCCTGAATCTCAGGCTCGGTATCCAAGAGCTCGAAGTAGCGGTCGGCCGCGGCTAATGACTGCTGGAGCCCCTCATTAATGTGGTTAAGGCGCATAATGGGCTCATAAAAGGACCCGACATACAGCAGGTAGCCGGTGATATCCGCGATTGATATCTGATCTTTCAGGGCCATCAGGCCGCCGAACAAAGCTACGGCAACTGTACCAATGCCGGCAAAGAAGTCGATCCCGCCGTGGAAGCAGGCACTGATGGATACCGCCCTGGTGATAGCCTTGGCATGGGATATGATCCTGGTTCCGATCCGCTGTTTTTCCCTTTCCTCTTGGGTAAAGACTTGAATCTCTCTCATGCCGGAGAGGTTATCCTGCAGCGTGGAGTTTAAATCGCCGAGCTTTGCCTGGGCTTGGCGGAACAAAGGCCGGACGTGGCGGTTGTACATGACAAATCCGATAATGATCAAAGGGATGGGAATCAGGGTGTAGAAGGCAAGCCGCCCATTGATAGAAAAAAGTACAGCAAAGACCCCGGCAACCGTCAGAATACTGACTGTTATCTCAGGGATGGCGTGGGCGATCAGGGCCTCGAAATGGGCTGTGTCGTTTACCACCCTAGACATGATTTGACCTGTCTGGGTGGCGGTGTAATACTTGGGTGAGAGCCTTTGCAGGTGCTCATATAACCTTGCCCGTGCCTCTGCCACGCTGCCCCATCCGGCTACGTGGGTAGACCATGTCTGCAAGGCCCGCAGGGCAGGGCGGAGGGCATAGACTAGCAGCAAGGCTGCCGATGTAGTTATGACCCGGCGGGCAGCTAGTGTTTGATCAACCAGCAGGCTGCCTTCAATGGAGCCCAGAAGGCTTCTGATCAGCCATGGGCCAGCCAAATTGGCTAAGGTGGTGCCGATCATGGCCGCGAGGGCAAATGCCATCCAAGACCAGTACTTCCGAGAAATCATGATTAAGCGGGCTATGTGTCGCAACTATAGATCACCTCGTTGGGAATTATTCTCGCCGGAAAGCGAAAGTCCTCGAGGGTTAAAAGCGCCACTGCGGCTTTTTGTAGGCATCTGCGGGGCACTAAAATCGGAAGCGGCTTTCTGATATCTCTCCACAGCTCCATATGATGGCCTACAAAGCCTACAAAGTGCACCCAGAAGCAGGAAAGGCGGCAGATATTCAAGTTCCTTTAGTTAACATTCCATTTACATATTGACATTTGAGGCAGGATCGTTTATTGTTAACTTAGCGAAACGTTTAGCTATACGTTTCGCCCAAACCCAACAGATAGGCAGATACATAAATGCGTAAAAAGCGTAAGATCCCGACACTTAAGGATGTGGCGAAGCTGGCGGGGACCTCGGTGAGCACAGCCTCGGTGGTTCTCAGCGGCACGCAAAAGAAGTTTGTCAGTGATACGCTTCGCCAACGGGTTTTGGAGGCTGCCAAGGTACTCAATTACCGTCCCAACATCACTGCGCGGCAGATGAAAGGCAAGAGCGGCAGGTTTCTTGCTATCCTGGCGCCGCAATTCGATAATGTCTTCTTTAATCAGGTTGTAATCGGGGCAGAGAGCTACGCCAACTCCCGTGATTATACTCTGGCTATCTACTCTACATACGATCAGGAAGAAAAAGAACTCAAATTCGTAGACAATTTGATTTCCCTCCAGGTAGACGGTATCTTGCTCATCCCTGCCCAGCAGAAAAGCCGCACCGTGGAGATGATTAGGGATGCAGAAATTCCCTATGTCGTAGTGGATCGCCCCATCTTCAGCGATGAACACTATGAGCTTGTGGCTATTGACAACTATCAAGCGGCAAGGGATGCCACCGAATACCTACTGAGCTGCGGCCATACAAGAATTGCGTTTTTCGGCTGGGAGAGCCCGCTGACCACCGTCACTGAGCGAATCCATGGGTTTCGGGATGCACTGCTGGCGGCTGGGATCAAACCAGATCCCAAGGGCATAGTTGAAGTACCCAGGGAGCGGGGCGCTGCTTTTCAAGCAGCCATGGAAGTGCTGCCGGGCAGCGACTACACAGCAGTCTTGGCTGCCCAGAGCAATGTAGGCGAGGGTGTTGTAGACGCACTGTTTCAGCTGGGCTGGGAGATTCCAGAGCGAATGTCGGTAATGCTCTATGGCGACCCGCCTTGGGCATCGCTCTTCCGGCCTAAGTTTAGCTGCGTGGTACAGCCCCATCAGCAGCTGGGCATGAAGGCAGCAGAACTGATCATCGATCGTTTAGAAAACCCCCATCACGAAATCCGCTGCGAGGTCTTTAAAGCAGCCTTGCACGTCCGTGACTCAGTCATGGATTACCGGGGATTGAGAGCCATTAATTCATAAGCCAAGGTAGATAAATCAGCTGCCTGAGAGTCTTGTGAAAGTGAGAACCAGTACATATCAATTATGTACATGTCTCTAGCCTGATGTCTGTATTTCCGTATCACAATTAGGCCGCCATGGAGGCCTATTCTTGCAAACCATAGTCTCACTTACCCAAAAAGGAGGCTGATGCCAAAGGAGAAACAGAGTCGCTGGCAATGGTGTCTGTTGGATGAGAGACTACATGAGGGAGGCATGACAATTGAGAAAGATACTTGGAAGTCTATCGTTGATTGTGTTGGTGTGTCTGTTGGGCAGCGCGGCAGTCATGGCTGCCGGGTACCCGAATAAGGAAGTAGAAATTGTTGTTCCCTGGGCAGCTGGCGGAGCAACCGACATGGTCTTTAGAGCTATCAGCACTGTATTTCCCAAGCATGCCAATGGGCAGCCTTTGATCATTAAGAACATCCCCGGCGGCGGCGCCGTTCCTGGAACCATGGAGTTCCTCAAGGGCAGGCCTGATGGCTATACACTGCTGGGAATTGCTACACCGATTATCACCAAGATCCACATGAGTGAGGTTCCCTTTGATACCGACTCCTTTGCACCGGTAATCATGGTAGTGGAGAATCCCTGCATCATCATGGTGCCTGCTAATTCCCCATACCAGAACCTCAATGAGTTCGTCGACGCAGCCAAGGCCAATCCCGGCAAAATCTCCATCGGTAACGGCGGCGCCGGCGGCGGGACCCACCTTGTGGCCCTGGCATTTGAGAACCATGTAGGAGCAGAGTTCCTCCACGTTCCCTTTGGCGGCGGCGGCCCTTCGGTGACGGCGGCTGTGGGCGGCCACGTTGACTCCATCAACGTATCTGCGCCGGAAGGCTTCACCAACGTAGATGCCGGCCAGCTGCGTGTCCTAGGCGTACTTGGTGAAGAGCGCTTGGAGCGGTTCCCCGATGCTCCCACTGCTCTGGAGCAGGGCATTGATTTCTCCATGGCCATGTGGCGGGGTGTTGCAGCACCGGCTGGAACCCCGGAAGATCTGATCAAGACAATCCACGATATCTTCCTAGCCTGCATTGAGGATCCAGAGTTCCTGGCTCAGGCTGAGGATATGGGCCTGCGGGTTGTGCATTTCAATCCCGAGCAGTTTGCCGAGTACATTGAGAGCGAGAGCCAGGCCTATGAAGAGCTGTGCAAGACCAAGGGCCTCGGCGATAGATACACCAAATAAGCATGATACAAAGGGGCCGTTCTGTGGAGCGGCCCCGCTTACACAGTGCCGTAATAGGCTTTTTTTAGGAGCGAGGTGACCGGATTTGAGTCGATCGGATTTTTGGTTTGGTATTGGCTTCATGGTTCTAGGGGTAATCACCTTCTTTCTTACTGCTGACATGATGACCATGCCCATCGGCCTCAGCCCTGCTGACTATCCCCGGGTGATCGGAGTGGGGCTGATCATCTTAGGCGCCATACAGGCCATCCAGGGATGGAGACAGGGTTCCCCAGCCCTCAAGGAACTATATCCACCCAAGGCGATTTGGCGAGTGCTTGGCTTGGTATTGATCACTTACGTCTACATTCAATTATTGGATGTTCTCGGGTTCTCCCTTGCAAGTCCCCTATTCTTGCTGGCAGTTATGTATTACTTCGGCGTACGTAAGCCTGTGACCATGATAGCCATTGCTGTACTGCTTACTCTAGCTATCTATCTCATATTTAGAGTTGCATTCCACGTGCCGCTGCCTAGGTTTAATCTGTTCTGATAAAGAGGTGAGAGGGAATGGTAGAGAATATACTTCTCGGGCTGGGGAATGTTTTTCAGCCTTTGACCTTTGTCTTGATGGTTGCCGGCGTTGTCGGCGGCGTGATTGTAGGGGGCCTGCCGGGGATGACTTCCTCTATGGGCATTATCCTGCTTCTACCCCTTACCTACCGTTTGGACCCCAAAGTCGCTTTGGTAATGCTGGCCGGCATGTATGCCGGGTCCATGTACGGCGGCTCAATCTCGGCTATCCTGTTGCGCACCCCCGGTACTCCGTCTGCATCGGCTACACTGCTGGATGGGTACCCCCTAGCTGAGCAGGGACAGGCAGGGAAAGCCATCACTGTGGCTACCATCGCGTCAGCAGCCGGCGGTTTGTTCAGCGCGATTTGTCTCATCCTCATCGCACCATCGTTGGCCAAAGTAGCCTTGAAATTTAGTCCAGCAGACTATTTCTC
>LFTN01000054.1 GCA_001513495.1 Clostridiales bacterium DTU087
ACCCGGGGGCCAACGGCGCTGGACCTTGACAGCCTTTCTCTCCCGATCCATTATCACCAAGCATCTGACTTTCCCATCTCACTTACCTACGGGGCTGTCTGCCGGCAGCATTCTCCCTGCCGGATCATAAACGCCCCTGGATTCAGAAACACTAGCTTAAGAACAGTTCCAACACTCGACAAACCAGAGGAGGTATAGCATGACAAAGATCAAGTGTTCCGTCGAAAACTGCGTCTACTGGTCTGACAATCTCTGTACCGCAGACTCCATTCAAGTGTCCACCGTCCAGGCCTCCCCGAGCCGGGCGGGACGAGGTGATATGGAATTCGGTTCCTTGACGGAACAAGACAAAGCCGATTATTCTGCGGAGACTCAGTGCGTCACCTTCAGGGCCAAAGACAAGGGAAAATAGTCAAAGGGCCTACCCTCCTTCACAAAGAGGGTAGGCTCTGCTCCTCGTAGTACAAATGCCGCGGCTGAGAGGCTAACGGCTCCAACCAAGCCGACCCAATTCTGCCTCTGCCCTAATGACGCTGCCGCGTATCCTTCTTTTTGGCTCGGAGCACCAATCACATACAACTATGCTTGGACAGCCTCGTTTGAAAGCGCCACCGTATCCCTGGCGATCATGAGTTCCTCATCTGTGGGCACAACCCAGACCTCAATGCTGGAATCATCGGTAGAGAGCTTAACTTCTTTACTTCTTACGGTGCGGTTCAGTTCGCGGTCAATGGCAACTCCCAAGACAGCCAGCCGGTCACAGACAAGCTCTCTAACCTCAGCATCGTTTTCTCCAATACCACCTGCGAAGACTATGGCATCAGCACCTCCCAGCTCCACATAGAAGGCACCAATGTAGGCAACCAGCCGATGCAAGAACACATCAAAGGCTATCTGAGCCCGCTCGTTACCCTGCTCACGGGCGGCGCCTAGATCCCGCATATCGCTGCTGACACCGGAAAGGCCCAGCAAACCGCTCTTCTTGTTCATGAGTGTATCGAGCTCGTCCCAGCTGAGGTTCAGTTTGTTACCGAGGAAGGGGATGATGGCAGGATCTATATCTCCACACCGAGTACCCATCACCAGTCCCTCCAGCGGAGTGAATCCCATGCTGGTATCGTAACACTTGCCGTCCTTCACTGCGGCAAGGCTGCTGCCGTTTCCAAGATGGCAGGTGATGAGGGTGATGTCAGCGGAGTCCTTGCCCATAAGTTCCGCAGTCCGCTGGGTTAGATAACGGTGGGAAGTACCGTGAAAGCCGTATCGCCGTATACCAAACTCCTTATAATACTCGTAAGGTAGGGCATACAGATACGATGCCTTGGGCATGGTCTGATGAAATGCAGTATCGAATACTGCTACTTGGGGAGTCCCCGGCATCAGGGTCATACAGGCCTCAATGCCCATTATGTTGGCCGGCATATGCAGCGGGCCCACCTCGATGAGAGTCTTTAGCACGTCGACCTCGTTTGCGCTCAGCAGTGTCGATTCCGTAAAAACCTCCTTGCCGTGGAGAACTCGATGGCCGACAGCTCGAATTTCCGACAAGGAGTCCAACACCCCGATTTCAGGGTTAGATAATTGCTCCAATACATGCCTCAGAGCATCCCGGTGGGTGGGCAGCGTCTCTTCGGCCTTTATCTTGTCTTTCCCTGTGGGCTGATAGGTCACCAGCTGGCTATCGCCCGGTATTCCTATCTTCTCTACAAGGCCGGAGGCCAAGACGCTCTCGTCGGTCATGTCAAAGACCTTGTATTTTAGGGATGAGCTCCCACTGTTTATGACAAGGATCTTCATTTAATCTCCTCCCACAAAAGAATCCTAATAAAGCCTCCCCTATTATAACATGAATGGCAGCTTGTTCAAACGGAATTTCTATAGGGCGCGGCTGCTCCTAGGCCTATGCTGGGTCGGGCACCTCCCCGTTCCGTCTAACATAAGCATTGGG
>LFTN01000113.1 GCA_001513495.1 Clostridiales bacterium DTU087
ACTGCAGCCCCGCATCCATCCAGTGCCGTCCAGTATCCGTTAGATAAGGTTTCCGAACCCGGAGAATCTTAGTCCAGTCAACTTCCAAGCCCACAAGAGAACTCCCCCTGTGATGGACAGTTTCATGATTTCAACTGTCTATCACAAGGGGAGCATATTGCAGCGGCACATTGCCGCTAACCGCTTGCCACTGCACGTTAGCTGGCCCGGTGACTCTAGGGCAGCCAATAGACGGGATTGAGGGTTTCACCGTTAACCTTGATGCGAAAATCCACGTGGGGGCCGGTGGAAACTCCAGTGTTGCCGGATCGGGCAATGACTTGACCCTGACGGACCCGGTCCCCTGCCTTGACCAGCAGTTTGGAATTGTGACCGTACCATGTGGTTACACCCTGACCGTGATCGATGACCACACCGTAGCCGAAACCGTCCATCCAGCCGCTCTCAATCACCTTGCCGGCGGCGGCAGCTTTCACACTTGTCCCCACCGGGACTGCTATATCAATTCCGCCGTGAAACTGACGGTTCTTGTAGACGGGATGGATCCGCCAGCCATATGGCGAGGAGACTCTGCCCTTTACCGGCCAAATCATCCGGGGTATACTGGCCTGCCAGCCTGGGATGATCAGTTCCTGCCCAGCCCGGAGCCGGTTTGGATCTGACAGCCGATTGGCCTCAGCCAGAGCCGGCACCGAGGTATTGAACTTCTTGGCAATCACCGAAGCGCTGTCTCCCGGCCGCACTTGATAGACCTGGCCGGAGGATGCCGCCTCAGCAGCCCCTCCACCGGCGGCTGCCTCTGCCGCCGCTTTCTTGGGGATGGACAACTTCTGACCGACGACAATCACTTCACTGGAGAGGTTGTTGGCCTCCATGATATCAGCTATAGATACCCCATAACGGCGGGCTAGAACATACAGAGAGTCTCCCCGCTTCACTAGATGGATCTGGGCGGGGCTTTTGTTTAACTCCCTCCAGGTTTGATTGCCGACAATACCGTCTACCGCTAGGCCGCGGTCTTTTTGAAACGCCTTTACAGCTGCCTTTGTCAAGGGCCCGAAATGGCCATCTGCTTTCACAGGGTGTCCCCATTCAGTTAACCTCTGCTGAAGCTCCTTGACACTGCTGCCGGTCATACCTTCCTTCAAGAGGGGAGCAGCGACCGCGGCGGGCGCCAGCAGCCCGGCCGACAATATAGCGAACAAAAGACAAAAAGCAACGGTCTTTGCTCTGTATACAGATAGTGCCATGATTACCTCCTACAGCAATGAAATTCGGCACCTGGGTACTCTAACCCCCAATCACTTTGGTGCCTGTTTCTGCCAGTAGCGAGACTGCTTTATTCCCTATTATATCCAAGCCGCGCTTTTATACGCCCTTACCCCTGCCCCCCAAACTTCTATGCCAAAACCTGGAAAACCACCAGGGTGATAATTATCCCCAAGAAACCTCCTGCCAGGATTTCCGGCCAGCGATGAATCCGGGCTTCCAGACGGCTTTGGGCTACTAGGCTGGCAAGGATCAAGGCTATTAGTATAACGGGCCCTTGAGCCCCTAATAGATATGTGGATGTTGCCAAGCTAAAAGCTACTGCCACATGCCCGCTGGGCATACCTCCCTGTAAGTGATAGTACCCCGCTAGGATCTTTAGGAACATGACAACTCCAAGTACTGCCAGTATAGGAATTAAAACCAATAATGATGCCGGATTGGAATTGGAAGCAGGAATACCTTCCAGTCTATCTGCTACCTTGTCAAAAAACAGCAAAAACCCCACGATCGTCGCTGCCAGCGCCGTCAATAGAACACTGCCGGCTGCCACATTCTTGGCGGTTTTGGCCAAGGGATGGTATTCTTCTGTGATGAGGTCCACTACCACCTCCAAAGCAGTGTTGATCATTTCGGCTGAGATCACCAGGCCTACAGTGAGGACCAGTACAGCCAGCTCCCCAGTAGACAGCTGAAAATAGTACCCAAGGACGAGAACCGCNNGTGACGACCAGTACAGCCAGCTCCCCAGTAGGCAGCTGAAAATAGTACCCAAGGACGAGAACCGCCACAGCCGTCAGGCAGTGAATCACCATATTCCGCTGGGTACTGAGGGCGTGTACAAAACCTGCCAGAGCATAATTGAAGCTGTCCAGCAAAGTCCGAGCCCGCAACGGCTGCAAGCCCCCTTCTAGCGCATCAGCTCTAGTTCGGCCAAGACCTCTTCTTCTTTCTCCCGCATGTGCCTGCGCTCTTCTTCGGTGCCGTGATCCAACCCCATAAGATGTAGAAGGCCGTGGGTCAGGAGATATCCCACCTCCCGCTCAAAGCTGTGTCCATAGGCTTGAGCCTGCTCCTGGGCCTTTTCCAGGGAAATGACCACATCGCCTAGGAGTACTAGCTCATCGGGGGCACCTGGCATCTGGGGGATCACCTCTTCCCCTGCACCCATCTCCTCCTGGGGAAAGGAGAGCACATCGGTGGGCTCATCTATACCCCGATAGTCCCGGTTCAGCCGTTGGATCTGCTGGTTGTCGCAGAGCAGGATGCTGACCTCCGGCGACCCATGACGCCCCATCACCCGCCAGCAAACCATGACGATTCTCCTCAT
Organism: Clostridiales bacterium DTU087; assembly: GCA_001513495.1. Classification (GTDB taxonomy): domain Bacteria; phylum Bacillota; class Limnochordia; order DTU087; family DTU087; genus DTU087. The sequence goes on from LFTN01000113.1 coordinate 2,600, forward strand.
CATTTCATGGAGGGTTTCCGGGACTTGGAGTTGTTCCTGTTGATTCAGAATAGCCAGTTCCATCATCCTGCCCCCATCTCTCAGTTGTCCACGGGCAGGTCGGGGTATTCGATGCGGCTGTGATAGATCCCCGACAGTACCTGGACAAAGGCCTCCGCCACGTTGTCAAGGTCCTTTAAGGTAAGGTCGCTTTCATCCAGCAGGCCTTCATTTAACCGGGACTTGATGATCTTCCTGACCAGCCCCTCAATGCGCCCCGGGGTGGGACGGGACAGCGACCTGACCGCAGCCTCAACAGAGTCGGCCAGCATCACAATGGCTGTTTCTTTGCTCTGTGGCTTAGGGCCTGGATAGCGGAAGTCTGTCTCTTCCACAGAACCATCTTTGTCAGATTCTACTGCCTTATGGTAAAAGAACTTGACTAGATCATCCCCGTGGTGCTGCTTGATAAAATCGGTCAGCACAGCAGGCAGCTTGTACTGCTTAGCCAACTCGATACCTTCTTTGACATGGGAGGTGATAATCAAGGTGCTTAAGGAAGGTGAAATCCGGTCATGGGGATTATCGCCGCCCAGCTGGTTTTCTACAAAGAAGTACGGACGCCTGACCTTACCTACATCGTGATAGGCAGCCCCTACCCGGGCCAGCAGGCCGTCGGCACCGATGGCCTCCGCGGCAGCCTCTGCTAGATTGCCCACAATGATGCTGTGATGATACGTACCCGGAGCCTCCAACAGGAGCCTTCGCAGCAGCGGCTGATTGGGATTGGACAGTTCCAGCAGCTTAATCGATGATGTGATGCCGAAGATGTTCTCTAAATAGGGCAGAAAACCAATGGTCAAAATGGCCGATATAATGCCGTTGAGCAGCCCCAAATACGAATGTCTAGCCAAAAACATCTCATCATATATCAAGGCAAAGGCCACCATGGTGGCAAAGTTTGCCGCCCCCACGAGAAAGCCAACCCTGGTCACATCTGATCGCTGTGTGACTTTGCCCAGGCTCAAGGTGGCTGTAATGCCTCCGGTGAGGGCTACTGCCGCGTATCCCAGTCTGCCGCCGGTAACCAATCCCACAATGACCGCGAAGAATCCTGTGAGCAGGATGGCCAGCCGGGAATCCAAAAGCAGGGTAATCAGCATAGCACCGAAGGCCACCGGCATTAGATAGCCTACTCCTTGCCAAGGAATGAGGCTCAGCACCTTGATGACAAACGCCACAATGATGACGATGAGGCCCAAGAGGGCTAGAAGACCGTCGGCTTCAATGACTTCCCGATTGTACTGCCAAAGGAAAACGCCGGTCAAACCCACCAAGAGCAGGACTACTACAGTCATACCGAACATCCGCCAGTAATTTACAGTGCGGTTCTGCAGCCCCAGATCTCTGAGGATCTGCAGCTTCTCCCGGGTGACCACATCACCCTTGCGGACTACAATCTCACCCTGCAGTACCATGACAGGGGTTATAGATTGGGCTGCCTCCTGCTTGATGGCTTCCAGTTTATCATTATCCAGGATCAAGTTAGGCCCAATGACTTCCTCGACGATGACTGCCACCGTTTCCTCGGCCCGCTGGGGCAGCTCGGACTCTTCCAGCCGCCGGTATACACTTTCAACTACATCATCACGGTTCTCACTGGTAATCCGGGTATTGCGCAGGGTGGCGACTGCCAGGGTGGCAGCAGCCTGCTCCATCGCGACAAAAGTCTCATCGGAGACGGTAAGCAGCGTCTCCGCGGACTGCTTGTCCACCTCCAGGCCGGCTTCATCCCGCAAAGACGCTTGAAATCTCTTTACCCGATCCTGCAGATCAGGAGCGGGCACGCCAACCGGTCCTGGAGGCAGTTCAGGATCCTCCGTCTGGGGCGGCATCCGCAAGCCAGCGGCCATCTCGAACAAGGATGCCAGCTTCTCTTCTGCCCCTTCAGCTATGCGCCTGTCAATCACGTAGTTGTCCGGATTATCCCGGGCTTGGGCCAAGGCCGCCTCCACAGCTTCACTGCGCAGCCGCTCCGTTTCATAGCGGTTCTCAATGGTCCGGGGAGCTTCGATATCCCGGGGGCTTACCTGGCCTACTTTCAGGTCATATTGAGCTGGGGCGAGGTCGGCTACAAGTATTCCTACAAGAACAAGAAAAATAGCAAGACCAAGCAGCGTCTGCCTGACACCGGCTCTCCGCCAAACGTCCCGCACCCGCTGCACTGCATGTTCATATCCGGAACGCAACTTGCTGTCTTTAGCCATAACCTAGCACCACACTCTTCTCTGCTGGAGGCAGGCCTGGCTTAACCCAGCTCCCGCTGCCGCTTGTCTTCATCAAACCGCTCATAAGCCCGGATAATCTGCTGGACCAACTGGTGCCTGACAACATCGGCATCATCCAGCTCCACGATGGCGATTCCTTTAGTGTTCTTCAGAACATCCCTGGCTTCCTGCAGGCCGGAATAAACGCCCTTTGGCAAGTCGACCTGGGTGATATCACCGGTCACCACCATGCGAGAGCCAAAACCCATCCTGGTCAGAAACATCTTCATCTGTTCCGGGGTGGTATTCTGAGCTTCATCTAATATGATGAAAGAATCATCCAGAGTCCTGCCTCTCATGTAGGCCAGCGGGGCTACTTCGATTGTCCCCCGCTCCAAGTACTTGCCGAAGCCCTCTACCCCCAAAATGTCATATAAGGCGTCATATAAAGGCCGCAAATACGGGTCAACTTTCTCTTGCAGGTCACCGGGCAGAAACCCCAGGCGCTCACCGGCTTCCACCGCTGGGCGGGTCAAGATAATGCGGCCGACTTCCCGCCGCTTCAATGCCGCCACAGCCATGGCCATGGCCAGATAGGTCTTCCCTGTTCCGGCAGGCCCGATGCCGAAAACCACAAGGTGCTTGCGCATCGCGTCAACATAGCGCTTCTGCCCCAAGGTCTTTGGCGTTATCTTCTTCCCCCTCGAGGTCACCTGGATGACATCCTCATGCAGCTTCCGGAGCTGGCCGTTCTTGCCGCCCTCCGCCAAATGAGCCGCATACCTGATGTCTTGAGTGGTCAGGGGACGCTGTTGCGCTATCTCTAGCAGATCCGCCAACACCACCTGCGCCTGATGCACAGCACCTTTTTCCCCAGATATCCCGATGACGTTGCCCCTGATCACGAATCTCACATCCAGCTCTTCAGCCAGGGCTCTCAGGTTCTCGTCCCGATGGCCGAAAAGAGCTAGGGCAACGGCATTATCATCTATGGCAAACTTCTCCTCTATCAGGCTTGCACTCAAATTATCGGCTTCCCTCCCATGTCTCCTCTGGTGTCTCCCCAGGCAGAGCTCGAAAGACTCCGATCTCCTCATGCACTTCTACAGTTCTTCTCGCCCGCACCAAAACCTCGCCGCTATGCTCTTCGGTGGTCACATCAACCTCCTGGGAGAGAATCTCCGCCCCAGGTGTCATCTTCGCTGCGATGGCCTCCCACGAACGGCGCAGGGCTGCTTCTTTGGCAGTCTCCAAGTCAATTTCCACCGTCTCAGTCACCAGTTCGAAGAAACGAATGGTCTCCAAGCGGATGGGCAGCTCCCAGCCAAACCGGGGTAGGACAAGCCCGCGGGTCTCAACTTCTTCTTCATATTGGCGAAAAGGCGGTTCCACATCCCCCCACTGCCAGGACCAGCGGCCTGCCGTGAGGCGGCTGCCAGTACAGCTCTGTCCCGTCCTGCGGGAAACACGGCTCACTACACTGGCTTCGCCAAACCCCCTATACCAAACCCTTCCCCGAACCATCCCGGCAGCCCGCAAGTACCTGCCGCTATCATCTCCTGGGGAAGGCATGTGCGGATCCAGGGCCCCAGCAATCAATACCTGGCCCTCGGTCACAGCTTCACCTTCCTGTACCAAGACCGTGCCGGCAAAGGGGATAATCTGGGTTACCAGGGCATTTCTATTGGCAACAATATCTCCCGGCAGCTGCTCATCATCGGGTATCTCTGTCTTTTCCACCAGGGCGACTTCCACCAAGGTTCCCCGGAGCCTCACTCCCGCCCACGCCAGGCTGGGAATTCTGAGCAACAGGTATTTCTCCACTTCCCGAGGGTCGATGGAGTTGCGCCAAGCCCCGGGACCGACTCCTGCTTCCTGGAGGATACCGGTGACAAAGTCATGATCTAGTCTCTCCAGGCCATCGATTTGCACGAACCAGATAATTGACGATAGTACATAAATGCAGGCGAGGCTGAGCAGGGCACCTGCCAGCAAAACCAAGCGCTGGGACAGTTTCTGCCGCCAAAAGGGCAGGCCCACCCGCTGCCGGATCCTGACAGTCACCGGCACCTTCCGCACCGCTTCCCGGAGCTGCCGAAAATCAGCAATACTGACTTTGGCTATGAGCAGTTCCCGGCTGAGCCGTTCCACATCCCACAGGTAGATGCCCTTGGCTGCCGCCCTATTTAGGAACTCCTCCAGGCCTGTTCCTTTGACTTTGATTATAACATACCCCCGGTGATAAGACCACAGCTCCCGGATCAGCAAGGCAGCTCACCCCCTTGAGTGCCGGAACTCAATGCCGCTTATCCGGCCGTTAATCCTGACCTCGCCGGCAAACAGGGAGTCAATCTTGAGGCCGGTGCCGGTGATTACCGTCTCACCTTGACGAGTTCTGATGCGGATCTTCTCCGGCTCATAGGCGATGATCCCCTGATGGTTTTCGATTAGCATCTGGAGACTGCCGGTAATGGTGATCCGGGGGAGATTGAGCACCACATCCGCCGGCAGCTCAAAGGCATCGGTGAGATTTTGCAGCAGCCGACCCTTGAAAGCTTTGACCATGGCAACCCCTCCGCCCGCCTGCAGTATCTATACAAGCTTATGCGAAGGGGC
>LFTN01000129.1 GCA_001513495.1 Clostridiales bacterium DTU087
GATGTGAAGTATTCAATCGCGACACTCCGCAGTCTATTGAGGGCGAAAAGTGATGATCTCTTCCGCCACTCGCTGCGGGTTGCCAGTTATGCAGAACCACTGGGCACTGCGATGAACATGACGGACAAGCAGCTGATGCTCCTAAATCATGCCGCTTTGCTCCATGACTTGGGATGGCTGGAGCTAGACCTTTCTCTGCTCAGAAAGGTAGATTCGCTTACTCAGGAGGAAAGAGAGCAGATGCTTCTCCACTGCACTTACGGTGCAGAGCTGATTGAGGCTATACCGGCTCTCCAGGCACTGGCACCGATAATCCTGCATCATCATGAGCACTATGATGGTTCTGGATATCCCCATCAGCTAAAGGAACAGCAGATACCACTCCTCAGTCGGATCATTCGCGTTGCAGATTCTGTAGATCACATGCTCCATCCGTTGACCTCCGACAGAGAAATGTCACCTGATCAAGTCATCAATGTGCTCTCCCAAGAAGCAGGCCGCAAATATGATCCCACTGCAGCAGGACTATGCATTGAACTAATCAAGTCAGGCGAGTTGATGTCTGCAGTGTGAAAACAGTCTTCCATATTCCCCCCGCCTCGTGGTGATCGACGGCCTTCCCTCAAAGGGAAGGCCGTTTTGGCCGGTGAAAAGAAATATACAACATCATGCTGCAAGGGAGGAAGACACGTGGCCAAAATCTATCTTGATGAGAGCACCTATAGGGATAAAGTCTTGGGCTGCTGGCTGGGGAAACACATCGGCGGGACGCTGGGAACGCCGCTGGAGAGGCGCTTTGGACAGGATGAGATGTTTGATGTCTGGTGGTATCCCGACCTTCCGGAAGGTGGGCTTCCCAATGATGATCTGGAGATGCAGCTTATCTGGCTGCAGGCCCTCAAAGAGAGGGGGCCGGGAATCACCGCCCGGGACCTGGCTGAGTATTGGCTGGACTGCATTGCCTACAATTTCGATGAGTATGGACTGAGCAAGACCAATCTGGTCAGAGGCCTGCAGCCGCCGGTATCGGGCTGGCACAACAACTGGTTTATTGACTGCATGGGAAGCCCCATCAGGTCGGAAATCTGGGCATGTGTGGCTCCAGCAGCTCCCCATGTGGCTGCCCGGTACGCCTTCCACGATGCCATCTGTGACCATGCCGGCGGGGAGTCGGTGTATGGAGAAGTCTTCAACGCAGTGGTGGAATCCTGTGCCTTTGTGATTGATGACAAGTTTAAGCTCATCGATTTGGGGCTGAGTGCCATTCCGGCCCAGAGTGAGACCTATCGGGCCATTAAGGAAGTGCTGGCCCTGTATGAAAAAGGTGTTGACTGGATAGAGGCCAGAGAGCGGGTCAAAGACAAGTTCTATAGCCCCATCGCTCAGTACTCGCCTTTGAACTTAGCTTTCCAGACCATCGGCTGGCTCTATGGAGAAGGCTTTGCCGATGCCGTCTGTAAGGCAGTCAACTGCGGCTGGGATACTGACTGTACAGGTGCTACCCTAGGGGCTATCCTCGGCATTGTCTTAGGCCGCAAGAACCTCCCAGAGAAATGGGTAGAGCCCTTGGGTGATGAGATTACCACCAATGTAGAAAGGGGCGGCATCAAGAACCTCAAGGCACCAACCAATATATACGAGCTGACCGATGAGGTTGCAGAGATGGCCAAAACGGTTCTGAGCTACTGGAATACCGGTGTGGAAATCAGAGAAGGCTGCAGCACCAGCCCGGCACCGGAGTACAGCTTTGAGGCTAGCTGGCTCACTGAGTATAAGGCAAACAGCATCAGCTTTGACCTGACTACCCTCGCAGCAGATTTGGTCTATGACGACACAGCAGCCGTAGTGGGCGATGCCCCTACCCGCTTCACGCTGATACTCACAAATCCCCATCCAGAGGCCATTCACGCCAAGGTCGATGTGGAGCTGCCTGAAGGCTGGCAGCTGGGAACGCCCATGCCTGTGACTGTAGAAGTTGCGGCTGAGAGCCGGACAGCTCTGCCCATGTCTCTAACCTGCTGCCCCGACTACATCGGGCTGACCAATCGGGGAACGATTACCGTAGATATTGATGGGCGGCCAGCTTTGCTCCGGATTCCCCTGGCCTTCCTGGGCGGCTTCCGCTACTTAGCCTCGCCTGTCTATGAGGGCAAGAATCTCGACAGCGATTTCGGCATCGATGAAAAGGCTGTCTTTGATGCGGTGCCCCATGGCTGGAGAGAAATCTGGCGCCGGACCAACGACTTGAAAGCAGAGGAGCTTTTCGACGGCAAGGCCGGAGTACTGTACCTGGTGCACTACATTAAATCCGAGGAGTCCCAGCCGGCACTGATCGGAGTCCCCAACAGCAACCGCATGAAGATCTACTTAAACGGCAAGTTCCTGCATACAACAGCAGATGTCGTGCCCTTGGCACCCAATGAGGGCGGCGACGGATCCAACTACGCGAAAGGAACCCTGAAGGCTGGATGGAATCAGATACTCATCAAGCTGGAGAGGACAGATCAGCCCCTAGAAGCGCACTTCTTGGCTTCTGGAGTCGATGAGCAGCATCCCATCAACAACGGTGACGCCCTGATGGGCATTGAACGGGCTCGCCTGCCCTGGTAGAGCCTCCATGCAGAAGAAGCTGGAGGCCGGCAGGCACAGGCCGCCGGCCTCTATTCTTCTTGGGCAAAAGGCCGCAGACACAGATGCCCTTACCAAGACTATCGGAAATGTATTGACAGTCATCCTATATTGCCATATACTATTCACGGATATTTAGATGTTTAGCTAAATCTCTATGATGCTGGAAGCGTCAATGTGATAGAGGCTTGATGGCTGACGTAGACGGCAAGCGCCCTTAGACAGCTGCCATCTGACAAGATACTTCGAAGGGAGGCAGGCATGATGGCCCCTTCTCCCATCATCCGGCTGAGCAAAGTCAGCAAGTCATTCAAAGATGTCCAGGCGATCAAAGACTTGTCCTTCACCGTGAGCAAAGGTGAGATAGTCGGGCTCCTCGGCCCCAACGGTGCCGGCAAGACCACAGTAGTCAGATTGATTAACGGCGTCATCGCCGCCGATGCCGGTACGGTGGAAATCTTTGGCCAGAGCCCCTTGGCGGAATCGAACAGCATTCGCTCCCGGACGGGAGTCCTGACTGAAAGCGCCGGCCTGTACGGGCACATGACTGCCAAAGAGAACCTGGCCTTCTTCGCCCGGATCTATGGCGTGCAGGACTATCCAAGCCGCATCGACATGCTGCTGCAAGAATTTGGATTAGCTGAGTACAAAGACCGTAAGGCCGAGACCTTCAGTACAGGTATGCGCAAGCGGCTGGGAATCGCCAAGGCCCTTATTCATCGGCCTGATGTGCTTTTTCTAGATGAACCCACGACTGGGCTTGATCCCGAAGCCTCCCGGGACCTCCTGGGTTATATTAAGGAGCTCAATGCCAGAGACGGTGTGACCATTGTTCTGGCTACACATCTCCTAAGACAGGTTCAGGAGCTGTGTCACAGGTTTCTGTTCCTGCACCGGGGCCAGCTGATTGAAAGCGGTACACTGCGCCAGTTAGAGGATAAGTACCTAAAGAGCTTCCAAGTCAAGGTCGAGTCGGATCTCAAGGTCGAAGGCCCCTCCTACCGGGGGTTCCCGCTTCAACAGGTGGAACCGGGGGTGCTCATCTTTACTGTGGAGACCAAATCCCAGGTGCCGGAGCTTCTCCGGCAGATTCTCTCTGAAGCCTCTGTCTATTCTGCTGAGATTTTGGGACGGGATCTGGAGACACTCTACTTCAATGTAAGGGGGAATTTCCGTGGATAGACGAGCAATGTGGGCCATCGCAATCAAGGACATAAAAGCCATTAGAAGCAGTGTCCAAGTCTGGCTGCCGATGATTCTTGTTCCCATAGTCATGTGCGCGTTGATACCCGGCGGCATGATCTACGGTGTGAGGCGTTTTGGCATTGAGGGGATGGGCAATATGGGGAATATGGACTCCCTGGCGAAGCTGATTGACAGCCTCCCTCCAGGCAGCTTGAGGGATACCATTACCTCCTTTGATTCACCGGAAAAGCAGGTCCTCTACTTCGTCCTAAACCACCTGTTCGTGTCTTTCTTCCTGATCATCCCGCTGATGCTGTCCAGCGTGATCACCGCCAACAGCTTTGCAGTGGAAAAAGAGAGGGGGACATTGGAGACTCTGCTCTTCTCGCCTGTGGAAATCCGCACCCTGTTTGCCGGTAAGGTGCTCTCAGCCTTCATTCCCGGGATGGCTGTGACCTTCCTTTGTGGGCTTGTGTACGGGATAGTTGTCAATGTGCTTGCATATCCCCTGTTTGAAGAGCTGATCTTTCCCACGCTTAACTGGGCAGTATTGCTTCTGTGGACCATACCAGCTGTTATTCTCTTTGCCATCTTCATTAATGTGATCATCTCTGCCAAGGTCAAAGGCTTCCAGGAGGCCTATCAGCTGTCCGGGCTCCTAGTCCTGCCGGTCCTGGCACTGGTCCTCGGTCAAGCTTTAGGTGCACTGGTATTAGACACCCAGTGGCTCCTTTGGGGCGGAGCTATGGTCCTGGCCTTAGCCATGGGGATGCTCGGGTTCATCAGCCGGCACTTCGACCGGAACAGACTGTTTGAAAGCCAAGTTTCCTAAGTTCAAGACCTCAATACGTCCCCAATTCCAGGCCCCGATCAACGAAGTACCTGTAGGTTTCGTAATTCACCGTATCGGGGATGGAGTGATCGCTGTGGAGCACATAGCCATAGCGGCCCTTGACAATCGGGATCTTCTGCTCCAGCTCCCGGTCAATCTGCTGCCGGTCGTTGGAGTATAGAACCCGCACATCGATGCCGCCCATAAAGGAGAGCCTGTCCCCGTAGTCCTTATACAACTTGATGAGATCCATCCCTGCCTTTACTTCAATGACCTGCAGACAGTCGATACCGGCAGCCACCATCCCTGGCAAGAGCGGCTCCACCATGCCGCAGGAATGCATGATTACAGGCAGGCCGCGGCTGTGGGCAAAATCGATGGTGCGCTTGTGGGCAGGCTGGATGATCTCTTGGTACATTGCCGGGGACATGAAGGGCCGCCCCTTGAACCCCATATCTTCGTAGAACCAAATCCCGTCAGGGTATCCCTCTTGGCTGAACAAAATCTCCTGTAGATCCAAGGCGAGCTGAGCATAGGTATCAACCATGTCTTTGACCCACTCGGGGTCCAATGCCATGCCCATCAGCATATACTCATGGCCGCACACCGGGTGCATGGATTCAAATACGTTGACACCAGCCCACGCAAAAAACCGGTTATGCTGCTCAGCATGGGCCTTGGCCTTCCGGTATCCTGCAAAATCTATGCGCCTGGGATCGGGAGTCAGCAGCGGCTTAATCTGTTCCTCCCATCCCCTTCTGTCTTTCACCATGAAGTCCACATGCTCCGGCGTAGTGTCATGGAGCTTGTGCCTACGGAGCACGGCGCCGTTTCCATCCCTTACCAAGATGGTCTCTTCTGTCTCGTCAATGACCTCCGGCTCAAAATCCAAGTCAGCAGTAAGGTTAAACGGCCAGCACAGGGTTATATCAAAACCGAAGTGGTCAGCCAAGTCTTCATTGGGGTGAATGTATCCCTCATGGGTCCATTTCTTCTGTGTATCGCCCCAGAAATGCTCAAACAGCCCGATGTGATCAACGGGCTGTCTCTGCAAGATCCGCCCGATCCGTTCTTTACCAGTCATGGAAACCCCGCCTACCTCCCTGTTCCTTGTTAATCCCACTTTGGTATTCTGCCCCAGGCAGCTTTCTCCTCCGGCATTTCCACATCCAAACGGGCCAAGTGGATCAAGTTTGATCAGCAGCAGCAGATCGCTATTAGCTCATTATCAGCTGTTGGCGATAGTGTAAATTGATACTTCGCTGAACGCGGCACTGAGCAGGCACCAGCGGGACCAGAATGTCTCCTTCACTGACTGTACCAGTTGGGCAATCTGTCGTCGGTTAGGCCTCACCAGTGTCTTCGCCTTCGATGCTCACTTCACTCTACTGGGCCTTGTAGTCAATCCTTAGAGACTCATACCAAGGCTTTGAGGTATCCGTACCCCACTGCTACACTCTCGGGTGGTAAGAGCTGTCCGCCGTGACCAATGCATCTACACTGCAGCCATGCAGCAACAAGCCCGGGCTGTTCGGTGCTGCCGCACCGATAACCCGGGCCTTGTAGCGCAGACTACGCAGAATATCTGACTTCACCGGCCGTTAGGCTACTTCCAAGCAATGCCGGTGAACTTGCGGAAGGCTTCCATGCTGGTTCTTATAGATTCAATCTCACCCAGCTGGGTGGCATCCTGCTCCAGGATGATGTAATCCACATTGGGAGCTTCTGCCGCCGCGTTGATGATATCCTGTATCGGCAGTACGCCGGTACCGATTTCCGTGAAACACAGGGGATTGATGGTGGCTGCAAATACATCCATGTTGATCTCTGCACTCTTGTTGATAATACCGTCATACATGTTCAAGGGCTGGGGCGCATCCTTGGGGAAATCCTTCTGATGGATAAGCACTAGCCGATCCTTGTATTTCCTAATCAGCTCAACAGGATCTTGGCCGCCCCTCATAATCCAGTATGTGTCCATCTCGATAAACACCAAGCTGGGATCGGTATTCTCCATGATTATGTCATAGACAGTCTTATCTCCAAAGGCCTGAAACTCCTGGTAGTGGTTGTGGTAATAGAACCGCATCCCCCGGGCCCGGCACATCTCACCTATCTGGTTGAAGAGTTCACATTTCTTGAGGACATAATCCACATCATTGTACGGGAAGAACTCGATGGCACAGCCGATTTGAGGATTACCAAGCTCTGCGTGATAGTCCAGGACCCGCTCCAAGCTGGCCGGGTCCAAGGGATTGACGTGACAGCCGACAATAGACAGACCCAGCCGCTCGAGGGCCTGTTTCATCTCATCGGCGGAAAGCCCAAATCCCACCCCGGGGTCCTTTGTTGTATCGTGGTTGGCTGCTTCTATGTACTTGTATCCTATCTCTGCCAGCTTATCCAGTGTACCAAAGGGATCTTTCATTAGAGAGTTCCGCACTGAGTAAAGCTGAATACCAACTCGTATACTCATTTTGTCCCCTCCCTGTAATCTCGGTCTTGCTTACATTTTCCCTTCAGGGGGATGGAAATCCTTTTTACAGCAGGTCCTGCTGCCCGCGAAAACCTGTCCGCCTGAACCCAGTGACTTCTATACAGTCAAACCGCCCCTACCCCTTCGTCTCCCTCAAGGCGACGTTAATCTCAAACTCGCCGATGGATGTGAGCATGGGAATCACTAAGGCGACATCGGTTGCCATGGATAGAGACTGTGACGTGCCGAACATCACGTGTGGAGGGGAAATGTCACATCTGTAGTTCTCGGAATTCAGGTAAGTCATGGCATTACCGCTGATAATATTAGCCACTTCGCCCAGGGCAGACAGCACGAAACCGTCCATCTCGGTCAGTTCCATCCCAGACATGATCTTCACCATGGTCAGGGTCATGTCCTTGGGAAAGCTGTATAGAATAGAGCCGGACAAATCCCCCGTAGCGCCGATGATCACATTGGCCTCTCTGCTGGGAATTAAGTCCTTGGCCAATCTCAGGTCTCCCCTGTTTACCTCCAGGTCCATCATGATCTGAAAGACGTCTTTAGTAGCTCGATAAAACGGCTGGATGTATTCAACCTTCATCACTGCGTGCCTCCTTGCTCCCGGACGAATGCCCCGATCCTTTGGTCAGCTGCTGCCACATGCATGATTAGCCACGTCATCAGCTTGGCACCCAGTTCCTGCACCAGCTCTTGGGTGTAGCCCTCTTTGACAAAGGTTTCAGCATAATCGTTGACTGTGGACTTGAACTCATCGTGGACCTGCTTGTGCTTCTCATACTCCGGAAAGCCGATCTGCCGCTGAAATGCCTCCTCTGCCTCGAAATGCTCCACCACATAGTTCTGCATGAACTGGAGGGTCGACTTCACCTGCTCCAGCTTCACTTCCCAATCCCCCTCACCTTGAACAGCCTGCAGAAAGCTCGACACCCGGCCAAAGAGCTCTCTATGCTGGCCATCGATGAGCTCCACTCCGATCTTGTACTTATCTTTCCACATCACTTTTGATCTCCCACCTCTTCTAGCTGAGTCTAGTTCTATGGACAGCTCTTCCTTGCAGCATTTATATCCATTATACCGAGAGGGTTAACATTAAGCCCAGTGTTTTCCTGCTTTGATACTTGAACAACTCTTCGCAAACAATAAACAGGGATGTACACTGATGTATAGAAGAAAATACTATATCCACCGCTCCCCCGGCCAGGAATGCGGCGGCAGTGCAGCAGCCTGACGGGGGCAAGTTGTGTATTGTAGGAGGTACTGGTATGAAAAGCGACAGCAAGCGGTTGCCGGAAGGCCTGCGCTTCGGCCCTCTTTTTGATGAAGCCGAAGTGGAAATGGTAAGTGAAGTCGTTCGGACTGGGCGGTTGACGCAGTTTAGCAGCGACCTGGTGAATGAATTCGAGCGTGCCTTCGCTGCTTACGTGGGAGCTCCTGCAGGGATTGCCGTCAACTCAGGTACAGCTGCTTTACATACAGCCCTGGCAGCTGCTGGAATCGGCACAGGGGATGAAGTAATTGTGCCGGCCTTTACTTTTATAGGCACGGTAGGCCCTATTCTGCAGCAGCAGGCCGTCCCGGTCTTTGCCGATATTGATCCCCAGACATTCTGCCTGTCGGTGGAGGATACTGCCCGCAAGCTCACATCAAAGACCAAAGCCATCTTGGCAGTGGATATGTTTGGACATCCGGCAGATCTTGATCCTTTGCGAGAACTGGCCGCAGAGCATGATCTAGTACTGATCGAGGATGCTTGTCAGGCCCATGGGGCCAAGTACAAGGGCGTACGGGTAGGCAATCTAGCCGATCTCACCTGCTACAGCTTCTATGAGTCGAAGAACATGACCACCGGCGAAGGCGGCATTATAACTACCGGCAACGAAAGGCTGGCTAAGCTCTGCCGCACGATCCGGCACCAAGGTGAGGAAAACTGGGGTATCATCAAGCGCCTGGGATTCAATTACCGCATGGGAGCACTGCAGGCTGCCCTGGGCGTAGTGCAGCTAAAGAAACTAGATAAGTTCAATGAAATGCGCCGGGAGCGGGCCGCCATCTACACAGCGGCACTGTCTGATCTGGACCTGCAATTGCCTGGCGAAAGCCCGGATGTGTGGAGCGTCTTTCATGTATACTCCTTCCTCCTGCCCAACGAGCTTGCCGGCCGCCGGGATGAGATCGTCCAGCGGCTGCGGGATGAGCGGGTGCCGGTGGGAGTAGCTTATCCCCGGCCACTTTATGCCAGCCCGGTGTTTGCCAGCCTGGAGGGCCCCTTCGACTGCCCGGTAACGGAAGATGTCTGCAGCCGCGTGATCACCCTCCCCACCCTGCAATCCATTCCGGTAGAGACGGCAGAGCTAATTGGGGAGATTACCCGGGATGTCGTTAGGGAGTACATGAGATAACGTTCACCACCAGGCGGCCGATTATGGAACCTCCCTTTTGCTAAACCCTCTGCAGACACGGGTGGTAACGCGATGTAAGTAATGCAGACGCAGTATCAGTCTCAGCTATGCGGCTGATACTGCGTCTCTTAGCAATACAACTGGCGGAAGGTTGTTTTGACTTCCTTTTTCAGGTTCTCTTAGTAGCGGCCGTACTCCATTACAGCCTCCCACATGGCAACGATGTTTTCAGGCGGCACGTCTCCTTGAATGTTATGTACCGTTGCGAAAACAAAGCCTCCACCGGGAGCCAAGTCATCGATCCGCTGCTTGACCTCATCTTTTACCTCTTGGGGTGTGCCGTAGGGAAGCACTCGCTGAGTGTCAACTCCGCCTCCCCAGAAGACGATGTCTCGGCCGAACTCTTTCTTTAACCGCTTTGTGTCCATATCAGCGGCAGCTACCTGAACAGGATTGAGAATATCTAC
>LFTN01000122.1 GCA_001513495.1 Clostridiales bacterium DTU087
CACGCAAGTGTCCAGCCGCGGCCCTGAAGAGCCTCTGCCTTTAACGATCCATCGAGCAGTAATGGCATCTTACTATCTCTATTTGGCTTTGGGGGAGGATAGGGCTTATTTTGGCTTCACCCATGATCCTTACCTGGACAGCGCACTGCTGGCCGGCAGAGGCTATACTCGCACCTTTGCCGCAGCCCAGCCCCTGCCCATTGATCTGGCAGTATTCATCACCCATGAGTTACAGGGTAGGGCTTTGGCCTATCACCCTCTCTCTTCTACCCATCTCATCCATCCTAGCCTCATCCATCCGGTTTCCCGACATCCCTGGCCGGCTCATCGCCGCCTCCTCAAGGCAATTGCCGGCTTTCGCCCCCGGCGGGGGCGGCAAGCAGCCTGGGGCAAGGGAGGGGGCCAACCGGGCTATTCCCAGGTGGTGAGATCATGGATGGAGCTTGTCCGGCAGCACCTTCGCAGGCGGGGCTTCGGCCACTGGCGGCAAATTGAGTTTAGACGGATAGAGACCGGGGCCCATGTCTCTGCCGGCATTTCTTTAGAGCTCCTGGAGGCCATCGGGCAGCTGTTGCAGGGGCGGGTGCTCTGCTATGATGAAGTCCGCTCTTTACTTGAGCAGCGGGAACAGACAGAGTCCTATCCGCTGCGGGATCTCCTGCAAGCATGCGCGTTGGCAGGGAGACTTGAGATCTGGCCGGGGATCCTCTCGCTTTTGGATGATTACCATGTCTGCTGCCGCTGTGGGGAAAGGCAGCAGTTTGAGGAAATCGACTGTCCCCTCTGCGGCAGATCAAACTGTGTCGTCTGCCTCGCCTGCCGCAGCCTCGGCGAGATCCGCAGCTGCCGGGAGCTCTACTACGGGAGCTTTGAGGAGGTACCTAAGGCCCGGCAGGTGTTCCCCGGCCTTGAGCCTCAGCTGTCCTTTGAGCTGACCAGGGCACAAGCCGAGGCGGCTGCGGACTTCAAAGGGTATGTCGATGATTGGCTGGATGATTATCTACCCAATCCCGGCCGGGAGGCAGGTGCCGGGGAGCAGAGGCAGGAGCCTCTCGCCGCGGCCAAGTCCAGGGGCTTTCCCATCCACAGCTTTCTTCAAAGGGCTCCCAAAGAAGACGAAAGGGCCTGTCTTATCTGGGCAGTCTGTGGTGCCGGAAAGACGGAAATCGCCTTTGAGGGGCTGGCCTTGGCTCTTGGCGCCGGACTTAGGGCAGTGTTTGCCGTCCCTCGCCGGGATGTAGTGGTGGAAATTGCGGAGCGGGCAAAGGCTGCTTTTCCAACTCTTAACAGCACTGCCCTTTACGGAGGTGCCAGGCACCCTGAGGATCTGGGCCAGCTGGTGATAGCCACCACTCATCAGCTGCTTCGCTTCAACAGCTATTTCGATCTGGTGATCTTGGATGAAGCAGATGCCTTTCCCTATGCGGGATCGGCTGTGCTGTACCGGGCTTTGCAGCGGACGGTGAAGCCCCGCGGCCTCAAAGTGTTCATGACTGCAACACCATCCCCCGCTATGCTCAAGGCAGCCCGGCGGGGGGCTGTCCACTTGATCACGGTGCCGGCCCGCCATCACGGCTATCCAGTACCGGTGCCCAAGGTGATTATTGACCGGCGGCACCTTGTCCCAGAGCGAAGGGGAGGTCGAAGGGGCAGGGAGAAGGCCCCGGCACTTCACCTGCCCAAGGAGTTCTGGCTGCGGCTTGCAGAGAGCCTGGCAGCTGGCAGCCGCGTGTTTGTGTTTGTCCCCAGGATCTGGCTGGTAGAGGCAGTAGCCCAGGAAGCAGCCGCCTCCTTAGAGCTCTCCGATATCCCTATCTTTGGCACCCATTCCCGGGATCCCAAAAGGAATGAGCAAAGAGAGCAGTTCAGGCAGGCTGCTCCATCGGTGATGGTGACAACCAGTGTGTTGGAGCGGGGCATTACCGTCTCCAAGGCAGATGTAATTGTGCTCTATGCCCATGATGATCTCTATGATGCCAGGACTCTCATCCAGATGGCGGGGCGCAGCGGCCGCACTGCCTCCTGCCCCACAGGCAGCGTCTGTTTCATCGCAGCAGCAAAGACAAAATCTATCCAGTGGGCCGTGGACCGCTTGGAGGAAGTCAATGCCGCTGCTTGGGAGCGAGGGCTCCTGGTTACTGAGAAACGGGCGGAGGATTCTCAAACTTAGAGGAATCAGGCCTATCAGAGTATAATCT
>LFTN01000220.1:0-700 GCA_001513495.1 Clostridiales bacterium DTU087
GTGGGCTCGGAGATGTGTATAAGAGACAGGCCTGTGCCGGTACAGGCATCTACGGCCTAGGGCTGTTGGGAACTGGCGGCCTGTACCGGCGGGATATTGAGATGATTCCCAAAATCGGGAGAAAGCTTAGCCGCTGGTTCAGCTCTTACGGCTGGCTAAAGTAGGATAGCTACAGCTCCTTTTTGGCGGCATCCCACAATTGATCCATCTCCTCCAAGTCCATGTCGGCAAGCTCCCGTCCTTGTCTTGCGGCCGTCTCTTCGATGTAATGGAATCTAGCTATGAACTTGTCGGTGGCCTCCCGCAGCGCCATTTCCGGATCTACATCTAGATACCGGGCTACATTGACCAAAGCAAACAGAAGGTCCCCCAGCTCCAAGTGGACGGCGCTGTGATCTTCCTTTTCCCAGGCTGCCTGCAGCTCTTGCAGTTCCTCTAAAACCTTGTCCATGGCCCCGGATATCTCATCCCACTCAAAGCCTACCTTGGCGGCCTTGGCCTGGATCTTCTCTGCCCTGGTCAGTGCCGGCAGGCCTTTGGGTACGCCATCGAGTACCGATTTGAACTCTTCGCCGATCAGTTCCCGTTCCCGCTCTTTGATCTTCTCCCAGTTGATGCTGACTTCTGCTGCATTTTCCACCTGAACAGCTCCAAAGACGTGGGGATGGCGGCGAATCAGTTTTTCAGTCACTGCCGCGAT
>LFTN01000220.1:725-1793 GCA_001513495.1 Clostridiales bacterium DTU087
AGCTCTTCTTTGACATGTTCCCAATTGCCCTGGTCGATGGCTTCCAGAACCTCATATGTCTCTTCAACCAGGTAGCGCCTGAGGCTTTCATGGGTCTGCATCTGGTCCCAGGGGCAGCCTTCAGGGGCCCGGAGCCTTTGCATAACCTCAACTAAGGGGTCCAATGGATAGGCGCAGCTTGCCGAAGACGGGCTCTGCGGCATCTGGCTATGGTTAGGCTGCTCCGGCACGTACACAGAGGTCAAGTGGTCGATCCAAGGCAGGGTGTCCAGCTGATAGAGAGGAATAGCCGCGATCTTTTCCTCCCCTGGCACCCCGGCAGCCCTAATTACCGTGATAGGATATTCATCGTCAAATTGCTCCATTAGTCTTAGCTTGACATCTGAGGCAATGAGCCGGTTATACACTTGAGTCAAGAGGAGCGGCCTTCCAGACTGGTACCCATCCAGCTCAAATGCATCTCCTATCACCAAGCCCGCCGTGGGGTCAATGCCCAGGGCGGCGTAGACGGCATCCAAGCAGCTCATGCTGGGGATAATCCTCAGACTCTTGCCGGTCCCCTTGGCCCATTCCAGCAGCTGAGCCACAGAGGTTTCTGCAACGGTCGGGTGTCCGGGAACTGCATAGGTTACGGAGCCCCCCTTATGCAGCTGGGCGGTGAGGATCCTGACAATCTCGCTGTAGACCTGATCGAAAGAGCGGGCAGTCTCATAGATTGAGTCAAAAGTGGTATAGCCGGAGGGTGAGAGGCCCAGCTCCTCGATGAGCCAAGGGATGATAGGGTGCAGCTTTGTTCGAAAATAGATGTGATCTGCCTCCCGCAGAGCGTCAAGGGCTCCAAGGGAAATCTGATCCGGTGAGCCTGGGCCAAGGCCGACAATGGTAATCTCTGACATCGGTTTTATCTCCTTTGATATCTCCTTGAAAAGGCGGAAGGCCCTACGCCATTCGGTAGCTTTACCGGCCATGGGCTGAAATACACCGGCGAGCTGAGCCTTCCATAAGAAAAGGCTTAGCCACCCACTCACAGTGCCAGGGAGCTAAGCCGGTTGGTTACAGAAAATGTAG
>LFTN01000094.1:0-8909 GCA_001513495.1 Clostridiales bacterium DTU087
GCTGAGGGGACTGCACTCCAGGGAGTCCCCATGGACCAAGCTGGATTAGAGGGTACGGAATGTA
The DNA here is from genome assembly GCA_001513495.1 of Clostridiales bacterium DTU087. Taxonomy (GTDB): domain Bacteria; phylum Bacillota; class Limnochordia; order DTU087; family DTU087; genus DTU087. The sequence continues at coordinate 65 of LFTN01000094.1, forward strand.
TACCTGCAGAGCCTTTCGATGAACCGGCAGGTGCGGCAGTGATTGAAGACGTCAGATGGGAGGAAGCCTCCCAGCAGTTTACTCTGGAAGAAGAGGCCTTACTCGATGATCCACCTGTTGAGGCAATTGCAGCGCTCCAGGAGGAGACTGCTGGGGATGAAGAGGAGGTGATCTGCTCCTCAGAGGAATTGGGCATTGAAACGGCGGCAGAGGCAGATGAAGCGGCAGAGGTAGTTGGGGAAGGGCTGGTCGAAGATGGTGTGCAGTGGGAAGAGTCCAGTTCATCGTCGATGCACGCCCCTCAGTCTAGATCAGTGGTTGAGTGGAGCAGATTCCCAGAACCTATGCACCGGCGGCGCCGAAATCGAGACCGCCCTGTATAAGAGACGGCCAACGGACAGCAGGCTGCAGCCAAAGGCCGGCTGTATCACTGGCCGGCCTTTGGGACTCTCTCTGAAGCAAAGGGGTGGCTTGGTTGCAGCATCTGCCGGCAGAGGAATCGGTAAAGGAACAGGCTGATGCCATAGGTACGGAAGCGGTATCTTGTTACGACTTGAACATCACAGCAGTCCAGCCGGTGGCGGGAGAAACAGACTGCTGGACTGTCTTTGCCCAGGAGGGGGTGTTCCGGCTCTACCTAAAGGAGCAGACGGAGTACACTCGTGCGCTGCTGCAGGTGTGGGAATACCTGCAGGCTCAGGGCTTTTCCCGCCTGGCAGCTCTGCAGATGACCCGTGACGGGGATATAGCTGTCAATATGAATGACAAGCTGGCCTTCCTGATAGAAGCACTGGAGGGGCGACCGGGAGAGCTGGCTCTTCAAAGCGATTCGGTGGAGCTGGGACGCTGCTTGGCTGAGCTCCATGTCCTGTCCCAGGGCATCCAGCCCCTATTGGTGGATCCCTCAGACCCATCTGTCCTGGCAGAGCCGAGTCTAGCTAGGCAGCGGGAGGATCTGGAGCTTTTCTACACCATGGCCCGGCACAGATTGTACCCAACCGGGTTTGACCGGCTGTTTGTTGATCTCTACGAGGCAGCTGCCCGTCTAGCTGACCAAACACTGGAGTGGCTGGCAGAATCCCCCTTCGACCAGCTTGAGGAAGAGCCCTGCTGGACCGGCCTCTTGCTGGGAAGCTGCCGGGGCCGTTCCTTTAAGGTAGATGATGAAGGAACCCTGCGGGTTCCTTGTATTAGAGCAATCAAGTGGGGCCTTTGCGTTAGGGACTTGGCCGGCCTCTTGGATGATCTCGGCGTATACACCAATTGGTCACCGGCTGCCGCCAGCCGGGTCCTTGATGCCTACAGCTGTGTGCGCCATCTTCATCCAGAGGAGAAAGAGTTGATGTACTGGCTGGGCATCTTTCCCACGGGGATCTGGGAGATCAGCTGTGATTATTACAAGGGCCGGCGCAGACAGGAAGACCCCGGGGCCGCAGAAGCACTCCGCCAGGAGTGGCAGAAGACGGTAAACCGCATGCAATACTGGCACCTGCTGTTGGGGGATGAACTGGGGTATGAAAATCGCTGTTGATGCCCGTGGAGCTGTGTGGTTTAGAGGAACGGGGATCGGAACCTACACTTATCAGCTGGTCAGAGGGCTGACCCGGGAACCGGGCCATGAATTCATGTTTTTCCTGCCCGAGGGCTTTGAAAACCAGGCCCTTGACACTGCCGGCAGCAGCTGGGCGCCAGTCAGTGAGCATCCTGACTGGCAGGTAGAGCAGGCCCACATGGTCAGGACAATGGAAGAGGCCGGTGTTGAGCTGTATCATATGCCTCAGAACGGCCTGAACCTGCCCCGGCACTTGCCTTTTCCAGTCATTGTCACACTCCATGACGTGATTCCTTACATCCTCCCCCAGACGTGCAATCCGTCCTTTCTGCGGCGGTTTGTAAAGCAGATACCTCATATAGTCGATCGGGCAGACATGCTCATTACCGTTTCCCATTATTCCAAACGGGATATTGTCCACCATCTGCAGGTTCCGCCGGAGAAAATCGCGGTGATCTATGCTGCCCCGGAGCCCATCTATGTACCCCTGCCCCAGGTTCCCTGCCGGGAGTTTTTGCGGGAACGGTATGGTATTAGAGGCAGGCCCCTGATCCTTTATGTGGGGGGGTTTAGCTGGCGCAAGAACGTGGGGCTGCTGCTGCGGGCATTTGCTTTCGCCAAGAAGGAGCTGGGGCGGGAAGCAGTCTTGGTGATGCCGGGAAGGGCTGCTCCAGAGATAGATGGGCTGCGGCAGCTGGCCCAAGCGCTGGACGTAGGCGATCAGGTGATTTTTCCCGGCTATGTTCCAGTCCAGGATCTGCCGCAGTTCTATGGGGCCGCCGATGTCTTTGTCTATCCTTCTTTATATGAAGGTTTTGGCATGCCTCCCTTAGAGGCCATGGCTTGTGGGGTGCCGACCATTACTTCTTGGGCATCGGCCTTGGCAGAGGTTGTGGGCGAGGGAGCCTTGCAGGTGAATCCCTATGATGCTCCAGGACTAGCTGAGGCAATCCTGCAGGTGATCAATGACGAAAAGGCCAAGGCTGGGCTGAGGCAAAGGGGCAGAGACTGGGTGCAGCGCTATTCGTGGAAAAAGGCTGTGAAGGAGACTGTTTTGGTCTATGAAGCTTTCTCAGATTGAAGCCGCGGATATCTGCAGTAGACTGTGCGGTGCTGGCATCGCCGCATCAGGTACTTCTTTAGCAGTACATCCATCGGTCAACGCTCTTCTAGATCCAGTTAGTGACAGACTCTTGATGGCGTGCAGTCACGGCGATGCCCCTTCGCCTTATTCAGCCCTTACTTAGAAGCGGCAGCGGGAACCGTCGACCTCCCAGGTCTGGAGCCCTTGCTGCTCAAAACCGAACTTAACTACCTGGCCACCGGCCTTTTCCAGCTCTTCAGCGATGATGTGCTTCTGGTCAAAGGGGCAGTATACCAGAAGGTAACCCCCGCCTCCAGCTCCCAAGATCTTGCCTCCCAGGGCGCCGTGCTTGCGGGCTGTCTCGTACAGTATATCAATCTCTTCATTAGTGATCTGTTTGGCTAACCGCTTCTTATTCATCCAAGCATCGTGGAGCAAAGCTCCGAAGTCGTTGAGGCGCCCCTGTAAGAGGGCGTTTTTCATATCGATGGTAATCTGTTTGAGTTCATCCAGGGCAGCTACAGAATCAGCCTGCCTTTCTACATAGCCTTTTACCTGTGTTTCGATAATGCGGGCAGACAGACGGGTCTTGCCGGTATAGCAGAGCAGCAGATGATACTCCAGTTCATTGAGGATGATGGGCGAGATCCGCAGCGGGTTCACAACTGTATAGTCCCTGTGAAATTCGACAAAATTAAAGCCTCCGAAGGCTGCTGCGTATTGATCCTGTTTGCCGCCTTTGATGCCTAGGACCTCTCGCTCCACGTGGTAGGCCAGTTGGGCGATGTCATAGTTGGTCCAGGGTTTTTGCAGCCATTGGCGGATGATGCCGATGAGGGTGACTGCCATGGTAGAAGATGATCCCAGGCCGCTGCCGGGAGGAGCATCGCTGTGGATAAACAGTACAAACCCGTCTCCCCTGCCTTCCAAAAGAGTATTGAGCACTCCCTTGACCAAATCCAGTTCTCCATCATACACCAGCTGACGATCGACATCGTATTTGGCCACCACATCGAAGTCTAGGGACTTAACCTGGATCACCGGCTCCTGCTTGGGGATTAAGCTGGCATAGCTGTACTTGTCGATGGTGGTGGAGAGCACTACGCCCCCCTTTTCTTCAGGGTACGGGGAGACGTCTGTGCCGCCTCCTGAAAAGCTGATGCGCAAAGGTGCTCGACTACGGATGATCATAGCAGTTTCTCCTCCCAGTGAGGGTGATGATGGGGACAAATTAGATATGGACGGCTCGACACGACCTCAAGTTGGCAGCTTGCTGAGCTGCCGGTTTGCAGCCCGGTAGCCGGTGGGAGTTCCAATATCGATGAAGGAGGCCGGTGACAGGTATCCGTAAAGCCCGGGCAGATTGGGAAAAACGTCCCTTTCCAGGGAACAGGGGCGCTGTTGGGGGATCAGCGGAACCAGCTCTCGAGATACAGCGTAGATTCCCATGCTGACCAGCTTTGCCCCGGGCTGCTTTTCCCTGAAAGACAGGATGCGGCCGTCAGGGCCGATTTTAATGCTGCCGACAGCGGCGCTGTCCTTGACGTGAACGGCAGGAGCAGCCGCCAAAGTAGCTAAAGCCCCTCGGCGGTGATGGGCCTCCCACAGGGGTTCAAGCTCCATGGCAGTGTACGTGTCGCCGTTGAGCACCAAGAACTCCGCAGGCAGCAGATGGGCCGCTTCCGCGAGAGCACCGGCAGTACCCAAGGGTGTGCTCTCCCGACTGTAAGCTATCTTCATACCAAGATGGGAGCCGTCACCGAGGCAATCCACAATCTGCTCACCCTTGTATCCCACACATATGATCACTGATTGGACAAAGTTGCGGCACAGCCACTCCAACTGGTAGAGGATAAAGGGCCTGCCGGCCACTACCGCCAGCGCTTTAGGCCGATCAGAGACCAAAGGCCGGAGCCGTGTCCCCAAGCCCCCGGCCAGAATCACTGCCGTAGGAAGCTGCTGTTTCATTGTCGTCACAGCCTCTCCAAATCAGCGGTTGCATTCCATTGGTATACTATGAAATCTAGGACTTGGCGGTGAATGGAGAAAGGCTGGTTCCTAGTTCCTGCGAGAGGAGATTCTCATATATTGTATTGTCGTGATTTCCAGCAGAACTATGGGGGGATAACCGGTGCAGATAGGGATAGACGCCCGAGCTGCCTTGTGGTATCGAGGTTCCGGTATAGGTACGTATACGTACCGGCTCATCCGGGAGCTTTTGTCCATTGACCCCTTGAATGAGTATCAGCTAGTCTATCCGCCGGCCAAGTGGATTGAAGTCCGGGAGGGCTTTCGCTTAGCTGAGGGCAGGAGCAAGAACCGCAGGTTTTGGCAGGAGGTACAGGCCCTGCCCGACTGGGACGCAGTTGACCTGGATATCTACCACATTCCCCATAACGGCATAGGCCTGCCGCCGGGCAGGCGCCGCCGGCAGAGACTTGTGATCACCGTCCATGATCTAATCCCCTTCGTACTCCCTCAGACCTGCAGCAAGCTGTACTTGGAGACTGCTATCAGGGAACTGCCCCGGGCGGTGGAGGCGGCAGATTACATCATTGCCGTGTCCTTTAACACCAAGCAGGATTTGATGCGGATTCTCAACGTTCCTGAGGAGAAGATTGCAGTCATCTATGAGGCGGCAGAGCCGATTTACAGGCCTATCTGCCGGCATGAGGCCCGGCAGTATGTTGAAAGCAAGCTGGGGATAACAGGGCCGTACATCCTCAATGTCGGCGGATTCAGCCGGAGAAAGAACTTGATCAGTTTGGTCCGGGTCTTCCGCCGCATTAGGGATGAGCTGCCCCAGGACTGTCAGCTGGTGTTGGTGGGAGGAGCAGGGGGCGGATCATATGAAGAGCTCAGGCTGCTAGTCGGGCAGTGGGGTTTGGAGAATGCAGTGAGATTTCCGGGTTTTGTCCCTCAAGAGGATATGCCCTATCTATATAATGCTGCTGAACTGTTCGTCTACCCTTCGCTTTATGAAGGCTTTGGGCTGCCGCCGCTGGAGGCGATGGCCTGCGGCGTACCGGTGGCAGCAGCGGCCGCTGCCTCCATACCCGAGGTAGTTGAGAATGGAGGGCTGCTCTATGACCCTTATGATGAAGACAGCCTGGCAGAGGCTCTGCTGAAGGTAATGGGTGACAGCAGACTGCGGGAGCAGCTGGCACTGCGAGGGTTAAGGCAGCAGGCCAAGTTCTCCTGGGCCAGGGCTGCTGCAGAAACCTGGATGGTCTATCAGGCACTGGCGCCGCCCATCGAAGGAGCCTAGAGATATGACCAGGTGTCCGGAGTGGAACAATCTGCCCCTTGGGGAGATGTTGGCTGAGTATGGGCTGGATTTAAAGGGATGGGAGGAGGTTTCTGCATGTCTGAAGGTGGAAACGGCTCAGGGCCTGTTTCGATTGAAGTGTTTTGCCTATCCGTCGGAGGAGTTCCCGTTTATCTACAGATTAGTGCAGCAGCTAGAGGAGCGGGGGTTTCCCCATCCGGAGAGGATACGGCTGACCTGCCGGGGGCTGCCGGGATTGACCATGGCCGGCCGATTCTATTACTTGGCTTCCTGGCAGGAAGGGGCCACAGGTTTTGAATTAACCCCGGGAACCCTTCTGCAGATAGGCAGGCTCTTGGGCAGTTTCCACGCTGCCAGCAGGGACTTCGAGACTTCCGATCCCATCCATCCTGCCCGCATCCAATGGGGGGCATGGCCGGGTAAACTCACCGCCCGCTGCCGTGATCTGCGCCGCTTCATAGAGATGGCCCGCCAAGGCCGGACTGCCTTCGACCGGCTCTTTCAGCAGCACGGAAATGCCCTTCTGGCAGCCGCTGAAGGTGCCCTTCATAAACTAGAAAAGCTCCCGTATCAGGAAGCTGTTAGGCGGGACCAGCAATCCCAGTATGTCTGCCATCGGGACTGCATACCTCGCAATGTAGTTGAGCGGCCGGATGGAGAATTTGTCCTCATCGATTATGATAACGCCGCCTGTGCAGAGCGGATTGATGATCTGGCAAAGCTCCTGCGGACGTTTTCCAGTTGGCAGCTGGACATGGCAGGGCAGCTGCTTCAAGGGTATGGTCAGGTGCTTCCCTTGGAAGCAGAAGAGATCCGATTGATTGGGGCTTTTCTGCAGTTTCCCATGGAATACTGGCAGCTGGGCAAGCTGAGCTATCAGCGGGGCCGCCCTCATCTTCGGACTCTACAGAAGCGGCTGACGGCCAGTCAAGCTAAAGCCCAATTCTTATTGAATCTTGAGAGGAATCCCGAGAGGGTGATGAGTCGCTATGCAGTTTTCCCTAGAAACCCAGGGTAATTGGCAAGATGTTGAGGCAGCCGAGGAACTGATCCGGGAGGTGGAAAACCGGTATGACCTGGAAGTACAGCGCTTTGCCCGGGAGGGCCCGATCTACGTGCTGCAGACTTCATCGGGCCTAAAGGGGCTGAAGAAATCAGGCCTCAGCCAGCTTGAACTGGAGTATATCACCCACTCCCTTGCAGATATAGACAAACAAGGGTGCACATCGGTTGTAGTGCCCCTGCCTGCCAGTGACGGCTCCCGGTATTTTCGCTTCCAAGACTCGTACTATTTCCTCATGGACTGGGTTAAAGGCCGGCACTGCGACTACCTCAGTGAGACAGATGCCGTAGCAGTGGCGAAGACCTTGGGACGCCTCCACGATGCCTCCCAAGGCATCAAGTTCGACCCCGTCCCGGACACCCGGTGGCTGCTGGGTTTTTGGCCCTTGTACCTTTCCCGGCGGCTGGATCAGATGAAGGCCTTTGCCCGGGAAGCCAGGGCAAAAACAGTGCCCAGCTCTTTTGACCAGCTGTATCTAAGGGATTTCAACCGCTACTACCGGCAGGGGATTGAGGGGCTTGAGAAGCTTGCCGATTCCAGCTATTTTGACCTCTGCCAGGACCTCTCACTGCGGGCCTTTTGCCACCGGGATCTGGCCTATCACAATGTCTTGATGGATGATGAGGGCATCAAGTTCTTGGATTTCGATTACAGCATGGTGGACCTAGGGCTGCATGATCTAGCCGATCTGCTCTTGCGTAATTTGGTGCTGCTTGATTGGAACTGGGAGCGGGCCAAGCGGATCCTGGCTGCCTACAGCTCAGTGGTGCAGCTAGATTCCCGGGCCTATCCTGTACTGGCGGCCTTTTTGCACTTTCCCCACGAGTACTGGCAGATCGGGCTGCAGTACTATTATGAGAAGCAGCGGTGGTCGGAGGCGTATTTCCTGGCCAGGTATGAAAGAAAACTGAAGTCCCCTCACCTGCGGCAGCGCTTTCTCCACACCTTCACAAAGGCATTTGCATAGGATGAAGGGACTATAGGGATAGACTCTACTCCTGCGTGGTTTTATATCTATGGCCGCAGTGCACAGCTGTACTAGGAATGGAGTGAGGAGGAAGTCGCCAATGGCGTATGCCGTAGTAATGGCAGGAGGCAATGGCAGCCGTCTGTGGCCTCGGGTTAGAATAAGCAGCCCGAAGCCGCTGATGGTTCTTGATGGTAAGACTCTCTTAGAAAAAACGCTGGAGCGGGCCAATGCCTTGGTAGGCCCAGAGAATGTCTTTGTGACCACAAACGAGAGTCTGCTGGAGACAATCACCGAGATTGTTTCTTCTCCTTTAACCGGCAAGGTTTACACAGAGCCGGGGGTAAAGGATACGGGCCCGGCCATGGGGCTGATGGCGGCTAGGATCGCCGCCGGAGAGCCTGACGCGGTGATTGCCTTTCTGCCTGCAGACCACGTCATTCTAGATGAAGCCGAGTTCAACCGGGTGCTGCAGGCTGCTTTGAAAGCTGGAGAGAACGTAGATGGCCTGGTGGTGATTGGCATTACTGCAAATGAGCCCTGTACCTCCTATGGGTATATCAAGCGGGGAAAGGAGCTTTATGTAGAAGACGGCTATCCTGTATATAAGGTAGAACGGTTTAGGGAAAAGCCAGGAGCCCATAGGGCCCAGCGCTATCTAGAGCAGGGAGGCTATTTTTGGAACAGCGGCATAGTAGTGGGCCGGGCGGGAACCATCGTGGACTTGCTGAGAAAGTATAACCCCAAGCTCAGGCCGGGTTTGGAAAAAATCATGGCTAGTCTAGGCCAGCCTGAGGAAGCTGATGTGATCCGGGAACTGTACACTGAGTTTGAGCGGATCTCCTTCGATTATGCAGTACTGGAGAAAGCGGCCAACATCTACATGGTGG
>LFTN01000094.1:8949-9922 GCA_001513495.1 Clostridiales bacterium DTU087
AGCAGCGGCCATCGACAGCGTCAACTGCTTGGTATCTGCCCCTGGAAAGCTGGCAGCATTAATCGGGGTGGAAGATCTAATAGTCATCGATACCGATGATGTGCTGTTTATCTGCAAGAAGGACAGGGACCAAGAGGTGAAGGCCCTGCTCAATTATATCAGGGAGTCAGGATGGGATGAATATCTTTGACGGAGCCCCGGGGGTATGAACAGTGAAGATTCGCTTCGGCACTGAGGGCTGGCGGGGTATCATCGCCGATGATTTCACTCTTGCCAATGTGAGGCGGGTGGGCTGGGCAGCTGCTGCTTACCTGCGGGAGGCCGGCGCAAGGAAAGGTGTGGTGATAGGCTATGATACCCGCTTTCTCTCCGGCCGCTGTGCCCAGGAAATAGCAGGTGTAATCCAGGCAGGGGGCACGGCAGTCTATCTTGCTGACAAGCCGGTGGTCACTCCCGCCCTTTCCTTTGCTGCAGCTAACTTGGAAGTAGACCTGGGCATCATGATCACTGCCAGCCATAATCCCCCTGAATACAACGGCATTAAAATCAAAGCAGGTGACGGGGGCCCCGCTGATCAAAACTTGATTGATGGGATCCAAGCACTCCTGCCTGAAGCAGCGCCTCCTGCGCCCAGTAAGCCCCAGAGGATCCCCAAACTGAGCCTCGATGGGCTCTATCTGGACGGAGTCAGACAGCAGGTCACGCAGCAGGACATCTCCGGTCAGGGGCTCACTGTGGTAGTAGACAGTATGCATGGCGCCGGCGCTGGTTATCTGGACCGGCTCCTGGAGGAACGGGGCGTAAAGGCTATCAGCATCAGGGATGAGATTAATCCGGCCTTTGGCGGCGGCAATCCTGAACCCATTTCCGCCAATCTAAAACCCCTGGCCGCAGCGGTTAGGGAGCATGGAGCAGATTTGGGGCTGGCCCTGGATGGCGATGGCGACCGCTTGGGTGTAGTTGACCATCTGGG
>LFTN01000035.1:0-1178 GCA_001513495.1 Clostridiales bacterium DTU087
GCCAAGATATCCTCTTTCTCCCTGGTCAACTCGGCCAAGCGCCTTTCATATTCCCTCTGAACAGATTCAACCTCCGCCCGCACGCGCTCCGCCACCGTCCGCTCATGGATGGCCCGGCGTCTATTCTCCTCCATATCTTGGATCAGATCAGCAATTTGTATGTCTTCTCTGGTCAAGTGGGCCCGGGCTGCATCAATCACTTCATCCCTCAATCCCAGACGGCTGGCAATGGCAAAGGCATTGCTGCGGCCCGGCAGCCCGATCTCCAGCTTATATGTCGGCCGCAGTGTGGCAACATCAAACTGCACAGAGGCATTGGCCAAGCCCTCGGTACTGTAGGCAAAGGCCTTGAGCTCTGAATAGTGGGTGGTGGCTATCGTCCGGCAGCCCTGCCGGTGGAACCACTGCAGCAGAGCCATTGCCAGAGCCGCTCCCTCCGTCGGATCGGTGCCGGCTCCCAACTCATCAAGCAAGACCAANNAAATTCTGTTCTATGCTCTGCTCATCGCCAATATCGGCGAACACTCCAGAAAAGACATTGAGTTCCGTGCCTTCATCAGCAGGTACATGCAGGCCTGCCTGGGCCATGGCGGTTAAAAGGCCCACTGTTTTTAAAGCAACTGTCTTGCCGCCTGTATTGGGGCCCGTGATCACCAGGGTGGTAAAATCCTTCCCCAGCCAGAGGTCCAGCGGCACTACTTCACCTTTGAGGAGCGGATGGCGCCCCTTTCGAATCTCAAGGCGGCCATCGGTTCTAAGCACCGGCCTGACTGCCTGCTGGCTGGCTGCGTAAAAGGCCTTGGCAAAGATAAAGTCCAATCTCCCCAGGGTTTCTACAGAGATCAGAAGCTCTCTAGCCTGGGAACCTACCAAGGCAGTCAGCTCCCGCAGGATCCTCTCAATTTCTTCGGCCTCTTCGATTTCCAACTGCCTCAGCTGGTTGTTGATCTCCACGACCGCCGTAGGCTCGACGAACAGCGTTGCTCCAGAACCCGACTGATCGTGGACGATGCCGGGCAAGAGGCCCTTAAACTCCGTCTTGACAGGAACCACATACCTGCCGTTCCGCAGGGTAATGATGGGGTCCTGCAGGACTTTCTGATAACGGCTGCTGTGGATGATTGACTCCAGTCTGTCTCGGATTCTTCCCTGCAGGCTGCGCATTCGACTTCGCAGCA
>LFTN01000035.1:1332-2428 GCA_001513495.1 Clostridiales bacterium DTU087
CCGCTGGGCCAGCTCCCACAAAGCAGAATCCTCCTGAGCCTTATCCAGCAGGAACCTGCGGGCTCTGCCGGCCCCATAGAGGGTTGAGGCTATCTCCAGCAGGCTCTCCGGTGAAAGGGCTGAACCCATCTGTGCTCTGCGGAGATGTTCCCGGATATCTCGGACCCCCCCTAAAGGAAGCCCTCCTTCCCGATTGATCAGCTGCAATGCCTCGGCAGTCTCCTGTTGACGGGCTTCGATGAGTTCCACTTCCACCGCCGGCTCCAGCCATAGGGCCCGCTCCCTTCCCAGGGCAAAGGCCGTATGTGAGGCTAGCTGCTCCCGCACTTTGTTAAACTCCAGTATCCTTAAGGTCTTCTGATCCATGGGCTTAAGGCTGCCAGTTATGCAACTGGCGGACCTGCCCTCCTTTCCCATTCCTGCAGTGGACAGTTCGAAGAACTGAACAACACATTTCTACGCTACATTATAGCAGATGCAGAGGCCATTAGCGAACCCAGAAGCCACAAGGGGATAGCGTCAAGATACTGTAGGTCTGGAGTAAAGAGTCTCACCCTATTGCAGGGGCAGATTACCAGGCTAAATGATCGTGATTGAGTTGAGCTGTTTGAGCAGTCTTCTCATGTAGCAGAAGAACCGCTCGTCACCGGCATGTTCCCCAGTACTTCTCCTGAAACCTTGCGCAGCCTCTCCCGTTGTCTCGGTATACTCCGGCGGTGTAATGAACGTTGTTAAGGGTCTTCCGTTTACCCCAGCCTCTACCATAGCCATCGGTCGTGTACACTAAGGGCTATGCCCCCATCTTGCTTCTTTATGTGATCCTCATCGGCTTGGACATGTAGATAGCGCGTTTGTGTTCTCTTACCATTGCTTGAATCTATTGGAGAAGCAGCTAAGGACGTCTCTCGGATGACATTCATTGCAGTCTGACCGCTTACAGTATCTTCCGGCGATGACCAACCTTGCTTACCAGCTTTGCGATAGGACATGTCTGTTGCCGCATCGACTCTAGAACTTCACGGCACAGCTTCTTGCCAAGATCGTCCAGGAGCTTCTCTACGTTCTCAACAAATGTTGGATAATCCCATTCACCATC
>LFTN01000061.1 GCA_001513495.1 Clostridiales bacterium DTU087
TACATCGCCTTCCACAGGTTCTGCAAGAACTCCTTCGCCACCGGACATCCCCCCATAGAGGCCATACGGCTCGGCCGCTATGGTAAGTCTATCCGAGGATCTAGCAAATTATGTCAATTATTCGCCGATCAGTCTATAATTCTCGCCGGCCTTCCAAGGCCTTAGCCAAGGTGACTTCGTCCACATACTCCAGGTCGCTTCCCACAGGCATTCCGTGGGCCATCCTGGTCACCTTTATACCCAGGGGCTTGATCAGCCGGGCTAAGTACATGGCGGTAGCCTCTCCCTCAACGTTGGGATCGGTTCCTAAGATGATCTCCTGGACGGTATCGTCCTGCAGCCGCTGCAGCAGTTCCTTCACCCGTATATCCCCCGGGCCAATGCCGTCGATGGGCGAAATGGCCCCATGCAGCACGTGATAAAGGCCTTTAAATCCCGTGCGATCTATAGCAATAACGTCCTTGGGCTCTTCGACCACGCAGATGACACCCTGATCACGGCCTGGCGAGGTGCATATCGGGCAGGGGTCTGCTTCCGTTAAATTGCTGCATACAGAGCAGTAAATGGTTTTCTCTTTAGCCTGGACAATGGCCTCGGCGAGATCTTCGGCGGCTTCCCTAGTCCCGCTGATAATGTGAAAGGCCAGCCTCTGAGCTGTCTTGGGCCCAATACCCGGCAGCTTGGCCAACTCCTCCACCAAACGGGCTATGGGCCTTGCATATACAGACATGTACCCTTACCCCTTTATGTCAGAAGAGTCCCCCTGGCAAGCCTGATAGATCCAGGCCTCCGGTGACCTTTGCCATCTCATCAGCGCTCATCTCCTGGGCCTTGCGGATGCCTTCATTGACTGCAGCCAGTACCATATCCTGGAGCATCTCCACATCTTCCGGATCAACTGCACCGGGCTCAATTTCTATTGCTTTGACCTCCAAGTGCCCATTGACTACGACCCGCACAACTCCGCCGCCGGCTGTGGCCTCTACAGTCTTGCTCTCCAGCTCTTCCTGAACCCGAGCCATTTCAGCCTGCATCCTCTGGACTTCCTTCATCATCTTTCTCATATTCTTCACGTGCTCCAACCCCTCTCCGATTCATGCCTTACCTCCTGCACCGTTCCGCCAAAAATCTTCAAGGCAGCATCCAGCGCAGGGTTTACAGATTCATCGGCCGCCTGTTTAGCAGCCTTGGCCCCGTCAGCTTTACCGAGAGCTTCGGCCGCCGCTTCTTCCTCTACCTTGGGAGAAGGATCATGGGCCTCCGGTACTTCATCTTCGAAATGACAAACAACTTCTATGGGCCGTTCCACCACTTGAGCTAGAACCCTCTCCAGCACGTCCCTATTGCGGGGCTGCTCGAGACTGACTTTATGAAACTCCATGGCCCTAGGAAAAACCAATAGCAGCCTGCCGTCTTCGTCGAATCCCACCGGCTTGGATTCCCGCAGAAATGCCTCTACCGGCGCCTGCCGCTCCTGCCGCAACTTCTCTGAGACGTCATTCCACTTGGCTAAAAGGGCCTCAAACTCTTCTTGCCTGCCGGCATGGGGCTGCCGCGGGCTCGCCGCCGGAGTCTCTGGCTGCGGCTCTCCTGCTTCCACGCCGGCCCTGGGCCCAGCCGACTCAGCCAAGCCGCCTGCCTCCTTGTCCGCTGACAAACCAGCATCCCCGCCCCTGGCCATCAGCTCAGACACCAGCTTTTCTAGGCGCTGAATTCTCTCTGCCAGCTGCGAGACTTCCGCCGCCTCGGCTTGGGGCCCTTTAACCGGGTGTGCCTGGCCTTGGCTTTCCTCCTCTGCGCTCCGGATCACTGCCATCTCCAAGGGCAGCCAAACAGGGGACACCCAGCGCATATCGTTTAGGGCGCCGGCCAAAAGATCGATGAGGCTTAAGGTCCGCTCCATTGTCAAGGAATTGAGGTTTGGCCAGTCCTCGGCCTTGATGCCTGCTGTCTGCCCCTGGGCAGCGGCAGCAGCCTTTGCCTTGCCGGCTTTGGCCAGCATTAACTCCCGCAGAAAGGTGATACAATCTTTGGTCAGCTGCTGGACATCGGCTCCGCTGCTGATTATCTCATGCAGAAGCGTAAGGGCAGCCAGCCCTTCACTGCCGGCAATATGGTTCAGCAGCCTCCCAATCTGCTCTTCGGGCACAACACCCAAGAGCTCAGCAATATGCCTCTCTTCTATGGGGCCGTCTTGAAAGGAAACAGCCTGGTCCAAGAGAGCCAAAGCATCCCGCATGCCCCCGCCGGCGTGACGCCCGATTAGGCCTAAGGCAGCGGGTTCCACATCTAGGCCTTCAGCCTTAACTACCTGCTGCAGGCGAGCTACCACCTGTTCTGTGGTAAAATTGTGGAACTCAAAGCGCTGACAGCGGGAAGCAATGGTTTGCGGAACCTTGTGGGCTTCGGTAGTAGCTAACACAAATACGACGTATTCGGGAGGCTCCTCCAGGGTCTTCAGCAAGGCATTGAAAGCATCTGTTGTGAGCATATGAACTTCATCAATGATGTATACCTTGTACCCGCCCTCGGTGGGAGCAAACCTGACATTCTCCCGCAGATCCCGGATCTCATCAATACCCCGGTTAGACGCGCCATCAATCTCTACTACATCCATGGCAAAACCGTCGCTGATCAGCTGGCAGTTGGAACAGACATTGCAGGGTTCCGCCGTCGGCCCCTGCCTGCAGTTTAGCCCTTTAGCCAGCAGCCGGGCCAGCGAGGTTTTCCCCGTTCCCCTTGGCCCAGAAAACATGTACGCATGGGCAACCCGGCCCCGCTGCAGAGCATTGCGCAGGGTCCGCACCACTGGTTCTTGACCGACCACGTCTTCAAAAGTCTGGGGCCGGTATTTACGGTAGAGGGAAAGATAGGACATGCCACCGCCTCC
>LFTN01000142.1 GCA_001513495.1 Clostridiales bacterium DTU087
GGGTGCAGGAGCCGTGAGGCATCTCCTATATAGAGAAAAGAGGGGACTAGCTCCCCTCTTTCCACTTACATATCAATCTCGACATTGCCCACTATGAACCCCTCCGCTAGTTCTCCAGAATATCCTTATTGTACCACAAAAGGGGATCAACTATGGCTCCTCGATTGCGCAGCCACAGGATTTGAGTTCAGGCAAGGTAAACAGAAAAACAATTGACATTAGGAAAAAATAAGTGTACGCCGGTTTTGAGCCAGTAGATTTCTTCATCGCTACATGCGGCGCATCCGACATTTTGCTTGATAGAGTCGAGCTTTATCCAGAAGAACATATAGAAGGCTTCGATCCAGAGATCGTTCAGCTGACAAAGGATTGGGAAGTACCCCTTACCTCCCTAGGTACAGGTCACATATCCTATGGATGAAGTGGCGAATATCCCCGAGCTGGTTCTTCAGTATGCCAAATACCAATCGCTTGTCTAGATCCATGTACTCATGAGCGATGATATTTCGGAATCCCACCATAGCCCGATATGTCTCGTACTCCTCTTGGGAGAATACCCCAGCCTGCCACAGGAGGCGGAAACCGTCACTGAGGGTAGAGATATCACCTAAACCCTCATCAACGGCAATATGGTTGGCGATGTCCGTTATGAGGTTGATTGTGGTGAAGATATTGTACTCGACAATATCCTGGATATCTTGATTCTTCAGGAAGTCCGCCAAGTCTAAGTCTGCGTATCGCTCAAGTCTCTGCAAGGAGTGCTTGATCTGCCCAACCCGTTTTTGCAAAGCATCATAGTCGACCAATCGGCACCCCTCCTATCGGTCCTTCTTTTCGAAATAGCGCAAAGCCTGTCTGAATTGGTAATCCAGATATGGTTTTATATCATCATATTCCCATACAGTCCGCAGACGGAAAGCCCTGCTATATCCATCGCCTCTATCCCAAATCTTGGTGCCTCCAATTAGTACTTCCTTTTTCAGAAGGGGAGGAGCTTCATTGAGCACGACAAGGTCCACATCCCGTCTGACGGCATCTTCTAGGGCAAGCTTTATGCTAATATAGTACTCAAGATCTCGCTTGTCATCTTGGTCAAAGTCAGTGATATGGACAGCTATGTCTATATCACTGAAGGGCAAGAGCCTGCCCTTGTTGGCGGAGCCAAACAAGTATGCAAAACTCACCCTTGGATGTTTGCCAAGAATATCTGCGATCCGGGAGATGAGGATTTCTCTGCTGTTTGAAGAACTCTCCACGGTGATTCTCCTCCCTGATTGTCCCACCATGCCCGACAAGTGGACCCGCTGCAATGCCGGTACCGTTGTACTGCAAGAAGGCGACCCGCGGTTGGCATACCAATATTGTACCACAAAAGGGGATCAATTATGGAGCTTTCGGTCTTGACAGCTCAAGGTTACCAACCCTTTCGGTCAAGAGTAGTTCTTAACACCGGTATTCTATTTGAAAAGTAGGATTCTTTAAGGGCACGGAGAACGTAGACTTTAAGTGTTTATCCAGGAGGTGGGTATTGGTGAAGCGCTCGGAACTAAACAAACTAATGCGCAACGCAGTGGAGTTTACCAAGAAGATGGGCTTTCATCTGCCGCCTTTCGCTTTCTGGGGCCCCCAGGACTGGGAAGCCAAGGGCAGGGAATATGATGAGATCAGAGACAACATGTTAGGCTGGGACATCACCGATTTTGGCAGCGGCAATTTCCATAAGGTCGGCCTCTTACTGTTTACTATTCGCAACGGTAATCCCAACGACACAAGGTATACCAAGACCTACTGTGAAAAGCTGCTCATCGTCGAGGAAGAGCAGGTTACTCCTTATCACTTCCACCGCAACAAGACAGAGGATATTATCAACCGGGGCGGCGGCAATCTACTGGTCCAGCTCTATAATTCCACCGAGGATGAAAAACTGGCCGATACCCCTGTCCAGCTCTCTGTGGATGGCCGCAACTTCACTGCCCCGGCAGGCACCATCGTATGCCTGACTCCCGGTGAAAGCATCACACTCACCCCTGGAGTATATCATCAGTTCTGGGGTGAAAAGGGAATGGGTACTGTCTTGGCAGGTGAGGTGTCACAGGTCAATGATGACCGGACAGATAACAGATTCTTGAACCAAGAAGGCAGATTCCCAGCGATCGAAGAAGATGAGGAGCCCGTGTATCTCTTGTGTACTGAGTATCCTCCGGCCAAGGACTGATGGATAAATAGAGTGCTCCTAGACAGATTAGAAGCAGGCTGTCCGTCTGGCTTCCCAGAAGGCAGCCTGTTTTTTAGTGCGCTGAATGCGGTGCAATGGGGATGGAACGGCATGCAGTGCCGGCAGTCTGGTGGGCTTTGATGAGAGTGCATTGCCAAGAGGCGGGGTTTGTAGTGTCGTCAGATCAATTCATCCAAAATAAAAAGGAAAAAGTCTGAAGAAAGCGAATGATCAGACAGAAAGGTGCCCCTTACCGAAGGGAGGTGGGACCGCCAGCCACAACGGAACTCCGTTGATGACAGCACACTGTCTGTTCGGCCAAGGTACGTCCGTATTTCAAGGAGGGAGAATGATGAGGTATACTGGGAGATATGCGTATCTGCTGCTTTTGCTGCTAAGTCTCTTGGTTGCAGTGTCCTCCATGGCAGCAGCTCAGATCGGCCCGGATATTCCCCGGGAGGAGACCCTCATTGTGGATATCCTCACCGGCCGGTCTCCTAATCCCCGGCGGTTCAATGCCTGGGCACCTGGTACTACCACTGATGCTGGGATACAGCAGCTGATGCTGGATACCCTCTGGTGTGTCGAGTATGCCCAGGGTGAAATCATCAACGTGCTGGCGCAAGGCCCGCCCATCTACAACGCTGACTATACTCAAATGACCGTGAAGCTGCGGGAGGGCATTTATTGGAGTGATGGGACCGCCTTTACCGCCGATGATGTGGTCTTTACGGTGGAGACCCTGAAGGCTAACCCGGGAATGAATTACCAAGCTGAGTTCGACATTTTTGTCAAGGAAGTATACAAGACCGATGACTACACCGTTGTCTTTGA
>LFTN01000209.1 GCA_001513495.1 Clostridiales bacterium DTU087
GCCTATTATCTCGGCTTTGACCCTGCCCAAGGAGCAGTAATATCGGCCCTCCTGGCAGCGGCGATCATCGGTTTGGTCAGCCTCAAGGCCCGGCAGCATGAGGATACAGTCATCGGGGCACTTTGGGCTGTTGGCATGGCCCTGGGGATCGTCTTCATAGCCCGCACTCCGGGCTATAATGTCGATTTGATGACCTTTCTTTTCGGGAACATCCTGCTGGTATCATCGCAGGATTTGGTTCTTATCGCGCTGCTAGACGGCTTCATCCTCGCTGTTACAGCCCTTTTCTACAAACAGTTCCTCGCGGTGGCCTTTGATGAAGAACACGCGCGGCTGCGGGGAATGCCCGTCGAGTTCCTTTATCTGCTCCTTTTGATGCTGATCGCCCTGACGGTTGTCATTCTAATCAAGATCGTCGGACTGATCTTGGTCATTGCTCTCCTTACCCTGCCGCCGGCTATTGCCAGCCGCTTCGCCGGCAGCCTTGCCCAAATGATGTTGACGGCTGTTGCCCTCAGCATGATCTTCAATGCCGCTGGGCTGGTGGTTTCTTACCAGTTTGACCTGCCGGCGGGAGCAACCATCGTGCTGATTGCCGGGGCTGTTTTCCTCTTGAGCACTGGCAGCCGGTATCTCCGCAGGGCCCCCGCGGCAGACGGCAGGGGCCTGCCCTCTAGTTGAGCCAATCCTCCAGCTGGGTGAGGATCTCCTTGGCACTGGGAGGGCATCCCCGGACGTGGTCTTGACAAGCTGTCGCTGTGCAGCTGCCGATACCGTAGACTGCTCTGGCATTGGCGGCAGCAGCCAGGCAATCGGCTGCACCTTTTTCCTTGAATCCCTGACCAATGGCGAAGGATGTGCCGGCAGGCAGCCTGCCGTGCAGCTCCTCATACCGCCAGAGGGCATAGATGAGGCTGGCATAGCAGCTCGAGCATGCCTGGCGCTGATCGATAAGGCTCTGGTAGCGCTCAGCCACCCGGTTGGCCGGCTGCTGAGGGATCCTGTCAACATCCTTCTGACCATGTTCAACGATCTGTGCCTTTGCCAGATCGGCTGAGCCGGCTCCCAGGTCCGCGGCCATCGCTACATAAGGTACATCATGGAGCTCATAACCCATCAGCTGGACTGCATAGGCATCGATGAGCACCGGATCAGTGCCGATGATGATCTTATCCATGCGGATTGGTGTACCGCCTTCTTCAAAGGTCAAGTCACCGATAATCCCATCGACTATGATCCAGCTGCTTTTGAGAATACTGCTTAGTGCCGCAATGGGCCGATGAAGGCCGAGGCTGTGGAAGCGCCGCTTTTCCCGGTCGGGGATGCATCCCTTTAGATTCTTGAGTGCACAGGTGATCCTGGTCTGGCAGTGGGCCTTTAGGACTGGTACGTTGATGAGAAAATCGGCGGTCAAGATCTCTTCACAGACCTCGATTTCTAAGCCGCCGGCCTGCACTTTCCTTGTTCTATCCCGCTTCAGATCCACCAACGGTACCCCGTGCCTTCGGCTGATCTCTTCATAGCCGCATATCCTGTAGGCATTGGACGTGTTCCGTTCACCCACCCACGAGCCTTCGGCGATCTTGATATCCCCATGACCAGCCTCCTGTAGGTACTGGATGATACACCCCACCAGCGCAGGATCGGTAGTAGCCCCTGATGAAGAAGGCCTGGCGACCACCAGATTGGGCTTAATGATTATGCGGGCATTCTTGGGAGGCTGCGGCAGCCGGGCAAGGATGGGCCGCATCAAATCCAAAGATACTGATTCGGTATATAAAACATGCAGGTTCTGGCTCATCTTTAGACCTCCTATTTTTCTGCGGATACAGCTGGCAAGGGCCAATAAAATAGATTCGTTACAGCAGCCGGGAAACCCTGTAGGTTGGGAAAACCTGTTTCCAGCAGGGATTTTTACTGTGCTTGGGAAAAATAAGGGGAGCAGGGGGTGAAGTAGGTGCTGAGAATCGTCATTGGCCGGGCGGGGATCGGAAAGACATATTTGTGCTTGACAGAAATCGCCCAGGAGCTAAAAGAGGATCCGTCGGGGCCGCCGCTGATCTTGGTTGTGCG
>LFTN01000107.1:0-3169 GCA_001513495.1 Clostridiales bacterium DTU087
TTCTGCCGTCTCAGCAGATAAATGAAAAACGGTGCTCCGGCTATGGCAGTAATCACTCCTACCGGCAGTTCTGCAGGAGCAAGCATTGTACGAGCCGCTGTATCGGCAAGCACAAGGAAGATGGCGCCCACCAAGCCAGCCGCAGGCAGCAGAATCCGGTGATCCGGCCCGGTCACGATCCTCACCGAGTGGGGAATGATCAGGCCCACGAAGCCGATCACGCCGCTGACCGACACTGCCGCCGCCGCCATCAGGGAGCCGGCGATAAGCAAGACGGCTTTGAGCCGCTCCACATTTACCCCTAGGTTCTGAGCTGTCTCCTCCCCAATCAGCAGTATGTTCAGCTCCCGGGAGTAAAAGAGCACCACCAAGCCCCCTAGAAGCAGATACGGGAGGCTGGCCTTGACATGGTTCCAGTTTCTGCCCGAGAGGCTGCCCATCATCCAGTAGACGATTTCCGGCATGGACTGGTTGGCAGTAACCATCAAGAACGATACTATAGCAGAAAAAAAGGAACTGACAGCGACCCCTGCCAGCAGGAGGGTACCAATGGGCACCCGCCCTCCTATCCGGGCTATGTTGTACACCAAGAAAATCGTAAGCACCGCACCCAGAAAGGCAAGCAAAGTTACGATGGAGAGGCCAAAATCAAAATATCTGGTCCGCAGGAGTATGCCAATAGTGGCACCGACAGAAGCTCCCGCTGATACGCCGATAATATAAGGATCAGCCATGGAATTCTGCAGCAGCCCCTGATATGTTGCGCCGGCCATAGCTAATCCGCCGCCGACGATTACCGCCAGGGCGATGCGGGGCAGCCGCACCTGAAAGACGATCATTCTGTAGGACGGGGGCCACCTGTCCAGCTGATCATCCATTCCAAAGAGGTGCTGGATCAGCATCTGCGCCACCTCGGCAGCATTAATATCAGCTGGGCCCACTGCGGCTGACAGGACAGCCACGAAAAGCAGCAAGAGACCCAGGGCCAGGATAGTGAGTGCCCACTTTTTCCCCCGACTGCTGAATCTTCTGCTCAATACTCGATCCCCTTTCGCACCTTAACACCACGGTCGTAGGGGTGCCTGACTAAGCGCATTTCCGTCACCAGATCTGCAACAGCCACCAGCTCCGGCGGCATGCTGCGCCCCGTGAGGATAATCTCTACATGCTTGGGCCGCCCGCTGATTAGATCCACAACCCTCTCTGCCTGGATTAACCCGACTTCGACTGCATGGCTGATTTCATCTAGAATCACCAGATCATAGGAACCGCCGTTAACGGCCTGACACACCTCGGACCACCCTGCTTCAGCCAATGCCAGTTCTTCCCTGGTGGGCTCCCGATTGATAATAAACTCCCCTGTACCCAGCTGGCTGATAGTCAGCTGAGGAGCCAGCCGCGGAGCAGCCCAGTGTTCTCCGGATTCTTGCCCCTTAATGAACTGGGCCATGTAGACCTTAAGCTCGCGGCCCACAGCCCGCAGGGCCTGTCCCAAGGCCGCGGTGGTCTTGCCTTTGCCGTCCCCAGTATATACTTGGACAAGGCCAAATTCTAGATGATGGTCTCCTGATGCCATGTTAGTCTCCTCCTGAAAGCTGTCTATACTCCCCAGCTCCGGCCTCCCCAGGAAGCTCTGAGCTCTTTAAGAACCCCTCTCACTGGCGGCCGGAAACCAGCACCTGCACCTGGGGCTTGCCGGTCAAGGGATTGGGGTAGACAGCAATATCTACCCCGTATACACCGGCAAGGATCTCGCCCTTGATGACCTCTTCTGCAGAACCGTCGGCCACCACCGCGCCCTGTGCAAGCAGGAGCAGCTGATCGCAATACTCAGCCGCCAAGTCCAAGTCATGCAGAACCACAACGGTTATCAGTCCATGCTGGCTGGTCAGCTGCCGGAGCAGTTGGAAGATCTCCACCTCGTGGTTAATATCCAAAGAGGCGGTAGGTTCATCCAGAAGCAGCACCTTGGGCTCCTGAGCCAGGGCTCTCGCCACAATCACCCGCTGCCGCTCTCCCCCAGAAAGCTCTGTCATGGGCCGCTCAGCAAGGGACAGGACACTGGTGGCCGCCATGGCTGCCTCAATGATTTCCCGGTCCTGGTGCGACATCGATTGAAACCGGCGCAGGTAGGGGCTGCGACCCATCTCTACGATGTCTTGAACAGTGAACTCAAAGTCAATTTGAGTTTCCTGGGGCACCACCGCCATTGTTCTCGCTAAGGTTCGAGGGGGCCAATCAGCAGTGTCCCGGCCGTCGATCAAGACCCGCCCCCGGCCAGGCACCAGGAGCCTGGCAATGATTTTCAGGAGCGTGGTCTTGCCGGAGCCGTTGGGCCCTATGATCCCCAGCATTTCCCCGGCCTTAACTGAGAAGCTGACATCCCGTAGGATAGGCCGCTGGCCGTAGCTGAAACTGACATTGTCAACAACCAGTTTTCTTGCCATTAGCTGCCCACCGTTTCTTAGAATCGTTCAGGATGCAGTATCTTAGCCAATTCCACCAGGGCATCGGCAAGCCTCGGAGTTGTCCGCACGAAAGGTTCAGAGTCTATTGCTACTACTCGCCCCTGCTTGACTGCCTTGATCGTCTGCCAGGCAGTGCGGTTCATCACTTCCTCTTCATAAGGCCAAGTGAGCAAAATTACATCGGGATCCCTTTCCACCACCAACTCACTGCTGTACTCAACCCAGGCGCCGGGAGCATCTGCTGCCAAGTTGCGGCCGCCAGCCAGTTCAATCAACTCCTGCATAAAGCTGCCGGGGCCGCAGGTCATCAGCGGCTCATCCCAGATCTCCACAAACACCAGCAGCCGATCTTCTTCACTGAGTCCTCCCACAGCATCCTGTACAAAGCGGACCTTATCCTTCATCTCCGCCACTACCTCTTGGGCCTCTTCCTGGGCTCCAGTGGCTTCACCTAGAAGCAGCATTGCATCCATCACTTCATGGACATTGGCTGGATCGATGGCCAAGACCGGCAAACCCAGCTCATCTAGTTTCTGGATATGGGTTCTAACTAACTGGGCATCCCCGATAATCAGATCGGGCTCTAGAATCAGGATCTGTTCGAAGTTTAAGTGCAAGGCATCTCCGATGATGGGCTTTTCCTGGGCTTCCGGAGGGTAGTTGCTATAGTCGCTCACTCCCACCACCCTATCACCTAAACC
>LFTN01000107.1:3229-4529 GCA_001513495.1 Clostridiales bacterium DTU087
CTATCCTTATCTCCCTGCCCAAGCCGTCGACTATGACGACGGGAAATCCTGCGGCCTGCATAGGGACAGCACCCAATACCAGCAGGCACATCAAAACAACAAAAACCCCCGATAGGGAACCAGCCAACTTTTGCTTTAGAAACTGCATGATTATCACCTCTTGGATTTTTGTTACTCCCTGTAAATGGTCAAAAAAAGTCCTCTTCCCAGTCAGGTCAGAGGACCCAGGCCAACTGGCGTACATCATCATTCATACCGCCAAGTTCCCGTGCACCATCCCCTTTCCGCGCAGGGTTACTGGTTCATCCTTAGGCAGGTCTCCTGGCTGCCGGATCATCACTCCGCCAACGCCTTCCCCGCATCTTTCAGCAAGTGGCTGATGGCAGCTTCCCGGCGACAGTGGCGCGACCGCGTGGTCACGAGCTGTACTGCTCGCCCAACTTCCCTATTCTCCCCAGATAAGGGGCACCTAAGGTTCAGAATTCACTTGTTAGATATAGGAGCCGCATAGCACCCCGCGTACTCCCATTGGATTATTCGGCAGCATACCGCCAAATCCTGCCGGACCAGCCTTCCCCTTCCAACTACAATGCACCGGGCTGCAGCAATATACCCAGCCCCAGCTAGCGGTTCACCGCAGTCTTGCGCAGCTTGCGCACCAGGCGGATCTCATCTCCATATTCAGGATAATCATCCACCGGGGTTTCCAGGATAATGGGCAGACTGCCCAGCACTGGATGATTGACTATTGCACCAATGCCTTCCATGCCCAAAGTCCCCTGGCCAATCTTGGCATGCCGGTCAATATGGCTGCTCAGCCCTTGTTTGGAATCATTAAGATGCAGCATCTTCATCCGTTCCAGGCCTAGGAGCCCATCAAACTCTTCTACGAACTCATCAATGCCCTCAGTCCTTGTAAGGTCATAACCCGCGGCCAGCAGGTGGGCACTATCGAGGCAAACGCCCATCTTGTCCGGCCAGTCTAACCGGGCAAAGATCTCACGGAGCTCCTGCAGGTCTCTGCCGATTTCTGTCCCATGGCCCGCCATGGTCTCCAACAGCACAATGGGCTGATCTTCATGATACCGCTCAAACGCATAGCTTAGTGCACCGACAATCCGGTCAATACCTGCATCCTTTCCATCCCCTAGGTGGCTGCCGGGATGGAGGATGAGAAAATCCACCTGGGCGGGGGCAAAGCGCTGCAAATCCTCCAGCAGGGTCTCTTTGCCGAACTCATGGATATCTGGACGGTTGGTGGCAAGGTTTATGGTATAGGGCATGTGGCCTGCAGTGCACC
>LFTN01000107.1:4565-5403 GCA_001513495.1 Clostridiales bacterium DTU087
CCGATATGCCGCGCCCTCCCGCCCCGGGGATTGCGGGTAAAAAACTGAAACGCATTGGCATCAATCGACTTAGCTAGCTCCACTGCAGCTGACATCCCTTTTGCGATGGTCAGATGTGCACCAATAATCATTTTTCCTCCATTGTTTTCCAGGTGAGCAGCACTCTACCAGTATTGTATTCCATTCTTACCGCAATACTATACTTGGGCAAACCCCAATGAGTTCAAACGCGGGGTGAAAACCAATAGAGGAGGCGCCGTCACTTGGCCAAATCGAAACGCGAACAGCAGAATCAACAAAACCAGCAGGTCTCGCAGCAGGCTCGACAGGCACAGCAGGCCCGGCAGGCGCAGCAGGCTCAGCAGAGAGGTCAGCAGCAGATCCAGTATGAATTTGCCCAGCCGCTGACCGGACCTCAGAATCAGGCGCAGCAGAACCAGCAGCAGACTGCGGTGCAGGCTCAGCAGCAGGCCCAACAGGCTCAGCAGGCCCGACAGAGGGCTAAGCAGCAGGCACAATACGAGTTCGGCCAGCCGCTGACCGGCACTCAAAATCAGAGGCAGCAGAATCAACAGGCAAGCCAGATGGCACAGCAGAAAGCGCAGCAGCGACCCCAGAATCAGCCGTAACGAGACGAACACCTGAAATCAAAGCTGGAAACGTGAACTCGTAAAGCAGTCTCTCGACAGCCGGAGAGCCGTGACTATGCTCTCCGGCTTCCCCCTTGATAGGAGGCTTCACCTTTTCATGGCGGAGAAAAACCAACTGCACCGCCCCAAAGACAACAAGCTAAAACACTGCCGAGCATGGCTGGAGACCACGCTGCTGGTCAAATCCG
>LFTN01000021.1:0-12267 GCA_001513495.1 Clostridiales bacterium DTU087
TGGATCAATTACTTTCGGTTGGCCAACTGTAAAACTCTAATCCAGGCGCTCATGGGGTGGATCAGAAGACGGCTGAGAATGAAGCAGATGCGGGAATGGAAGACCTGGAAGGCCCTCCACAAGGCCCTGCGCAAGCGAGGGTACACAGGAGATTATGAGAAAATCTCCATGCGAAGGTGGAGAAACTCTGCAAGTCCGCTTATTTCCATGGCCCTTCCAAACCGATGGTTTGATGACATTGGCCTAGTCAACCTGGAACGATATGAGGTCGGCATCTTGCATCAATACTATGAAATGACTTGACTGAGGTTTACCAGGAGCCGTGTACGAGGCCCGTACGCACGGTTCTGTGAGAGGGACAGCGCTAGAAATGATCAGCTAGCGCTGCCCTACTCGATTTGCCACAGGATTGTATAAAGCCCCTAGGTGTGAAGCATGATCGTAATAATGGCCGCAGAGAGTTCTGGGGGGTGAACCGCCGTGCCGCTGGACAAGTCTCTGAAAAAGAATCTGTCGATGCTGGATGAGCAGTTGGGTATAGAGATCGGTTTTGACATTATCCTCCGAGAGATCAAGGTGGGCAGCAAAGACGCAGCCCTGGTGTTTCTCGATGGCTTCGTCCATGATTTGGCGACACAGGAAGTCATCTCCAGCCTCATGGAGGTAAGGCCCTCCGGGCTCACTACTGGAGCTGTCCAACAGCTGATGGAGGAACACATCCCCCATTTCGAAACATTCACTGTCAGTGACTTTGATGAACTGGTCCAAACGATCCTGTCCGGCCCCATGGCCCTCTTAGTCGATGGGATAAGTGAGGCAGTTATCATCGATGTGCGGCAGTATCCCTCCCGCAGCATTGAAGAGCCGGAACTAGAACGGGTTACTAGAGGCTCTCGGGAGGGTTTCTTGGAGACAGGCCTGTTTAATATCAATCTCATCCGCCGCCGCCTGCGAGATCCGGGACTGCGGTTTGAGGCTTTCCAGGTGGGCAAACGTTCAGCTACAGATGTCTTTATAGGCTACATCGAAGACATCGTCGACCCGGAGCTGCTCTCACAAGTAAGACAGCGTCTCAACAGGATCAATGTGTCCGCCCTGCCCTTGGGGAGCAAGAGCTTGGAGGAGTATGTCTTTGGCACAAAGCACAACCCCTTTCCTGTAGTGCGCTATACAGAACGTCCCGATGTGGTAGCTGCCCACTTATTGGAGGGGCACATCGTCATCATCACCGATACAACCCCGGCGGCCATGATTGTGCCGGTAACTGCCTGGCACTTCACCCAACATGCCGAGGATTACTTCAATAATCCTGTTGTCGGTACGTATATCCGCTGGCTGCGGTTTTTGGCCTTTCTGACAGCATTCCTGCTGACGCCGTTGTGGCTGGCCTTGGTGCAGAATCAAAGTGCACTGCCGCCGATGCTGAGCTTCATCGGTCCCAGGGAGGAGGCTGCTGTTCCAATATTTCTCCAGTTTGTCATGCTGGAGCTGGCCATCGACATGACTAGGATGGCCTTTATTCACACACCCTCCGCGGTAGCTGCTTCCTTGGGTTTGATAGCTGCCATCCTGTTGGGCCAGTTTGCTGTAGATGTGGGACTGTTTGTACCTGAGACCATCTTGTATCAAGCGGTAGCCGCGCTGGCCTTTTTCGCCATTCCCAACTATGAGTTTGGGATGGCCACCCGCCTGTTCCGCCTCTTGGTCTTGATTCTGACAGGTCTTTTCTCCCTGTGGGGATTGGCGGCTGGGGTGCTGGCGACGGTGCTGGTGATGGTCTTTACCAAATCCTTGGGGCTTCCATATCTTTGGCCCCTGGTTCCCTGGCACTGGCCCAGTCTCAAGCGCCTGCTCTTCCGCTATCCTATTCCAACAGTCTCCCGGCGGCCGCCCTTTACCCGTCCTGTTGATGCGGATATTAAGGAGACTGACAAGCAGCAAGCGGAGAGTCCCGGCCCCAAAAAGGATTCCAGTTCACAGGAAAGCGCTGCCCAGCCTGCTTTAGGCAAGAGGATCCCCAAGCGGCCTCGAAAGGTAGGCAGGGCTGTTGATGGGTCAGCCGGTCAAACATCCAACAGGGAGGACAGCTGATGGGCACAATCGTTGGCATCCCCCGGGCTCTTGCTTACCACGACTATTTTCCGCTGTGGAAGGTTTTCTTATCTAGTCTGGGAGCGGAACTGGCAGTATCGCCGCCAACCAGCCGGGCAATTGTCAATGAAGGAGTGCGTTTGGCGGTGGACGGCACCTGTTTGCCTGTGAAAATCTTTTACGGCCATGTCAGCTGGCTCATTCAAGCCGGTGTAGACAGCATCTTTTTGCCCCGGCTGATCAGTGTAGCCCCAAAGGAGTACATATGTCCCAAATTTATGGGGTTGCCGGATATGACCGCTGCTGCCTTCGGTAGTCAAGCACGGTTTATCAGCCCGGTGGTCAACCTCACCCGGTCTCCGGGGCTGCTTCATCGGGAGATGGAAGGGGTGGGGAAGGGGTTGGGATACTCGGCCCGTGAGATCCGGAAGGCGTGGGATCAGGCAGCTGCTGCCCAAAGAGACTATGAGTCATTCTTGCAGCAGGGAAACTGGCCGGCTGAATACCACTGCCGCGGTGCAACAGAGGTGGCAGTTGACAAACCGCCGGGTGCCCCCGACCTTCGCATTGGGCTTTTGGGGCACAACTACGTTGTCTATGATAGTTTCGCCAGCATGGATGCCGTAAGCCGCTTGCGCGCCATGGGAGCTCAGGTATTAACCGTGGACATGCTCTCTCCTGTCAAGATAGAAGCACAGGCTGCCCGTTGGCCAAAACGGATGTTTTGGACTTCAGGGCGGCGGATTCTCGGCGCCGCCTGGGAGTACACAGAGATGCCCGTTGACGGCATCATCTACATAACTGCCTTCGGGTGCGGCACCGATTCCCTGACTGCTGAACTGGTAGAGCGTACTGTACGCCGCCAGTCCCGGATTCCCCAGCTGATTCTAAACATTGATGAACACACCGGTGAAGCCGGTGTGGTGACCCGCTTAGAAGCCTTTGTGGACATGCTGAGGTGGAGGAGAACCCGATGAAAATCACCTTTCCCCATATGGGGACAGCTTACATTCCCTTCCGGGCACTAATTGCCGGCTTAGGACATGAGGCCATCACGGCACCTCCTTGTACCCAGAGGACCTTGAACTTGGGAACCCGGCATGCACCGGAATCGGCCTGTCTCCCTCTGAAAATCAATATCGGCAACTATCTGGAGGCGGCAGAACAGGGGGCCGAAGCAATTATCATGGCTGGAGGCGTTGGGCCCTGCCGGTTTGGCTTCTATGCCTATGTTCAGCAGGAGATTCTGCGAGACATTGGCTGTGGCCTAGAGATGATCATCTTGGAGCCGCCTGCCAGTGGATGGCGGCCGCTCCTGGCGAGACTCAAGTACTTGACCCAGGGCGTAAATGCTGCTCAGATCAGCCGTGCCTTGCGGCTTACCTGGGCAAAGCTGGTCGCCTGTGACCGCCTGGAACAGCTCAGCCTGGATATCAGGGCCTATGAGCTGTACAAGGGGAGTACTACCAGGGCTTTGCAGGAGGCCCATCGACAGGTGGATCGGGCGGACAGTGTTGCGGGGGTGAGAAGGGCTGTGCAAGAGGGCACAGCTAAGCTGCAGTCGGTACCGCAGGACCGGCAGCGTCCTGTCTTGACCATGGGCGTGGTAGGTGAGATTTATACCATATTGGAACCCTTTGTAAATTTCCGCCTGGAAGAGCAGCTGGGGGAAATGGGTGTTGTGGTCAGGCGCAGGCTCTGGCTCAGCGACTGGATTCTCCACCATCTGATCCTCTCTTCCTTTCGGAAACAGAGGGAAGCTCAGCTCTTCCGCTGGGCAAAACCCTATCTTCAGCACTTTGTCGGCGGCCATGGCTTGGAGTCTGTTGCCCACAGCATTCAGCTGGCCCATGGAGGTGTAGACGGCATCGTTCACATCCTGCCCTTTACCTGCATGCCGGAAATCGTGGCTCAGAGTATTCTGCCCCTGGTGAGCAGGGACTACCAGCTGCCCATCCTCACAATGGTAGTTGATGAACACACGGGGATTGCCGGTGTTCGCACTAGACTGGAGGCCTTTGTGGATCTATTGGCCAGCCGCAGGGCAGAGGCGAACTCCCATTCCCGCGGCCGAAAATCCCTGGCTCCGGCGGCAACTTACAGCAGCTAATCGAGGGTAAGTCAGAAGACAACTACGGAAGAGGGGTTCTGCCTTGGCGAATGTGAAAGAAGCCCACGGGCTGCATGAGTTCTATCTGGGGATTGACGTGGGATCTGTCAGCACCAACCTAGTGGTGCTCACCGGTGCGGGCGAGGTGTATCACAAGGAGTACCTCCGTACCAAGGGAAGGCCGATACCTGCGGTACAGGCTGGGCTGGCTGCCATCCAGCGAGAACTGCCTGATATCCGGATAAAGGGAGTAGGTGCTACCGGCAGCGGCCGCCGCCTGGCAGCTGCAGTTGCCGGTGCCGATATCGTCAAGAATGAGATCACCGCCCACGCAGCGGCAGCTGTCTGCTTCCGTCCCGATGTCCAAACAGTCATCGAGATCGGGGGCCAGGATTCCAAGATTATCATCCTGCGGGAAGGTATAGTCACAGATTTTGCCATGAACACTGTCTGCGCTGCTGGTACCGGTTCCTTCCTTGATCAGCAGGCCGCCAGGCTGGGGATCCCCATCGCCGATTTTGGCGAGATCGCACTCCAGGCAAAGAATCCGGTGCGGATCGCCGGCCGCTGCACAGTCTTTGCCGAGTCTGACATGATCCACAAGCAGCAGATGGGCCACGGTATTCCAGATATCCTGGCCGGTTTGTGTGCCGCTATGGTGCGCAATTACCTAAACAATGTCGGCAAGGGTAAGGATATCCGTCCGACAGTACTCTTTCAGGGAGGCGTAGCAGCCAACCGGGGTATGTGCAAAGCTTTTGAGGATGAGCTGGGGTGTCCGGTAGTTGTGCCGCCGGCCTTTGATGTTATGGGAGCTGTAGGAGCGGCGCTGTTGGCAAGGCGCCATGTAAAGGAGCGGGGTCAAGGTACTAGCTTTCGGGGATTTGGCATCAGCCAAGCCCAGTACACAACGGGCAGCTTTGAATGCTCCCTCTGTGCCAACCACTGCGAGATTGTCAATATCTCCATGGATGGTAAGCCCATCGCCCGCTGGGGTTCCCGGTGCGGACGCTGGGAACAGGCGGAAGACGCGGCCGACGGTCAGGGAGGCCGAAGGGCAAGCCCTGTAAGTGCCTTGTAGTATTAATGGGACTGCATCGCTGCTGCAGGGCCTCAAGGACAGGCAGTTTCTACAGGGCACTTCCGGCTGGATCCCGGCCGCTGGCTGGGGACTCCGTACCACGGTCCGATTGACCACCTGCACCGGCTGTGTTATTATTAGACATAAATTGCTCTTGCAGCTGGGAGAACGAGGGGGCTAGAGGATGAAGCTACGGGGGGCCATGAGCATCGGCCAGCAGGGTCATTTGCTCATCGGTGGTTGCGATACTGTGGAACTAGCCCAGCAGTATGGGACACCACTTTATGTCATAGATGAAGCCGCATTGCGTCAGAAAGCCAGGGAATACAGCCGGGCTTTCAGTCATTATATGCCTGGCAGTGAAGTGATCTATGCAGGCAAGGCACTCTTGACTACTGCGATTTGCAGGATAATCGATGAAGAGCATCTCTCCCTGGATGTGGTTTCCGGGGGCGAGCTTTACACTGCTTTAGCCGCTGATTTTCCGCCTGAGCGGATTTATTTCCACGGAAACAACAAGTCCTCTTCGGAACTATCTATGGCCGTTGCCCATGGAGTAGGCAGGATAGTAGTTGACAACAGCCACGAACTAGAGCTGCTGCAGGAAATTGCTGCTGCCAAGGGCACTGAAGTGAAGATCCTGATGCGGATCACGCCCGGTGTGGAGGTCAATACCCATGCCTATATCCAAACAGGGCAGTTTGACTCCAAGTTTGGATTTCCCTTGAATACTGCGGAAACCACTGCAGCCATTAACCGCGCCGCTCGGCAAATGCCCAATATCCGACTCGTGGGCTTGCACTGCCATATAGGTTCTCAGGTCATGGACCTCCGTTCCTTTGGGATCGCGGCAGAGTACATGGTTAGGTTCTTGGGAGAACTCCGGGACACACTGGGCTTGGAGCTGGAAGAGTTGGATCTAGGCGGTGGATTGGGGATCCGCTATGACGGAGAAGATGAGCCGCCGGAACCGGAGGACTATGCCAGGGTGATCAGCCAAAGGGTCACTGCTGCTTGCAGCGAAATCGACCTCCCTATTCCCAAGGTCATGGTAGAACCAGGCCGGTCCATCGTTGGGGAGGCGGGTGTAACCCTTTATACGGTGGGTGCAGTTAAAGATATTCCCAATGTTAGGCGGTATGCTGCCGTCGATGGCGGGATGACCGACAACCCTCGAGTGACCTTGTATCAGGCGGTTTATGAAGCGTGCCTAGCCAATAAGGCAGCAGAGGAGCCAAGGGAACTGGTCACCATTGCCGGCAAGTGCTGTGAATCAGGCGATGTGCTGATCAAGGACATCCTCTTGCCGCCGGTTGAGCCGGGGGATATCCTGGCCGTGTTTTCCACCGGTGCATACAACTATTCAATGGCCAGCAACTACAATCACCTGCCCAAACCCGCCATGATTACAGTCTACCGGGGCATGAGCGATATCATCGTGGAGCGGGAGACATATGCAGACCTAGTACGGCTGGACCGCATACCGCCAAGGCTGGCGGGCTCCCGGAGAACTGCAGCAGGCAGCGTGAAATCAGCAGCGGCTAGGTAAACGGGCCGAGCCTGGATCCACGGAGGGGAGATTCCAATTGAATATCCAACAACTGATCTTGACCGTTCCAGCCATCCTCTTTGCCATCTCTATCCATGAGTTTTCCCATGGGATGGCCGCCTACAAGCTGGGAGATCCCACCGCCAAATACCAGGGGAGGCTGACCTTGAACCCTTTGGCCCATCTTGATCCGCTGGGTGCCTTGATGCTGGTACTTTTCCGCTTCGGGTGGGCAAAACCGGTGATGGTCAACCCCTATTACTTTAAAGACCGCCGCCGGGGGATGATGCTGGTCAGTTTAGCCGGCCCACTGGCCAATGTAGTCGCCGCGTGGTTTTTTCGCATTCTGCTCGCCTTTCTACCGTACCAGTTCTCAGGACAAGTTGGCTCGGTGGTATACTTGTTCTTGTGGCTTAACATTGTCATTAATCTAGGTCTGGCTGCCTTCAACCTCCTTCCCGTACCGCCCCTGGATGGCTCAAAGATCCTGGCAGGCATACTGCCGGCCCGCTATGAGTTCACCTGGCAGCGGCTGGAGGCTTACGGGCCTGTAATCTTGCTGCTACTGTTGGTCAGCGGCATTGCCGGCAGGCTCCTGACGCCTATTGTCTCGTTCCTGAGCCGGCTGATCTCCATCTTTCCTGCATTCTGAGTATGCGGCCGGGGCTCTGTCAAGAACCGCAGCAGCTGTTAATCTTTGCTCTCGAATTTAGCGGAGCGGCGGCTGAGAGCTTGAGTTGGCATCCACCCGGGGGTCAGTATCGATGAGTTATCACGTGCAGTTGGATGTTTTCGATGGCCCGCTTGAGCTGCTCTTGCATCTATTGGAACAGGACAAGCTGGATATCCGGGATATTGAGATTTCCCGAATAACCCAGCAGTACTTAGATTACCTAGCTACCATGCGGGAGTATGATCTGGAAGTTGCCGGGGACTTTCTGGTAATGGCAGCTACACTCCTGCAGATTAAGGTAGGAGCTCTTTTGCCTGAGGCCGAAACCGAACTTGACGCGGAGGCTCAGGATGTCATCTACAGCCGGGATGAATTGATCCGGCGGTTATTGATCTATCGTCAGTTCCGGGAAGCGGGCAGGCAGCTTGAGCATTTGGCTGGCCTCCGCCGTCAAGTTTATCCCCGGCCCATATCGACTCTAGGCCCCCAAGGGCCTCTGGTTTACACCAATCCCATTGGCGAAGCCACAGTGCAGGACCTAGCGCTCATGTATGCCAATACCCTGCTTAACTGGCAGGCTAGGGAAGAGGTCCGGCAGGTCAAGCGGCGGGCAATCGATCTGAGCGTCAGGATCGGTGAGGTAGCCCTCTTAGTTCAAAGACACTCACGGCTGATGTTTGATGACCTTCTGAGCAGACAGCCCACCAAGACTGACATTGTCTATACATTCCTGGCAGTGTTGGAGTTGGTCAAGCAGGGCATTGTTCAGGTGCGTCAGGCCGGTGTTGATCAGCCCATCACCATCTCGTTTAGCAAGGAGTAATGGGACCATGGTGCCTCAAAAGGCCAAGGCAGTTCTGGAGGCTATCGTATTCGCAGCGGCTAAGCCGGTTCCCCTGAAAAACCTAGCTGCGGCTGTAGGTTGGGAAGAGGCTAAGACCGAATTGCTGCTGGCTGAGCTGATGCGGGAGTATCGAGATCCCCGGCGGGGGATAGAGCTTTGCAGGGTAGCCGGGGGCTATCAGTTTACTACCAAGGCCGGGATGGCTCCGTATCTAGAGGCCTTTCACCGCCCTGAGGTCACTAGCGGTCTATCCCAGGCTGCTCTGGAGACATTAGCCATCATTGCCTATCGTCAGCCGGTAACAAAGGTAGAGATCGAGGATATCCGGGGAGTCAGGTCAGATTCAGCGGTCAACACCCTGCTGGAGAGGGAGCTCATTGAAGAGAAGGGGCGGCAGGACGCACCAGGGCGGCCCATCCTGCTAGGCACTACCCAGCGGTTTCTTGAGTGTTTTGGCCTTGCAGATTTGGGTGACTTGCCTCCTCTACCCAGAATACCTAATAAGTAGTAAATTGCCGGGAATTGAGCAAGCTAAACCGGGTGAGGCCAATGTACCTCTATGCTGGTTTAGCGTTTTTTGCTGTCTGCGTCCTGTTCTTGTGCATTCCCTTCCGGATCATCCTCACTTACCGCCTGCAGCAGGGGGATGACCTGCTCTTGGTGGAAGTATCCTGGCTGGGTCTGCGGCTGGTCCGAAGGCTCATTCCAGTTATATCAGAGTCGGATTTCCAGGAACCTGAGCCTGATGCTGGGGCAGATGGCAGTGAGGTTCTTGGCGCGGCTGTGCCCCTGGGGGAGGAGGCACCTTCGGAGGTATCCGATGCCGAGGCAATCATCAATGCCCTGGCCCGGTGTTATCATCTGGTATTTGACACTGCCCATCTGCTGCGCAATGGAGGGCATACCGGGGACACCCGGCATGCTGCTTTGTATCACTGGGCTCTAAGATACTTCTCTCCTAATACGAGCCGCCTCGGGCGGCAGATGGAGCGGCTGGAGTGGTCAACAACCATTGGACTGGGTGATGCCGCTGCCACTGCCATTCTTGCCGGTGCAATTCTCGGCCTAAAGGCAGCAGGATTTGCTTGGCTGCAGCGCAGAGTCCAAGTGGATCCGGCAAGGTTCCGATGGCAAGTTACTCCCAACTACAGCGGCTTGTGGCTGGAAGTCACCATCTACTGCATATTCAGGGTCAATGCCGGTCATATTATCATCATGGGTATCGGTGATTATGTTCGGTCTCTATTCCAAAGATGGGCTTGGTGGAAAAAGCACTTGGGCGAAACATACAGCCGCTGAGAGGAGTGAGTCCCAATGAGCAGTGGGCCTAACCATCCCATTGAGGGCCTGATGCACACGGTGATGGACAGCTTAAGGGAAATAGTCGATGTTAACACCATCTTGGGCGATCCGGTTGAGACCCCCGATGGAGCAGTGATTTTACCGGTTTCTCGGGTGTCTTTTGGTTTTGTGGCCGGCGGCACTGACCAGCCCTATATGGGTGAACAGGGGAAGGCCGCCAAGGATACGCAGAACTCTGCCGAAGCCCGGCCCTTCGGGGGCGGCAGCGGTGCTGGCATATCGGTAAGTCCTGTGGCTTTTTTGGTGGTTCGCCAGAATGAGGTAAGGCTGATGCCGGTGGATAGCAATGCAATCTATGACCGTCTGCTGGACCTTGCTCCCAAATTGCTTGACCAGCTTCAGGGAGCAGTGACCCGCAGAGAGTATACGGAAAAACCAGCATGGGCATATGACAGCGGCGGGCGGAATAATCTCTAGCATGTCTGGAAGTGTCTGGCCAGAAAAGCCTGTGCCCCGCCGGGTAAGAAAGATGACAAGCATGAGTCGCAAGCGGCTAAAACACTGCATTATTGGATGGCTTGCCGGCACTGCCCTAGTCTTGGCAGGCCCCTCTCTGCAAGCTGCGGAGGCCAGCGGGAAGCTGGACATTTCTGCCAGCGCTGCAGTCCTTATGGATCAGCAGACAGGCCAGGTGCTTTGGGCGAAGAATCCCAATTGGCAGCGGCCGATTGCTAGCCTAACCAAGATCATGACAGCTGTCTTGGTCCTTGAGCGCTGCCCTCTCGATGAACCAGCGGCAGTCACCAGGGAAGCCGCCCGGACGCCGGGGTCTTCCATGTATCTGCGGGGAGGCACCAGTTACCCGGTGCAGGATCTGCTGTGGGGTTTGCTGCTGGCCTCGGGAAACGATGCTGCCGAGGCATTGGCCCAGCACGTTGCCGGGAGTACAGAAGCATTTGCGGCCTTCATGAACAGGAAGGCTGCTCTTTTAGGTGCCCGCAGCAGTCACTTCACCAATCCCCATGGCCTGCCGGATGATAACCACTACTCAACCGCATATGACCTGGCGCTGATCACCCGGTATGCCATGTCGATCCCCCAATTCGCTGCCATTGTCGCCTCCCAGAGAGCTGTAATCTCAGAACCTGCCGGCAGTGAGCCGGGGAGAGAGTCCTCCCGTCCCATCTACAACAAGAATCGGCTCTTGTGGCAGTATGAAGGGGCCAATGGTGTAAAGACCGGGTACACAACGGCAGCCGGCCGGTGTTTGGCGGCATCTGGCACCAGACACGGCAGGCAGGTTATTGCCGTCGTCCTCGATGCTCCCAAGATGTGGGAGGATGCCGCGGCTCTCTTGACCTATGGATTGGAGGAGTTTGAAAACCTGCGGGTAGTGGAAAAGGGACAAAGCGTGGGAACCATCGGAGTTGCCAGTGGGTTAAATGACATAATACCTGCCGTCAGCGCCCAGGATGTGTGGGTGACAATTACCAAGTCCCAACGGGATGCTGTGGAGGTGGACTATATCATTTATGACGGCATCAATGCCCCTGTTGCAAAGTGGGCACCGGTGGGGAAGCTCTTTGTTAAGGTCGAAGACAATGTATTGGCCGAAGTCCCCCTGCTGGCCGGTGAAGAGGCGACGGTCCGCGGTCTAGGCGGCCTTGTGAGGCATTTTTCCCGCCGCCTGCAGCGGCTGCTGCTGGCTCACTAGAAGGGCCGATGAAAGCCGCTGACAGCATTTGACACTTCGTGAGCGGTGTAGTATACTTTGCCCCAGTTAATCCCAGCTAGTTTTGGCTGGGGGATAATGGGGTTTTGTAGTATTTGTCTGGTTATCGATGTCATGGAACGGGGTCGGGTGATGGCTGTGGCAATGGAACGGCTGCAAAAGGTGCTTGCCCGCTGCGGAGTGGCCTCCCGCAGGGCCAGTGAAGAACTGATTACAGCCGGCCGGGTGAAGGTAAACGGCAAAGTAGTCAAGACCTTGGGGGTGAAGGTGGATCCTGCTGTTGACCGCATTGAAGTCGATGGCCAACCGGTCCGGCCTTCGGTGCCTAAGGTCTATTATATCTTGTATAAACCCACCGGTGTTATCTCATCCTCTCGGGATCCCCAAGGCAGGGCTACCGTGATAGATCTGCTAAAGGGAGTCAAAGAGCGGGTCTACCCGGTGGGACGCTTGGATTATGACAGTGAGGGCCTGGTGTTCTTGACCAATGACGGTGAAACTGCCCAAGTCTTAGCTCATCCCCGCTACCAGGTGCGGAAAAGCTATTTAGCTCAAGTTCAGGGCATTCCCGACGAGAAAGCCGTCGCACGTCTGCGCCGGGGCATCAGGCTTTCTGACGGCTGGACGGCGCCTGCCCAGGTGAAAATCGTTCAGCGTCTGCAGGATACTGCGATTTTGACCTTCGATATCCATGAAGGCAGGAACCGGCAGATCCGCCGCATGTGTCAGGCAGTGGGCCACCCGGTGATATCCTTGAAGCGGTTTCGCATAGGCCCCCTGGATCTAGAGGGGCTGGAGCCGGGACAGTTCCGGCGGCTCAGTCCGAGAGAGGTTAAGGGGCTCTTGGCCCTGGTGGCCAAGGCAAAGGAAGCTGCCGGAAGAAGA
>LFTN01000021.1:12288-12605 GCA_001513495.1 Clostridiales bacterium DTU087
GCGGGAATGATGGCCGCGGGCACGGCTGCCCGGGCTGGATGTGAAGTGCTGCTCCTGGAGAAAAACAATGTCCTGGGCAAGAAACTGCTCATCACCGGCAAGGGGCGGTGCAATCTGACTAATGCCTGCGAAATTGAGGAAGTCATAGCCCGCTTCGGCAGCAGAGGCAAGTTTTTGTACAGCGCGCTGCATGCCTTTCCACCCCTCGCTGCCTGGCAGTTCTTTACCGACCAGGGGCTGGAACTGGTGGTAGAGCGGGGACAGCGGGTCTTTCCCGCGTCGGGGAAGGCTGCTGATGTTGTTAAGGCCCTGAAAGG
>LFTN01000221.1 GCA_001513495.1 Clostridiales bacterium DTU087
CCAGATGCCCCTGGGTCCGCCGGCAGGCATATTCCACCATGGTGCCGGCTTTCATGATAAATGCCCAATCACTGGCCTGAGCCAAGAGGAGCTCTCGGGCGGCCTGGTTGAGTGTCCTCTCCACTAGCCCGCTGGCTTCTGGAAAGCGGTTGGCAAGGTCCACC
Source organism: Clostridiales bacterium DTU087 (assembly GCA_001513495.1). GTDB lineage: Bacteria > Bacillota > Limnochordia > DTU087 > DTU087 > DTU087. Next base: position 165 of record LFTN01000221.1, read on the forward strand.
ATGCGGTCAGCTGCTTTGTGGAGATGGCGGTAAATCCAGTCGTTGCTGTGATCTAGCCACACCTCGTGGTAGCCGCCGTTTCCCCAGCTGGACTCGGACGGCATGCTGACTTGATGGGATGGGTACATATCTAGGTACTCGCTGGGGGTCACCATCTTGAACACCCGCTGGTCATAGGCGGTTTTTCTCAACAGGAAATCCAGCCACAGAGGCCCTTCATACCACCAATGGCCGAAAAGCTCTGCGTCGTAGGGAGCTGTCACCAAGGGCGGCCGGTCCATCTTACTAGACAAGTACTTGATCTGCAACTCCCGATTGAACATGAAATTGCCGGCATGCTCCGCTGCCCGCCGGGCAGCGGCTTGGGGCTGGTAGATCTCTTTGTAATCACCCCTGCCGGTGATCCTGTGATACTTGATGCCGGTAAAGCCCCTGATGCCGTCGACGAGGTAGGGCTTGATATACTCATAATCCAAATCAAAGCCGATGTCCCGGTAAAAGTCCCGGTATACATAGTCCCCTGGATAACCCTCCCAGGCACTCCAGACCTGTTTGGAGGACTCCCAGTCTCTGCCGAAGGCCGCCAGCCCTGCCGGTGTGTAAATGGGTGCAAAGATGGAATAGCGGGGGCGGGGTTCGGCATGGAGTATGCCGTGGGAATCCAGGATTGCCCAGCTGATACCGTACTGGGCCAAGATGGCGTCAATGCCTGGGGCAAACCCGCATTCGGGCAGCCAAAACCCCCTGGGATCTTTGCCGAAGAAGTGGCGGTATGTCTCAATGCCTAAGGCTATTTGAGCTTCTACAGCCTTGGGATTGACAAATAAGAGAGGCAGGTAGCCGTGGGTTGCCGCTGACGCGATCACCTCCAGGCAGCCGGCTGCTTCCAGTTCAACAAAGCAGTCTATGAGGCGGCCGCGGCAGTCCTCAAAAAGCTGCCGGGCCCGCCTAAACTGCCTCAGGTAAGAAAGGGCGACCTCCTGTACCGGAGGCTGATGGCGGGTGCGGTGCACCTCTTTTTCCGCCAGTTCACACAGCTTGTTGATGTGCTGCCTGTACTTTTGCTGGAGGTGATCATCTGACAGCATCCAGGCCAATGTGGGCGTAATGGACATGGTGAGGCGGAAGGGCACTTGGTCCCAAAGCAGCCCCCGCATCACATCAACTAGAGGCAGATATGTTTCAGTGATGGCCTCCATCAGCCAGAGCTCTTCTAGACACTGATCGGCCTCTGGATGGCGGACATAGGGAAGATGGGCATGGAGAACGATAGCAGCGTAACCTAAGTACAAGCCGATGCTCCTCTCAACTGAACTCCCATGGTGCTAAGGCCCGTATCCGGGGCCCAGTTCTGTGGACCGCGGGTTTTCTCCGGGCTTCCCTGGGGGACTGAATACCCCGGGGCTGGTGGGATACGGCCCGAGAGCAGTGATGAGTCCCCGGCGGCGCCGCTGCCACTCCATGGGGCTGTGCCCGGGCTGGGGATGCCGGGATATCCACCGAAACTCTTGAATAGTCAGCCATTCCTCGTCCATCAGCGGGCTTACAGTTCCCCGGGGAGCCCTAACCACATTGGAACGGGAGATCTCCCGAAAGGTGCCGTCAAGGGTGCGGATGCCGATGCCCGCCTGATAAGCGCCGCCGATTCTCCCCGTCTGGATATGCCAGGCCTGACTGAAGGGCTGCACCGTGATATCGAAGTGGGCCTGAGGGAGATGCCCGTCATCATCCATCTGATAGATCCGCAGGACAGTCCGGCACTCATCATCTTGGAACCCTCCCCTGACCCGGGACCAGGCAGCCGGTGTGATTTCCCAATAGGCAAACAGCCAAGCCGGGTCTCGGGTGAGCAGCACGATATAGTCCTCTCCATAAGCTGCAGGGAGCTTTCTCTCAAGGAGCGGCGATGCTGGGGAAGAGCCGGCCTCCTCCCGGAATTGCCCTTCCCTGCTGCTTACAGGAGGACTAGTCATTCCTTGGATCACAGAGGGTATGTCGGCAGTATCCCCTCCCTGGGGGCATAGTCCATCCGTGTCTAAGGGATTGCAAGGGAGAATTGAAGCATCCCCTCCCTGGGGGCATAGTCCATCCATGGCTGGTTCCCTCAATGACGGCACCTCCTGCCCATCCGACACCCGGCCAATACTTCCTTAAGTATTTCTCTAGGGAAAGGCATTTATTCACAGCGGATTCGTTTCTCGGCGGCGTCTACGGCCAAAAGCCTCCATGGATTTTGAAGTTGCCATGCACGGCAGGGACTTTGGGTAGACTATGTGAAGGCCGCATCACGGGCATCTCCCAGCAGCAGGAAACCGCTGCTGACCTGACGAAACCGAAAAAACGGGGGAGGTGTCTGTGTTGCCCAAGGGAACCATAACCATCAAGGATGGCCGGTTGGTTACTCCTTTTGTTGTGATGCCCGGGACTATAGTTGTCGAAAATGGGATTATTACTTATGTAGGCAGTGGGGCCGATGTGCCGTCGGCCGAGGGGCCGGTGCTGGATGCCGAGGGAGCTTACGTAACTCCAGGGTTAATCGATATCCACGTCCACGGCGGGGGCGGCGGTGATGTGATGGACGGCACCGGTAAGGCCTTGGAGGTAATGGGGCAGGCCTTTAGCCGTTACGGTACGACAGGATTTGTGCCTGCCACTGTGACCGCTAGCCATCGGGAGACGCTTCGGGCAGTTGAGGCAGTCAAAGCAGCAGCCGGCAAGGGCACCGGAGGTGCCCAGGTTTTGGGTATTCATCTGGAAGGTCCGTACATAGATATGGGTAAACGGGGTGCCCATCACCCAGACCATGTCCGGCCTCCGTCGCTGCCGGAACTAGAGGAGATCTGGGAGCTGGCGGGCCCGCTGCTTCGGCTGGTCACCCTGGCACCGGAGCTGGAAGGCGCTGAGGCAGCCATCAGGCGGCTGCGGTCCTGGGATGTGACTGTGGCCATCGGGCATTCCAACGCAACCTATGAAGAGGCAATGGCCGCCCACGTTTGGGGGGCCAGCCATATCTGCCATATGTTCAACGGCATGCGGGGCCTCCATCACCGGGAGCCGGGTGTCGCAGGAGCAGCCCTAACCTGTGACGGCTTTTCAGTAGAGCTCATCTGCGACGGCGTCCATGTCCATCCTGCTGCTATGGACTTGGTGATGCGGGCCAAGGGCCCGGACAAGGTTGTGCTCATTACCGATACTTTGCGGGCCATGGGCCTTCCCCAGGGGCGGTATCAGCTGGGTGGACTGGAAGTCGAAGTCACCAAGGAGGCAGCCAGGCTGCTTACCGGCGAACTTGCCGGCAGTACATTGTCTATGGCTAGGGCAGTCAAAAACGCCGTTGACCTGCTGGGCGTCTCCGTGGCTGAGGCTGTGAGGATGGCCTCATGTAATCCCGCCCGCGCCATCGGTATCTCCAGCCGCAAGGGTAGCCTCACTGTGGGGAAGGATGGCGATATCGCCGTTTTTGATGCTGAACTCAATCCTCTGGCTACCATCGTCGGAGGGCAAGTCGTATACCAGCGAACATGAGAAAGGGCAGGTGAAGCTAGTTGCAGATTAAGATCGCCAAGGATTATGCTGAAATGAGCAGGCTGGCAGCTGACATGATCAGCCGGCTCATCGAGGATAGGCCCGATGCTGTCTTGGGATTGGCCACCGGCAGCACCCCTGTAGGATTGTATGAAGAGTTGGTAAAAAGGCACAAGGCAGGCCTGGATTTCTCCCGGGTGACCACGTTTAACCTGGATGAATACTACGGCCTCCACGGTGAGCACCCCGCCAGCTACAACTACTACATGTGGGAGCACTTGTTTGGGAAAATCAACATCTCTCAGGAGAAGGTCAATCTACCCAACGGCGCGGCTCCGGATCCAGAAGAGGAGTGCCGGAGATACGAAGACAAGATTGCCGCCGCAGGCGGCATCGATTTGCAGATTCTGGGGATCGGCAGCAATGCCCACATCGGTTTCAATGAGCCAGGCACACCGTTTGGCAGTGTTACTAGCTTGGTAAAACTCGCGCCGGCAACTATCCAGGCCAATGCCCGCTTCTTCGAGCGGGAAGAAGACGTTCCCCGGAAGGCATTTTCCATGGGAATCAAGAGCATTATGCGGTGCCGCAGTATTGTGCTTTTGGCCAACGGCGAGGGCAAAGCCGATGCTGTAGCTGCCGCCGTGCAAGGGCCTGTCACTGAAGAAGTGCCTGCCTCTGTGCTGCAGCTTCATCCCAACTGCACCTTCATCTTGGATGAAGCCGCGGCAAAGAAGCTGAGCTGCTGAGTATCTTGAAAAAGGATGTCCCTTCGAGGCATTCTCCCAAGCAAGCTATGAATCCCTCCCGGGCCTGAGGCGCTGGGCCCAAAGGCGGCAGGCCCGGGGCCCAGGGTGGGTTCATAGGGTGGAGTTACAGCTGTTTGACCAGCTTTCCCAACTTACCGGCAGAGGTCCTCTCGGATACGATCTGAGAGATGACCTCTGCCAGTTTTTCTGGGTCGTGGCGGACCAGGTTGGTCATGCTAATTACCTCAGCTGCAATGGGAGTCACTCCCAAAACCGCCACAGCCTCTGTGTCTGGTTCAACCGGCACCGCCCCTTGCTGGCGGTATCTTTCGAGCAAGTGATGGGGAACCGCGGCGGTGTTGATGATTACGTAGTCGATGAGGCCCGGCCCTACATGGCTAAGTAAAGCTTCGACATGGTGGGACGCCTTGTAGCCATCGGTTTCCCCGGGCTGTGTCATTACATTGCAGATGTAGATCTTAGGTACTGTGGACCTGCGGACAGCTTCCCGAATCTCGGGTACCAAAAGGTTAGGCAGTACACTGGTGTACAGGCTGCCGGGCCCGAGGATAACGGCATCGGCATTGTCGATGGCTGCAATGACTTCTTCCAGGGGCTGGCAGTTTTCCGGCTCCAGAAAAACCCGGCGGATTTGCTTGCCAGGCTGGGGAATGAGGCTCTCCCCGGTGGTAGTAGAGCCGTCATCGTATTCCGCCCGCAGGGTCACCGAGTTGAGGGTGGAAGGCAGCACTTGCCCTCTGACAGCCAGTACTTGACTGGATGTGCGGATAGCCTCCTCAAAATCCCCGGTGATATCGGTCATGGCCGCAATAAATAGATTGCCGAAACTATGGCCCTCCAGGCCTTCTCCCCAATCAAAGCGGTACTGAAAAAGCTGCTCCATCAATGGCTCAGTATTGGCTAATGCCACCAGAGTATTGCGGATATCTCCAGGCGGGGGAATGCCTAGCTCTGACCGGATCCGGCCGGAACTGCCCCCATCATCGGCCACGGTGACGATGGCGGTAATGCGGTCAGTCTTGAGTTTCAGCCCCCTGAGCATGGTGGACAGCCCTGTACCGCCGCCGATAACTACCACGGCTGGCTCTCTCCCCAGTCCCCGCTTGTAGAAGATGATCTCAGGCAGGTCCCGGGGATCGGCAGGCAGGATATCCTGAATCAAAGATCTGATCACCTGCCGGAAGCCAAGGCAGATGAGCACTATGCCCAAGACAGCCACTGCTGCTCCCAGCTCTTGGATTAGTGGGATCTTATTGGACTGGCCGATGGCCCGCAGGTAGTTGCTGATGGTGCGCCCCAGGGCAATCACCGGTTCTGGGCCGATGAGGATGGCCCCGCCCCCAGCAGCCAGCATCCCTCCCAGGACCATCAGAAGGATCCAGCGCTTCACCCGCATGCCCGGGTAGAACCACTTGCAGAATCGCCGCCAAGAGCTTTCAAACCCGTTGTAGTATTCCTCTATGCTCAACATTGACTACATACCCCTGCTCCCGAATAAAATCTGCCACATGATTGGCGATGGTTACCGAGCGGTGCTGCCCGCCGGTACAGCCGATGGCGATCACCAGCTCTTGTTTCCCCTCTTTGACATACTGGGGCAGCAAAAACTCGATGAGATCTAGGAGTTTCTGAAGAAACCGCTGGGTGACTGACCATTTGAGGACATAGTCACGGACAGCTGCATCGTTGCCTGTGAATGGAGCCAATGATTCTACATAATGGGGATTAGGCAGGAATCTGACATCAATGGCCAGGTCTGCATCCAAAGGCAGGCCGTGTTTGAAGCCAAAGGAAATCACCGATACAGTCATAGCCCTGTGGCTGGCGGCCTCCCCGAACCAGCGGCTGAGTTCCTGCCTGAGCTCCCTGGGTGTGATGAAGCTGGTGTCGATCACCCGATGGGCCCTGCCCCTCAGCTCCTCTAGCCTATGCCGCTCTTGGCGGATGCCGTCCAGCACACTGCCATCCGGCAGCAGCGGGTGGCGCCGGCGGCTTTCTTTGAAGCGGCGGACTAAGGTTTCATCGGACGCCTCCAGGAACAGGATCTCATAGGAGAAACCTGAGTCCTCCAAGTCTTCCAGGACTTCAATCAAGTGGTCAAAAAAGCCCCTGCCCCTGATATCGCATACCAAGGCAACATGGTTGATCTTACCTTCGGATTGGATACAGAGCTCCGCGAACTTGGGGATGAGGGCCGGCGGCAGATTATCTACACAGAAGTAGCCGAGATCTTCCAAAATGCGGACCGTCTCCGTCTTCCCGGCACCGGAAAGGCCGGTGATCAGTACGAACTTCAGCTGGTTCAGGGTGTCGCTCATGGTGTTGTTCATCCTTTCCCGGCCTGCAGATTATACTACCGCTTCTCTGTTTCCCGGGCAGTTTCCTGCCCGCACCTTATGACGATAGTGGAAGATCCAGGACCGGCCCAGCGATGGCTTCTACACTCCCCTGATAATAATATGAAGCAAAGGGAAGAGGGGAATACTAGCTTTGCAGATGTTGTCAGATAGGAGCAGCTGCCATTCATGGCGGCAGCTGCCTGGGGGAGTCCTGGGAACGGCCTGCAGGCCCATTGCAGTCAGAGAAGACCCGCACCAAAGAGGAGTTGATGGCCTCCGCGGCGAAGCCCACACTCAACATGCACAGCCCAGAAGGGCTTGGCCGCCATACTGCTGGGAAAGGGGGGAGGGGATAATTCCCCGCTAGGATGGGATTTTCCCGTGCTGCCAGAGACGAACTAGCCCGGATCATGCCGGAGCGCCGCTGCTGTCAGTTGGCTGAATTGGCAGGTTTGGCATATATCGATGGGAGATTGACTCCCCAGGGGTATGATTTGATTGTCGGCCAGGCTGCCGCTGCCAGGATGGCATTTCGGCTGCTGAAGCAGCTTTACCAGCCCTATATGGAAATCAGGGTCCGGCGGCGGGTGCGGTTCAGCAAGCACAATGTCTACACCATCCGGATCCCCAGCCAGCCCCGGCTGCGGAGGATCGTCGGCGGCCTGCAGGGCGTTCAGCAGCGTTACACCAAGGGGCGCTGGGGCAGGCCTTGCTGCCGTAAAGCATTTCTCAGAGGAGTGTACATCTGCCGGGGGTCGTTGACCAATCCCCGGAAGAACTACCATCTGGAGATTGTCACCGACAGTTTTCAGCAGGCAGCTGTGATCCAGAGCTTGATGGAGACATTCGGATTAGCACCTGGGGTGGTCCAGCGCAAGAAACATGTGGCCCTGTATTTCAAAGATGGAGAGCAGATCTCCCAGCTTCTGAACCTGCTGGGCGGGCATAATGCCGTATTGAGCCTGGAGAATGTACGGGTTGTAAAAGGGATGCGCAACCAGGTCAACCGGTTGGTCAACTGCGAGACCGCCAACATGGATAAGACCCTGGAAGCAGCTTACCGCCAGGCGGAGAATATTAAGCTGATTGAGGAGAAGGGCTGGTTCCCATCACTGTCTCCCGACCTAAGGGAAGTGGCCAATCTCCGGCTTCAATATCCCTATGCCAGTCTGAAGGAACTGGGTGAAATGCTGGACCCGCCTTTGAGCAAATCCGGGGTCAACCACCGCTTCCGCAAACTGGAAGCCATCGCGGAGGAGATCAGGGAAGAAAAAACGCGATAAGGCCGCCTGTGGATCCAGGAAATTTTCAGCGGTGATGGAGGACTTTGCCAGTGCAGCTCGAATATACATGGTGGGAGAAAACAGCTCTCTTTTTTTGCCACCGGCGGGACAGAAATTGTTACGGCGGGACAGCATAGGACCCCCCTGGTTGATGCCTTGATAATGGGCCAAGGGCTTAGCAGCGAATCTGAGCGGTGAATCTGTTCCTTGGCTTTAGTGTGTGGATTTTGCGGGGTTTGAATACAAAGTACGGGAGGGCCGGGTACTATCCCATATAAATGGACAACTTGGCTGTTATCCAAAAGATAGCTCCGGAGATCGCAGAATTGGTGGAGAAGCGGTACACCATCTTGCGCAACATCTATTTTATCCAGCCAGTGGGTCGACGGGCGTTAGCAGCCCGGCTGCGGCTGCCGGAGCGAACAGTGCGCAATGAGATTGAAATTCTGAGAGAGCAGGGACTGTTGGTATCTAACCCTGCTGGCATGCATGTTACAGAAGAAGGCGAGCGGATTCTAGGCGAGCTGAAGGAATACGTTCGGGAACTCAGGGGGCTTTCGGAACTGGAGCGGCGGCTGGCGAGGGTGTTGGGGCTCCAGCAGGTGATCATAGTCCCGGGAGATTCCGATGAGGACGAGACTGTGAAGAAGGAGATGGCCAAGGCCACTGCTAGATACCTAAAAGCAGTGTTGAGAGATGGAGATGTCTTGGCTGTTACCGGGGGAACGACTTTGGCCGAAGTTGCCAGGAGTTTTCCAGCATCAGCGGAAAAGATGGATGTGATGGTGGTGCCCGCCAGGGGCGGCCTGGGTGAAGAAGTGGAAAAACAGGCCAATACCGTAGCAGCCAATATTGCCGAACGCTTAGGTGGTACCTATCGGCTGCTGCATGTCCCCGATGATGTGGGAGAAGATGTTATTGCCAGCTTATGCGGAGATCCGAAGATCAAGGAAATGCTAGATCTGATCAAAGATAGTGATGTGGTGCTCCACGGAATCGGTACAGCAGAGGAGATGGCCAAGCGCCGGGGGCTGGGAGATGAGGACCTGCATCTTTTGCGGGAGAAGCGGGCAGTGGGCGAAGCCTTCGGGTACTATTTCGATGAGAAAGGGCGCATCGTGTACAACACCACCAGTGTCGGACTGCGGGTGGAGGATTTGGCCAAGATCAACAAAGTAGTAGCTGTAGGCGGCGGCCATACCAAGGCAGCAGCAGCCCTGGCTGTTATGTCCAACCGTTACCAGCATGTATGCATCACCGATGAAGGGGCTGCCCGCCTGATGTATGCCAGCCTTGAGGGGAGTGATGTGGAAAGCTATCACTTCGAAAGGATATGAGGGCCCCTTGAATCATTTGTAGATCTGGGAGCACACCTTGCTTACTGGTGTTTACACCCATTCCAATAGTGGACAGCACTTAAAGCTTAGAGGAGGATGATAGAAAATGGCAGTTAAAGTAGGGATCAACGGTTTTGGTCGAATTGGGCGCTTGGTTCTCAGGGGATGCCTAAACGATCCTGAGGTCGAAGTAGTGGCCATTAACGATCTGACCAATGCAGAGACCCTTGCCCACCTATTCAAGTACGATTCCGTCCACGGCACCTTGGCTGAGGACGTTAAGGCCGAAGATGGCGAACTGGTGGTGGGCAGCCGCCGCATCAAGGTATTTGCTGAAAAGGACCCGGCTAAGCTCCCCTGGGGCGATCTGGGAGTAGAGTATGTAGTGGAAGCTACCGGTGTCTTCCGGTCTAAGGATCAAGCAATGCTGCACGTGCAGGCTGGTGCCAAGAAGGTTATCATCACCGCTCCTGCCAAGAATGAAGACATCACCATCGTCATGGGTGTAAACCACACCGATTATGATCCTGCCAAGCATGATGTAGTGTCCAACGCTTCCTGCACCACCAACTGCCTTGCACCGGTGGCTAAAGTCATCGATGAGAAATTCGGAATTAAGCGGGGCCTGATGACTACTGTGCATGCCTATACCAATGACCAGCGGATCCTGGACCTGCCCCATAAGGATCTGCGGCGGGCACGGGCAGCTGCTATGAGCATCATTCCCACCACCACCGGCGCGGCCGCAGCTGTGGGCCTGGTACTGCCCCAGCTCAAGGGCAAGCTGGACGGCTTTGCCATGCGGGTGCCTACTCCAGACGTCAGTGTCGTTGACCTGGTAGTGGAGCTGGAGAAAGACACTAGTGCAGAAGAGATCAATGCCGCTTTGAAGGCAGCCGCTGAGGGAGATCTGAAGGGAATCTTGGGATACAGTGAGGTTCCCTTGGTTTCCATGGACTTCCGGGGCGATGACCGCTCTTCCATCGTCGATGCGGCACTGACCACAGTGATGGAAGGCAACTTTGCCAAGGTAGTTTCCTGGTACGACAATGAGTGGGGTTACTCCATGAGAGTAGTGGACCTTGTCAAGTATATGGCTTCCCGTGCCTAATCAGGGATTATGTGGCCGTACCCCGGTCAGTTCCTGAGCCGGACTGGCCGGGGGACTTTTCTGTCAAGCAAAGGGAATCTCTCGAGTGGGGGGATAGATATGAATAAACTCACCGTCAAGGATCTAGATGTTAAGGGAAAACGGGTGTTTGTCCGGGTGGATTTCAATGTCCCCATGGATGAGAATCAGAATATCACCGATGATAAAAGGATTCGAGCAGCCCTGCCCACCATCCAGTACTTAATTGATCAGGGCGCCAGGGTGATTTTGGCATCCCACTTGGGCCGGCCTAAGGATCAGCCCGAGGATAAGTTCAGGATGGATCCAGTGGCTAAACGGCTGGCAGAGCTGTTGGGCAAAGAGGTCACTAAAGTGGATGACTGCATTGGCCCAGAGGTGGAGACGGCTGTGGCCGGACTGAAAGACGGAGACGTGCTGCTTCTGGAAAATGTCCGGTTCTACCCCGGTGAAAAGAAAAACGATCCTGAGTTTGCCAAGAACCTGGCAGGCCTTGCAGAGATTTACGTCAATGATGCCTTTGGCGCAGCTCACCGCGCCCATGCTTCAACGGCAGGCATTGCCCAATACCTGCCTGCGGCAGCAGGATTCCTCCTGCAGAAAGAGATCGAGGTCATGGGCAAGGCCTTGAATGATCCTGAGCGGCCCTTTGTTGCCATTTTGGGCGGCGCAAAGGTGGCAGATAAGATCGGCGTTATCAATAACCTGCTGCAGAAAGTTGATACTTTGATTATTGGTGGCGGCATGGCCTACACATTTCTCAAAGCCCAAGGCTATGAAATCGGCACTTCTTTGCTGGATGCCGACAGCTTGACACTGGCCAAAGAACTGATGGAAGCCGCCAAGGAGCGGGGTGTGAAGTTCCTGCTGCCAGTTGATATAGTCATTGCCGACCGCTTTGCTGCCGATGCAGCCTATGAGGTTGTACCTGCCGATCAGATGCGGGCCGGCTGGATGGGGATGGATATCGGGCCCCAGACAGTAGAGCTGTTCAGCCAGGAGATTAAGACTGCCAAGACAGTGGTTTGGAACGGCCCCATGGGTGTGTTTGAAATGCCCAACTTCGCCAAGGGAACACAGGCCGTTGCCCAGGTGATGGCCGACAGTGATGCCATAACCATTATCGGGGGCGGTGACTCCGCGGCCGCCGTTGAGCAGGCAGGCCTGGCAGATAAATTGAGCCATGTGTCCACTGGCGGCGGTGCTTCTCTGGAGTTCCTGGAAGGGAAAGCCCTGCCGGGGGTCGAGGCTTTAAACGATAGATGACTGCGGAGGCGATATAGTTGAGAGTTCCGATCATTGCTGGTAATTGGAAAATGAACAAGGCGCCGGAGGAGGCAGCGGCCCTCTGCCGGGAACTGCTGCCGCTCTTGGGCGATCTGGCTGACAGGGAAGTAGTCCTTTGCCCTCCCTTTACTGCACTGGCATCGGTGAAGGCAGCCATTGAGGGGACTGACGTTGCTCTAGGTGCCCAGAATGTTTTCTACGAAGACAGCGGGGCTTACACCGGTGAAGTGTCGCCCCCGATGCTTAAGGCCTTGGGGGTTAAATATGTGATCATCGGCCATTCCGAGCGCCGGCAGTACTTTGCTGAGACCGATGAACTGGTTAACCTCAAAGTAAAGGCTGCCCTGGCCCACGGCTTAAAGCCTATCCTCTGCGTTGGCGAGACCCTGGAGCAGAGGGAAGCCGGGATCACGGAGACATTGGTGAAGAGCCAAGTCAAGAAGGCCTTTAGTGATGTGCCGGCAGATGATGCCCTCAATGTTGTTGTTGCCTATGAGCCCATCTGGGCTATCGGCACCGGCAAGACTGCTACATCCCAGGAGGCAAATCGGGTAATTGGATTGATTAGGGCCACTTTGGGGGAGATCTATGGTGGCTCTGCAGCTGAAGCGATCCGCATCCAGTACGGCGGCAGCGTCAAACCAGGGAACATAGCAGAATTGATGCAGGAAAAAGAGATCGACGGCGCCTTGGTTGGAGGCGCAAGTCTCGAAGCAGAGTCATTTGCCCGGATCGTAAGATATGATGATCAGGGTTAATGTATCCGGTGCGAAGGAGGATGTGTATTGGCAAAGGCAAAACACCCTGTCTGTCTGCTGATATTGGATGGTTTCGGTATAAATGAAAGGCAGGAAGGCAACGCAGTTTATCTGGCCCGGACACCGTATCTAGATGGGATCTTTGCAAAGTACCCCGGTGCCCGCCTCTTGGCTTCGGGAGAAGCCGTGGGCCTCATGGAAGGGCAAATGGGGGATTCCAATGTAGGGCATCTGAACATCGGGGCTGGCCGCATCGTGTATCAGGATGTGGCCCGGATCAGCAAAGCAGTGCGGGAAGGTGATTTCCAGCAGAATGAATGGCTAATCAAGGCGATGACCACCTGCCGGGACAAGGGGACGGCCCTGCACCTTATGGGGCTGCTTTCACCTGGCGGTGTCCACAGCCACAGCTATCATCTGTACGCGCTGTTGGATATGGCAGCTGGTTTTGGCCTGGAGAAAGTCTATGTCCACGCGTTTCTCGATGGGCGGGATGTCCCTCCTGCCAGCAGCCATGAGTACATGGCTGAGCTGGAGAGCAAGCTAGAGGAAGTAGGGCTTGGGCAGGTGGCCACTGTCTCCGGGCGGTACTATGCCATGGATAGGGACAGGCGGTGGGACCGGACGGAGAAAGCTTACAATGCTCTGGTTTTAGGTGAAGGGCGCAGGGCTCAGACCGGCAGTGAGGCAGTTCAAATCGCCTATGACAGCGGTGAGACCGATGAATTTGTTATCCCCACTGTAGTAGTTGACGGTCAAGGGAGCCCCGTCGGCACCATCGACGATGATGATTCGGTGATTTTCTTCAACTTCCGGGCAGACCGGGCCCGGCAGATTACCAGGGCATTCACTGATGACGAGTTTTCCGGGTTCCAGCGCCGGAAGTTCCCCAAGACAACCTTTGTGGGAATGGCCCGCTACGATGAAACCATTAATGCACCCTATGCCTTCCCGCCCCAGGATCTGAAGAATACCTTGGGTGAGGTGGTGGCTCAAGCCGGCTGGCGGCAGCTGAGGATAGCTGAGACGGAGAAGTATGCCCATGTGACCTTCTTCTTCAGCGGAGGGGATGAAGAGACATTCCCGGGGGAGGACCGCAAGCTGGTTCCGTCTCCGAAGGTAGCTACCTATGATCTTAAGCCGGAGATGAGCGCGCCGGAGGTGGCGGCGGAGGCCGTGAAGGCCATCAACAGCGACGAGTACGATTTGATCGTGCTGAACTTCGCCAACTGTGATATGGTGGGCCATACTGGCATTCTGGATGCCGCCGTCAAGGCAGTGGAGACCATCGATAGTTGTGTCGATCAAGTAGTCACAGCCATGCTGGCCCGGGGCGGGTATGTGGTGTTGACAGCTGACCATGGTAATGCAGAACAGATGGTGGACTACGACACAGGAGAGCCTCACACTGCTCATACCGTTAACCCAGTGCCGGTGGTACTGATCACCGATCGCCTGGACATTGCAGTGCGGGACGGTATCTTGGCTGACCTGGCACCGACGGTGCTGGATCTTCTCGAACTGGAGCAGCCTCCAGAGATGACCGGCAAATCCCTAATTGAGTACCGGTCATGACTGGAAAGCAATACTGAGATTCAACAGGGAGGTAGTGAAATTGACCATTATTGAGGACATCATCGCCAGGGAAATTCTAGACTCAAGGGGAAATCCGACGGTAGAAGTAGATGTAGTGCTGGCCGATGGTTCTGTGGGCAGAGCAGGAGTGCCCTCCGGTGCTTCCACCGGAGCCTTTGAAGCCATCGAGCTGCGGGACGGCGATAAGCAGCGCTACTTGGGCAAGGGCGTGCTCAAGGCTGTCAGCAATGTCAATGATATCATTGCTCCAGAGATCATTGGTATGGATGCCGTTGACCAGGTAGGTATCGACCGGCTGATGATCGAGCTGGACGGGACACCCAACAAAGAAAAGCTTGGTGCCAATGCCATTTTGGGAGTGTCTTTGGCAGTGGCTAAGGCAGCGGCAGCAGCCTTCTCCCTATCCCTCTACCAGTACATCGGCGGAGTCAATGCCAAGGAGCTGCCGGTGCCCATGATGAACATTCTCAACGGCGGCGAGCATGCCGACAACAATGTAGATATCCAGGAATTCATGATCATGCCTGTGGGTGCAGCTTCATTCCCCGAGGCCTTGAGGATGGGTGCTGAGGTATTTCACAGCCTGAGAGGCGTCCTGCAGGGCCTGGGCCTGAATACCGCCGTGGGTGATGAGGGCGGCTTTGCTCCCAACCTGCAGTCCAATGAGCAGGCGCTGGAGGTAATAATCCAGGCCATCGAGAAAGCCGGCTATCGTCCCGGTGAGGATGTCGGCTTGGCATTGGATGTGGCCTCCACCGAGATGTTCAAGGGCGGGAAATACGTCTTTGCCGGCGAGGGAGTCGAGCGGGACACCGATGAGATGATCGCGTATTACAAATCCCTCCTGGACAAGTACCCGATCTTCTCCATTGAAGACGGCCTCAGCGAAGAAGAGTGGGACGGCTGGAAGAAGCTCACCGGTGAGTTGGGCCATCGGGTGCAGCTGGTGGGCGACGACTTGTTTGTCACCAATACCGAGAGATTGGCCCGGGGAATCGCCCAGGGAGTCGGCAACTCCATTCTCATCAAGGTCAACCAGATCGGCACCCTTACCGAGACCTTAGATGCCATTGAGATGGCTAAGCGAGCCGGATACACCGCGGTAGTATCCCACCGCTCCGGTGAAACTGAGGATGAGACCATCGCCGATATCGCAGTAGCCACCAATGCAGGCCAGATCAAGACCGGTGCCCCCAGCCGTACTGACCGGGTAGCCAAGTACAACCAGCTGCTGCGGATCAGTGAGGGCTTGGGTGAGCTGGCGATCTACAGAGGCAAATCCACTTTCTACAACCTAAAGTGGTGATCCGATAGCAGCATAGAAGGGGGAGCGGGACAGTTGATGGTTGTCAGCTTCCCCTTCCTGTGTTAAGATAGGAGATGTAAATTGCGGCCAAAGCAGAGGAGGTGGAGTGCGTGGTAACAGCTCTGATGGCAATCCAGCTTTTGATATCTTTAGGCCTGGTCGTGGTAGTGATCCTGCAGGACAGCAAGGGAGAAGGCCTAGGCTCCATCGGCGGGGGCACCCAAATGTTTTTCGGCAAAGTCAAGGGGCTTGACGAGACTTTGGAGCGGGTGACTAAGTACTTAGCCGTTGCTTTCATGCTTCTGTCATTGATTCTCACCTTTATTTAACTCCCGGCTGTAAAGGAGCTTAGCTGTGTCCAAGGGAGCTAAAACCAAGCCTCTGCTTTTTTCGAGGAGCTTACCGGCAGTAAATTGACCCCTGGGTTTTCAATTCCCAAGGGGTTTTTTCATGCCCTGCAGGTCTTGGCCTAAAGGGGAGTCTAGGAGGACTTGTCCCGCCGCCTTTTTCAGAAGTAAAGCCGCCGGCGGCCAAGGCGGCTGGAGGATACCTCTAGGCTTGAAGAGAATACCTTAATGTAACATGAGTGGGAGAGGGCGGTGCTGCCGTTGGTAGTGTACGTGATACTAGCACTGGTCTTTGCAGTGTTTGTTGCCCTGTTTGCTGTACAGAATGCCGGCCAGATAACTGTGACCTTCTTGGCATGGCAGTGGGACACATCGGTGGCGGTGGTGATTCTAGGAGCAGCAGCCCTTGGGGCAGCCTTTGGCGGCCTCTTGGCCGTGGTCCGGGAGATTCAGCTGAAGCTGAAACTGCGGGCGGCCCAGGGGCGGGTGCGGCGCCTTGAGGCCCTCCTGGATGAAGCCGAAGGAACAAAGGCGGGATCACGGGAACTGCCGGCAGATGCGGGTTTGGTGAAGGAACAGTACTAGGAAGGGCCTTGAGGTGAACTGATATATGTATACTGGTAGAACCCGCTGGCTGCTGACAGAGAGGGAACCGGCCAAAGAGGCTGCCTTGAGCCGTGCCCTGGGGATTTCTGCTCCCCTGGCCAGGATCCTAGTGGGAAGAGGTATTGATACGCCCAAGGCAGCCGCGGAGTTATTTGACTTTAGCTGGGACAAGGTGCCTTCACCTTGGCTGCTTGCTGATATGGAGCCGGCTGCTCGCCGCTTGGCAGAGGCGATTGAGAAGCAAGAGCCTGTTACCGTCTACGGTGATTACGATGTTGACGGGGTGACGGCTGCTGCCTTGCTGGTCCGCGTCATTGGTGAGCTGGGCGGCAGGGCCATGTATTACATACCCTGCCGGGCTGGTGAGGGATACGGCCTGCACCAGGAGGCCTTGGCAGAAATCAAAGGCCAGAGCCGGCTGGTGGTTACAGTGGATTGCGGCATCGGAGCCCTGGCAGAGGCCGAGTATGCATTGGCCCAGGGAATGGAACTTGTGATTACAGATCACCATCAGCCAGGCAAGGAGCTTCCCAAGGCAGCAGCGGTTGTCAATCCCAACCGGCCGGATTGCCCATACCCCACCAAGGAACTGGCAGGAGTCGGTGTTGCCTTTAAGCTGGCCCAAGGAACAGCCAGGCTGCTGACAGGCAGTGACGAGCAGGGTGATGAGCTGGCCTGTAAATACCTTGACTTAGTGGCCTTAGGGACTGTGGCTGATGTTGTGCCCCTGGTGGGGGAGAATCGCATTCTAGTTCAGAGGGGCATGCAGGATTTCGGCCGCAGATCAGTGGGTCTGACTGCTTTGATGGAGGCTGCCGGCTTAGGACCTGAGCAGATCTCCGGGAGGACTCTAGCCTTTGGCTTAGCGCCCCGCATCAACGCCCTAGGCAGGCTGGATGATGCCGCGGCGGCGGTGCGCCTATTGCTGACCGATGATGTCCGGGAGGCAAGAAAGCTGGCCCAGGAGCTTGATACCGCCAATCAAAAGCGCCGGGCCATTGAAGAAGAGGTAACAGAAGAGGCAGCTGCCTTGGTGGAGGCGGAGATCGATCTTGCGCAGGAATGGGCCATAGTCTTAGCTTCTCCAGATTGGCATCCTGGAGTTATCGGCATAGCAGCCTCCCGGCTGGTTGAAAGGTACCACCGGCCGACCATTTTGATCAGTTTGGCAGATGGCCTGGGTAAAGGTTCAGGCCGCAGCATCGATGGATTTGACCTCCACCGGGCCTTGGAAGGGCTGAGCCCTCTCTTCGAAAGCTTCGGAGGGCACAAGATGGCTGCGGGGCTGACCATCGCCGAGGAGATGATCCCCAGACTCCGCCGGGAACTCAACAAGCTGGCCCATTCACTGTTGACCGAGGATGATCTCATTCCGAAACTGAGGATCGATGCCCAGGTGACTCTGGATGAGATCGACCACGCCCTGCTTCAAGATCTGGAACGGCTGGCTCCCTACGGGGCAGGCAATCCCCGGCCGGTACTGGCGGCGAAGTCTCTAGCCCTGCGCAGGAGCTTTACTGTCGGCAAAGATGGTGCCCATCTTAAGTTTATAGTCTCCCACAGCGGTGACGGGCCTGGTGATGGCTTTGGTTTTGCCGCTGTCGGCTTTCGAATGGGGGACCGGTTGAACTCCGTGGAAGGTGCTGCCCGAGTGGATCTGGCCTTCCAGCCTCAGATCAATGAGTGGAATGGCCGGACAAGTATAGAGCTTATTCTCAAAGACTTTAGGCTGCCTCCAGAGGAAGCCCGGCAGCAGCTCTTGCTTGAGAGCCTGCAGGCTTACCGAGGGGCCCATGGACATCACCGGCAGATGTGGAGAGAACTGGTGCCGCAGTCGGGGCCGGCAGCCTTTCAAGGCAAAGTGATGGACTGGCGGCAGCAGGAGACAAAGGCCGCCGTTTTCCGGGAACTCTTATCCACCGGCGGGGCAGTGCTGCTCTACACTGCGGCGCCCAACTATGCTGCCGCCTTGGCGGAGAAGCTCAGCGAGAACTCCGTGTATCGGGGACGTGTAGGGCTTTACCATGGGCTGATGGCACCCCGGGACCGCCGGGCACTGGGGAGAGAGCTGGAAGCAGGGGAGCTGGCATTGGTGATTACCGCAGAGCCAGTAGATGAAGAACTGGAGAGAGCCTTTGCCAGGTTGGTCCTCTACCAGCTGCCCATTACGCCTGCGTATTTCCGGCGGGCGTGGAGCTTTGCAGGGCCCGAGCTTTGCCTTGCTTATAATGCAGGGGACCTGGAAGACAATCAATCTCTTTGGTCCCGACTGTACCCGGTAAGGGACCAGTTGGTTCAGCTCTACCTGGCATTGTGGCAGCATAGAGCCTCGGAATACGTCAAGGTCAGCCGCGGCTGGTGTATCCAGGCCGGCCTGGACCTAGAATGGCCAGGCATCTGCCGGGGCCTTCAGGTCTTTGCTGAGTTGGGCCTGCTGGAGGCGGAAGGGGCTTCCACTTGGGAAAAGGCCGACAGCATCCGGGTTCGGATGCTGCCAGCCCCCAAAAACAAGCTAGACTTGAGCAGGTCCATAAGCTATAATGAGTGTGTGAAATGGAGAGCTTATCTTGATGCTTACGGTCAATGGGCCTTGACAACGCCTGTTTCCCACTTTCAGGAACAGGAAGCCTGGAAGATAGTTTTGGGAGCCTAAACCATCTTGTCAACGGATCTTATCTTTGGAGGTGAACATGGTGGGCAATCCCAGCCATGTTGGTATGATTGCGTCCGCCGCTACTATGGATCTACGCAGCAAAATTCGAGTCATTCCCGATTTTCCCAAACCCGGTGTAAGTTACAAGGATATTACTACACTGCTGAAGGACGGAGCTGCGCTCCGGTATGTGGTGGACTTGATGGCAGAATACTTTGCAGACAAGCCCGTCGATGTAATCGTAGGTGTCGAGTCCCGGGGTTTTCTGTTTGGGGCGCCGCTGGCTTATAAGATGGGAACAGGCTTTGTCTTAGTGCGGAAGCCGGGGAAACTGCCTGCTGAGACAGTCTCGGTCAACTATGAGCTGGAATACGGCTGTGATTCCCTGGAGATTCACAAGGACGCCATTGAGCCGGGACAGCGGGTGCTTCTGGTTGATGACCTCTTGGCTACAGGAGGTACGATGCTGGCAGCGGCTGATCTGGTCAAGCAGCTCAAAGGAGAAATCACCGGCTTTGCCTTCTTGGTTGAACTGGCCTACCTCAACGGCCGGGAGAAGCTGGGTGATTACGATATCCTAACCTTAGTGACTTACGAAGAATAAAGCAGGTGCATAGGATGTGATTGCCAACACTCTTTTCTGCGAATCTCGGGAAAAGAGTGTTGACGTATATTAGCCGGCAGCCTTTTGGAGCCTGTGAAGGGGTTTCCGGTGGGTGGGGTTACCATGAGTATTGAGGAACTGAAAAACCGTATACGCCAGTACAGTCCCCATGCAGACCTGGAGATCGTAGAGCGGGCATATGCCATGGCTCAGGAAGCCCATCGGAACCAGTACCGGGACTCGGGAGATGTCTACTTTCGGCATCCCTATGAGGTAGCCATGATTCTGGCCGAATTTGAATATGACCCGGTCACCATCGCCGCGGGCCTCCTCCACGATGTTCTGGAGGATACCGATGTCACCCGGGAGGAGATGGCTGAGGAGTTCGGTGAAGAGATCGTGCTGCTGGTTGATGGGGTGACGAAGCTCTCTCGAATTCCCTTTCAGAGCCATGAGGAACAGCAGGCCCACAGCTTGAGGAAAATGTTTCTGGCTATGGCAGAGGATCTGCGGGTCATAGTCATCAAATTGGCCGATCGGCTCCACAACATGAGAACCCTTAGGCACCTGCCGGAGGACCGCCAGAAGAGGATTTCCCGGGAGACCGTCGAGATCTACGCTCCTTTGGCCCACCGGCTGGGTATGTGGGGCATTAAGTGGGAGATGGAAGACTTGGCCTTTCGGTACCTAGAGCCCCAGGCCTATTACGAGCTGGTCAATTTAGTAGCCAAGAAGCGCCAGGAGCGGGAAGGCGAACTGCAGACTGTCATGCAGACTCTGCGGGATAGGCTGGTGGAGCTGGGGATTGGAGGCGAGGTCTCCGGAAGGCCCAAGCATCTGTACAGCATCTATCAAAAGATGCAGAGGCAGAACAAGTCCTTTGATGAGATCTACGATCTTTTGGCAGTGCGGGTGATTGTTGACAGTGTAAAGGACTGCTATGGGGTGCTGGGGGTAATTCACACCTTGTGGAAGCCGATACCAGGGCGTTTTAAAGATTACATTGCCATGCCTAAGTCCAATATGTACCAATCCCTTCACACTACGGTTATCGGCCCCAAGGGGGATCCCTTTGAGATTCAGATCCGCACTTGGGAAATGCACCGGATCGCCGAGAAGGGTATTGCCGCCCACTGGCTGTACAAAGAAGGGCAGCAGCGGGGGGCAATGGAGTTTGAGGAGAAGATCGCCTGGCTGCGGCAGGTCATGGACTGGCTGAAGGAAATGAAAGACCCAGAGGAGTTTATGGCCACCCTCAGGATCGATCTCTTCGAAGATGAAGTCTTTGTGTTTACTCCCAAGGGGGATGTTAAGAATCTGCCAGCGGGTTCTACGCCAGTGGATTTTGCCTTCAGCGTCCACACCGATGTGGGGCTGAAGTGCGTTGGCGCCAAGGTGAACGGCCGGATTGTCCCCCTGGACTACCAGCTCAACAACGGTGAGTTTGTCGAGATCTTAACATCTAAGACTCCCTCCCCCAGTCAGGATTGGCTGGGCTTTGTGAAAACCTCCAAGGCCCGCAGCAAGATCCGGGCCTGGTTCAGGGAGCAGCAGCGGGAGGAGATCGTCGAACGGGGACTGGAGCTCTTACAGAGGGAGTGCCGAAAACTGGGCTTTGATGCCGGGGAGCTTCTGAGGACCGATGCCCTTAACGATCTGGCTAAGCGCTACGGGCTGGCCAGCCGTGAGGATCTATTGGGGGCAGTGGGCTACGGCAAAATCCTAGCCCGGCAGGTGACTACCAAACTCGCTGAGCAAGAGGGCATTGCCGAGCCGGCTCCCAAGTTCGTCCCCCCGGCCAATTCCCGGACAGCCCGACGGGACAGGGCGCCCTTGGGCATCAGTGTTAAAGGCATGGACAACCTATTGGTGAGGATTTCCAAATGCTGCAGCCCAGTACCCGGTGATGAGATTGTGGGGTATATCACCAGAGGCAGGGGTGTTTCGGTACACCGGGTTGACTGTCCCAATGTAGCTGCTTTGGCCAATGAGCCGGAGCGGCGGATCGATGTGCAGTGGAATACCCACGAGGATTCATCCTACCCTGTAGAACTGGCCATTGAGGCCGTTGATCGAACCAGTCTATTGGCTTCCATCATGAATGCCATTGCTGAAACCAAGACCTATATAGAATCGGTTAATGCCCGGACAACCGACCACAGAACCGCCCTGATCAACCTGGTGGTCACCATCCATGATGTGGATCATATGCATGATATCATGCGGAGGCTGAGGCGGGTAGACGGTGTGGTGGAAGTACAGCGGGCGCGGCCGACATAATCAACGCCAGCGGCGAGAAAGGTTAGAGTTGTTGTGCGAGCATTGATTCAACGGGTGAACAAGGCACAAGTAGTAGTAGATGGTGAAATGATCGGGTCCATTGGAGCTGGAATGGTCATCCTGCTAGGGGTCGCGGAAGATGATACTGAGTGGGATGCCCGTTGGCTGGCCCAAAAGAGCGCAAACTTAAGGATTTTCCATGATGGAGCAGGCAAGATGAATCTGTCGCTTCTGGATACCGGCGGAGAGGCGCTAATTGTCTCTCAGTTTACATTGTATGGAGACTGCCGCCGGGGACGGCGGCCCAGCTTTGACAAAGCGGCACCCCCAGTTCAAGCTGAGGCACTCTACGAGCTTTTTGTCCAAGAGATGGACAAACAGGGTGTAAGAACAGCAACGGGCCAGTTCCAAGCCATGATGAATGTGGCTTTGGAAAACAACGGCCCTGTGACCTTGCTGGTGGAGTCAGATGGTGCCAGGCCAGCCAAGGGGAAGGCCAAGAGCTGAGGGACGGCATTTTAGTAGGAGATGGCTATGGAGATTACGCTGCTCACAGTTGGGGAACTGGAAGTGAATTGCTATCTAGTCAGTGAAAAAGGCCGGGCCGTCATCATTGACCCCGGAGGTGATCCCAAGGCTATTCTCAGGGCTCTAGAGGAGAAGTCCTTGAAGCTGGAAGGGATCATCAACACCCACGGTCACTTTGACCACATCGGTGCCAATGGCCCTCTAAAGGCAGCCTGCGGGGCACCGCTTTATATCCACCGGGATGACCGGCATTGCCTGGGGGATGCCCAAGTCAACCTATCCATGTGGGCAGGGCTAGGGCCGGTTGTGAGTCCGCCTGCTGATGTGCTGCTGTCCGGCGGGGAGGCCTTGGAGCTGGCAGGCCTTAAGTTTGAAGCCCTGCACACACCGGGGCACAGCCCTGGGAGCATCTGCCTAAAGGTAGAAGGCGTGCTCTTTACCGGCGATACCTTGTTTGCCGGCTCGGTGGGGAGAACAGACTTCCCTGGCTCGTCCTGGGAAGCGCTGGTTGATTCCCTGGATCAAGTCATCTTGCCCCTGGAACCAGATACGGTGATCTACCCAGGCCATGGGCCTGCCAGTACTCTGCGGGTAGAAAAGCAGCAAAACCCCTTTCTAACTGGCAGACTCTAGCACTGCTGGCTCTCACTTCGGTTGACAGTGACTAGGGGATGACATACAATAAATCTGTCTTTTTCTTTGAAAAGAGCGGGGGGAGTAAAAATGATATTTGCTCGAATGCGGAAAGGTACCAAGGTGGTAGTAGGCATTATCGCCGTCGCTTTTATCGGTGGTATGCTCTACGCCGGCGGGACAAGCCTGTTCGGCAACAGTGCAACTGCGGCTGTGGCAGTGGTTAACGGTACTCCAATTC
>LFTN01000125.1 GCA_001513495.1 Clostridiales bacterium DTU087
TGGGCAGAGACTCCAAGAGCGTTTCTTCGGCGACGCGCTGGATGTTTAGATCCAAGGTCGTGTACACCTTCAGGCCGCCGCCGTAGACCATGTCCTCACCGTATCGCTCCAAAAGCTCCTGAAGCACATAGTCGATAAAATAGGGTGCGACCTTTTCCCGGGGCTGGCGCTCCACCAGTTCGATGGGAGCAGCCTTGGCTGCCTCAGCCTCTGCCCTGGTTATATAGCCCAGATCCGCCATCCTCCCCAAAATCCAGTTCCGGCGGTTCATAGCCGCCTCCGGATAGGATCTGGGACTCAGGTACACCGGGCTTTTGGGAATCGCCGCCAAGGTTGCTGCTTCGGCAAGGGTCAAATCCTCCACGCTTTTCCCAAAGTACATCTCCGAGGCCGCCTGTACCCCGTAAGCACCGTGCCCGAAATTGATGATGTTAAGATATGCTTCCAAGATCTCCTGCTTGGAGTACTTCCGCTCGATCTGGATAGCCCACAACATCTCCTGCAGCTTGCGGGTCCACAGCTTCTTCTGTGTCAAGAAGGCTGTTCTAGCCAGCTGCTGAGTGATGGTGCTGCCGCCCTGTACCTTGGCACCAGCCCGGATATCAGCGATAACGGCTCTTAAGATAGCCTTAAAATCGATTCCATAGTGCTCATAGAACTCGTCATCCTCTGCTGCCAATATGGCGTCATGGAGATGCTTAGGCATCTGGTCAATACTGACGTTGACCCGGTTCTCTGTGAAGAATCTGGTCAACACCTCTCCATTTGCATCATATACGTACGTAGTCAGGCGTGGAGTGAACTCCACATCCGCCAGTGATGGGGCGCTTCTCAAGAACCCGGCAAGAATACCCAGGCCGGCACCGGCAATAATAGAGATAATGAAAACTGTCATGATCAACAGCCGGCGCCTGCGCCCTTGCATTAGGCCGCTCATTTCGCGGTTCCCCCTTCCATACCCTCAGAGCATAGTCTAAAGGCCGCCCACGGTCAAACCCTGCCCTTTATCCAAGCTCAGCTACAGTTACTCCGTCTCCTCCCTCACCAGGCACCCCAAAGCGAAAAGCCTTCACCTGCGGGTGGTTTTCCAGCTGGGAGCGGATGGCTGACCGGAGGACTCCCGTACCCTTTCCGTGGATGATCCGGCATTGGGAAAGCCCAGCCAGCAGTGCGTCATCCAGATACTTGTCTACCTTCTCCATTGCTTCCTCTACCGTCAAGCCCCGCAGATCCAGTTCACTGGAGATGAGAGATGCCTTGCTGGTCTGGAGTTTGACTGTACTGCGCATACCTGCGGCAGACGGCTGATCGTCGGTAATGGTTAGCTCCTCTATGGGCAAAGTGACCCTCAATGCACCAACCTGCACCAGCGCTTCACCGGCACCGGTCAGTTCCAGCACCCGGCCGGTCTGTCTCAACTTGTTCAGATAAACAGAACTACCAGGCAACAGCTGTTCCCGGGGGACTGCGCTCGGCTTCACCGGCTGGGCAGGGGTTTCTTGGGTAAGCGCGGCCTGTTTATCCTGAAGTACCATGCGGACTTCCCTGGCTACGCTTTCCCGCTCCCACCGCTCAGCAGCCCGGAGCTGGCCCAACAGGCTGTCCGCATCGGACTTTGCCTTAAGCAGCAGCTCCGCGCCCTCGGCCCTGGCCGCTGCCAAGATATCCTCTTTCTCCCTGGTCAACTCGGCCAAGCGCCTTTCATATTCCCTCTGAAC
>LFTN01000229.1 GCA_001513495.1 Clostridiales bacterium DTU087
GGCCCTGCTTGAAACCAATGGACTGTTCCCGGTGCCAGGATGATCTGGTCACCCGGCCTTAACAGCATCCCTTTGCCAACTGTGAAATGCTCTTTTCTTTCTGGGATTCTATCCCTGACCGCCGGCTCTAGGTCAGCACCGGGGATATACACATAGACAAGCCCCCACCGGACACGCATGATTTCCTCTTTGCCGGGATCGGTACCGACCTTAGGATGCCAATGCTCTGGGCAAATCTGGTTGGGAAATAGGACTATCTGTTTGGCACAAATACGATCGGTGTTGAAGTATGTAAGTGTCTGAACACCGAAGTACTCCAGCTTGCTCAAGCCAAAATCTGATACTTCTATCTGCTCCCGTTCCTCAGCCGTCATGACTACACCAGCTCTGTCGAGATACTCTAGGGCCCGCTGTTGTGCATGTCTTTGCTCGGATCTAGTAATCACCGGTTATTACCTCCGTCGTCTTGCTATGCCTCTTTGCTCAGCTCTTCTTGGATCCTCAGCTGCTCGCCCAGCCAAGTTCTTGTGCGATACAGATGATCCATTGCTGCTTCCCTAGCTCCAAGCGGGTCTCTAGCCTTAATCGCCTCCACGATCCTTTGATGTTCGGGTATCGTCTGCTCCGGTGAGCGTAGTAGGCCGGGCTGAAAACTGATTGACAACACATTCATCATGCTGTCAATCTGCTGGATGAACTCATTCCTGGAAGCAGTCAAAATGAGACCGTGGAACTTCTTATCAGCCGCGGCATATGCCTCAGTCTTCTCTGCATCCAAGGGGGGCTCAAAGGGAGCAAATAAGCCGGCCAACCGCTTGATTTCCTTGTCCGTCATTCTGTTAGCTGCCTCTTCTGCTGCTACTCCCTCGATCACTTCCCGCACTGCAAAGGCATCGGCTATCTCAGACATCGTGAACTTCCTGACGAAAAACCCTCTTCTTGGAATAGACGCTACCAGATTCTCACTCTGAAGCACATGTAGCGCCTTGAGAACCGGTGTCTTACTGACCCCCAGCTCTTCAGCTATCTGATCCTGCAGGATCTTCGCGCCAGGAGCAAGCTCCCCTTCCATGATCATCTCCCGCAGGCGTTCCTTCACCATATCTGTAACACTTTGAACCTTTATGCGTCGCACCATCTTATGGCGGCAGTCCCTTTCCAACGACCTCTCCGCGCTGCCTCCCTTCTCGCTTGGAACGGATCGGATTCTGGATTGTGGATTTCGGATTCTGGATTTGCTATCAGATTTCTCCATCGGCAAGAGATCTCCTTCTTTTCCTGGGAATCTCCTGACCTGGAGACAAATGCCTGCTATGGGTAGTAAACCACATCCTTGAGAGCCTTGAGCTAGCCAGCCGCTGATAGCAGCTAGCAGGCGGCCTCAGGCTGCGAAATCTCCGCAGCTCTTGATCGTTTTGTTTGGCTCATGACATAGGCCGCTGGCTGGCATCAGATGACTGAGGGCGGGGTTAGAGAACCCCGCCCTGGACTCTTCAATCGGCTATCACTTACATTGTTTTCGTCTTTCTGCCGCCATGGACTCTAAAGCTTCTTGGTACCAGCCCTACAGCACCTCCGGATTGACCAAATTCGGCGGCCGATTCCCTTCCAGCCCAGCAATTAGATTGGCGGCTGCCATTGTCGCCATCTTAGTTCGGGCTTCCAAGGTCGCACTGCCCAAGTGCGGCAGGAGTATAGTATTGGGAAGCTCAGCCAACCCAGGAGCCAGCTTCGGTTCATCTTCATATACATCAAGGCCAGCGCCGGCGATGCTCCCTTCCCTAAGTGCCTCCACCAAGGCATCCTCATCCACTAAGGGGCCCCTGGCGGTGTTGATCAAGTAGGCTGTCTTCTTCATCAGACGGAGCTCCTGTGAGCCAATCATGTGCCGTGTCTCGTCTGTTAAAGGTGCGTGGATCGTCACAAAATCCGATTCCCGCAAGAGGTCATCTAGCGATACGAATTCCGCCTTATACTCCTCCGCGGCCGGCACCGGAGCCTGGTCGTAGTAGAGAATCCTCATGTCAAAGCCCCGAGCTCGCCGGGCAACGGCTTGGCCTATCCGCCCCATCCCGACAATCCCCAGTGTCTTGCCGGCGATATCAGTGCCCAGCAGGAGCATTGGATCCCAGCCCTCAAAGCGGCCTGCCCGGGTATAGGCGTCCCCTTCCACTACCCGGCGGCTGACTGCCATGAGCAAAGCCCAGGCGAGGTCAGCAGTAGCATCTGTCAAGACTCCGGGAGTGTTGGTTACCATAATGCCCCGCTGGGTAGCTGCTGCCACATCGATGTTGTTATACCCCACTGCATAGTTGCTGACCACCCTGAGATGGGGATTGGCATCCATTACCTCTGCACTAATGTCATCGGTAAGCAGGCTCAGAAGGCCATCAGCTGTCTTCACACCATCAATTAGCTCATCTCTGGTCAGCACCCGATTGTGTGGATTGACTGTGACGTCAAAGCGCTCCTCCAGCATATCTAGGCCGGGCTGGGGGATCCTGCGGGTGACGAAGACCTTGTATTTGCGATTAGTGCTGCTCATTCGTCGTTCAGCCTCCTTTACAGAGTATACTACTATAGCCTGGGTGCAAATCCTGTTTCTCACTCACATAGATACTCTGTAGGCACGATTCACATCATCTTATCCTGCGCTGATCGCAGATCATCATTGGCTGCACCATCATCAAGGCAAGTCATCAGCCGCGGCTAGAGGCTCCTCGTTCAAGACAATCAAGCCCTCGCCTACAGGAACTTATCCAAATCACCCGAAATCACCATAGTAGACACAGCGTATTGGAGGCAGTTCACTATGGTAAAGGAGAGAATCACCCTAGCTGAAGCATTTGCTCGCTTTCCAGCTCATCAACCTGAAGACGCCAAGGAGGCCATTCGCGCCCATTGGGCTAATAACCCCAAGAAAGTTGTCGTCCTGGATGATGACCCTACAGGAACCCAGACAGTTCACGGTGTACCAGTTGTAACCACGTGGTCTGTAGACATATTTACCCATCTCCTGCGGGGAAACCAGCGGCTTTTCTACGTCCTGACCAACTCCCGGAGCCTATCGGAGAGGGATGCCGCAGCGCTGACTCGGGATCTGATCACCAGTCTAATCCAGGCATCCAAAGACACCGGGGTACCATACTCAATCATTAGCCGCTCAGATTCTACCCTTCGCGGCCACTTTCCAGCTGAGACAAATGCTGCCATTGAGCTCATGGAAGCTGCAGCAAAGACCACCTTTGATGGTCAGGTGCTGGTGCCTGCATTTTTCGAAGGCGGCCGCTACACCTTTGATAATACCCACTGGGTCGCCGATGGAGATGAGCTCATCCCCGCTGGCGAAACCGAGTTTGCCAAAGATCCAGCCTTTGGATATAGAGCCTCAGACTTGAGGATTTGGGTGGAAGAAAAGACCAGAGGGCAGATAAACCGAGATGAAGTTGTGTGCATCTCCATCGATACCCTCCGTAAAGCTGGAGCCGATGGGGTGTGTAGACAACTCCTCGAGGCACCTAAGGGAAGCACAATTGTTGGCAATGCCCTCAACTATGAGGATATGTATACACTGGCAGCCGGTTTTCTAAGAGCAGAATCGTGCGGGAGACAATATCTGTACCGCACCGCAGCATCCTTTGTCCCCGCCTATGGAGGCATCCCCCTCAAACCCCCTCTAGACGACAGGGAGCTTCATGATTCCTACGGCAAGGGC
>LFTN01000146.1 GCA_001513495.1 Clostridiales bacterium DTU087
TGGTGCCGAGAGCCGGAATCGAACCAGCGACACGGGGATTTTCAGTCCCCTGCTCTACCAACTGAGCTATCTCGGCGGAGATG
This sequence comes from Clostridiales bacterium DTU087, assembly GCA_001513495.1. Taxonomy (GTDB): domain Bacteria; phylum Bacillota; class Limnochordia; order DTU087; family DTU087; genus DTU087. The sequence continues at coordinate 84 of LFTN01000146.1, forward strand.
GCGGAACCGACGGGACTTGAACCCGCGATCTCCGGCTTGACAGGCCGGTGTGTTAACCGACTACACCACGGTTCCGCGTGGTGGGCGAAACAGGACTTGAACCTGTGACCCCCTGCTTGTAAGGCAGGTGCTCTCCCAGCTGAGCTATTCGCCCGGGTAAAGCCTTTATTCCAGCCGCATGACCAATTATAGCATCCCATCGCGCCGAAGTCAACAATGAATCTGCAGCAAAATCCGAAGCTGCCTCTGCAATACTGCGTGTATCGCCTCAAAAGCTGCTGTTTGTCGGCCTCAATCTGGTCAGGCTTTACCCATGCTCCTCAATTCTTGGCTGCTTACCTAAGCCTTCACTTGCTATCAATCATCCAACAGCCGCTTCTCACCCTCCAGCTCCTGAACGGCAGTGACGTCCTGGGTGACCTCCAACACTCCCATATACTCCCCATCTTCATCCCGAATAGCAAAATAGCGGATATACAGCAGCTTCCCCTTCATCCGGATCCAGAAATCGGCCGCATCCCGCTTGCCTGACTTAAAGTCCTCGACGATCTTTGTCACCACATGCACACTTTCCGGCGGATGGCACCTTTCTACACTCCTGCCGATAACAGCCTTGGTGCGGGTAAAGAACCGCTC
>LFTN01000213.1 GCA_001513495.1 Clostridiales bacterium DTU087
GAAGGCGACCCCATCGGTGTGGTCATGATCTGCTCTACCGAACCCACAGAGAAGATGACTGAGCTGGAACTCAAGCTGGCAGAAACAGCAGCGGGTTTCTTGGCAAAACAAATGGAATAGCAATGTGACAGAGAGTCTAGTACGGCGGGTGGATTGCAGGCACCCCCTCTAAAAACCTAGGTCAAGCAGGGCCAAGCCTTTGTCTTTTGCTCAGGCTTGGCCTTTTCTATTGCATGCCCGCAAGCAGAATAATGCTGATTGTCAGCATAGCCTTGCCCTTCCTGCAGTAAATATGGGAGTGACAAGGAGGGTGCATCCGGTGAGCAAGCAGTCCTTTGCAAGAGGTGCGGTAATCCTCGCCGGGGCCAGCATCATCAGCCGCTTGCTGGGGGCTTGGTATGTTGTGGCCCTTCCCCGCATTATTCGAGAGGAAGGGATGGGCCTTCTGCAAATGGTACGGCCCTTTTACAATCTGGTGGTCATCCTGTCGGCAGCGGGGCTGCCTGTAGCCCTCTCCAAATTGACAGCGGAACAGTTCGCTATAGGCAATACCCGGGGTGCCGTACAGATATTCAAATTAACCTTAGCGCTGCTTCTGGTATCTGGAGCAGTCTTCGCGGGCATATTAGGGGCCGGCTCCAGATGGCTTGTGGAAAACATTCTCCGGGACCCGCTGGCATATCCCGCGCTCTTGGCTTTAGTCCCATCTGTTTTTTTCCTGGGGGCAGCATCTGCTTTCCGGGGTTTTTTCCAGGGCATGCAGCATGTGATGCCTACCGCTGTCTCACAGGTGATTGAGCAAGTTTGCCGTGTCGGGGCAATGCTGGCCTTAGCAGCAGTACTGACGCCCCAGGGAGTGCAATTCGGCGCAGCGGGGGCTTCCTTTGGGTCTACCATAGGCGCTGCTGCAGGATTGACGGTGATGGCAGCCTACTACACTAGGTGGAGGAAGAATAAAGTGCTTCTGCCTGGAAAGGCACCCGCCGGGCAGGCTTCCTTTGCAGTTGGTGTCATCGGGCGGCTGCTTTCTATGTCGCTGCCCATTGTCATGGGCTCTATCCTCTGGCCCGTGATGCAGATGATTGATACTAGCCTCGTACCTGTGCGGATGCAGGCTGCGGGGTACAGCCAAGATGCTGTCAGAGAAGCCTTGGGGCACCTCGGTATGGCTCTTTCTCTAGTCCACTTTCCCAACGTCATCACCCAGGCATTATCGGTCACACTGGTGCCAGCCATTGCCGAAGCCAGTGCCTTGAACTCATATCGCCGGATTCAGCGGCGGGCCAATGATGCACTGCGGATCGCTGTCATCTTCGGTCTGCCTGCCTCCACCGGCCTGCTCATCTTGGCTGAGAAGGCAGCCTTCTTGATGTTCGGCTACGCAAAGGCCGGAGAGCCCTTGAGAATCCTAGCACTGGGGACTCTGCCCATCGGGCTGTTTCAGGTCTGTTCTGGGATACTGCAGGGATTGGGCTTAGTCTCCATACCTGTGCGGAATTTGGCCATCGGAGCTATTGTCAAACTGGCAGTAAATTATTGGCTGACAGCACTGCCGGGAGTGGGCATCAGGGGAGCGGCATGGGGCACGGTCTTCGGGTTCGGCACGGCCAGCCTGCTGAACCTGGCCGCCGTTTGCCGCAGGGTGCGGATGCAGCCTGATTGGCAGGAGATCCTGCTTAAGCCAGGGCTAGCCTGCTTAATCATGGCCCTTGGTGTTGTGGTCGCCTATGATGGATTCTACAGGCTCCTCATCTCTATGGCAAGAGGCAGTGGCTGGGTGTGGGCCCGCACCCATTCTGAAGCCCTGGCTAACGGCTTGGCTGCCGTAGGAACAGCCTGTGCCGGTACAGGCATCTACGGCCTAGGGCTGTTGGGAACTGGCGGCCTGTACCGGCGGGATATTGAGATGATTCCCAAAATCGGGAGAAAGCTTAGCCGCTGGTTCAGCTCTTACGG
>LFTN01000204.1 GCA_001513495.1 Clostridiales bacterium DTU087
GGATTTGACCCCCAGTACGGAGGCATGGATTGGCAGAGCCTGCGGCTGGCCTTTGAAGAGCTTGACGGCACATGGTATTTGGTGGCAGTAATCCACAATCAGTGGACGATCTGAGAGAGCTGTCAGCCAATGCCAGCTCCACATCTTTCGGCAGTCTTCGTCATCATCGGGCAGCAGGTGAGGCATCCCTCTGCCCCGCCTGGCCGCTGGTCTTCAGCATCAGAACGAATCCTAGGGCTATCAGCACAATGTTGATCACAAAGGGCAGCCTGTGATCCAGTTCAGCCGCATTTCCCGCCAGCCAGCCGAAGGGAGCACTGAAGAGCAGCATGGTCACATGGAGGATAGAGACAATCCTTGCCCGTTCCACCGAGTCGACAGAGACGACAACTAATGTATCGATATAGGGCTGAAGCAGAGCCAGACTGCAGGCCTCTAAGGCAATGCTGACCAAGAGGAGGCTGTATCCCAGCACAGGAGTAAAAATCAAGATCAGTTGACTGGCTGCAAACAGGGTAAAACCAGTCAGCATAGGCCGCCTAAACTGCAGCGGATCGAGCCTTGGGATGATATAGAAGTAGAAAACCAACATGACCAGAGCTTTGGCCAAGGGGAATAAAGATATATACTGCTTGGGAACCAGCAGTCTCTGTGTAAGCAAAATGCCCCAGAAGTTGGTGTTAATCATAAGGCAGATATTGAGCACGACCATAACCCCTAGGGCCACCAAGGTCCGAGGTGTATGAATGATTTTCTGCCAAACACCGCCGTATTCACTGAGCATTGTCCAAGGGCTGACTCCCGCCGTTTCCTGCATCCGGATCTTGCCCCGCTGGGTCTCCTCCGCGAGCAAGTCGAGCACCGTGAACTTCACCGTCATCATGACAAATGCCAAGAGATATAGACCCCGGACCGTTGGCACAAGACCGTAACGGGCAATGAAAACCCCGGCCACCGGTGATACGAAGGCAGCCAGCAGCCCCGCTATATGAATCCATGAAAACACGTGGACCAACTGCCGCTTATCGGTATCTTCTACCAGCAGGCAGTTCCAGGAGTTCCCCGCCACTCTCCACAAGCCGTTGATCACCGCTGCGATTAGGAAATGGGTGAAATTCTGGGAGAACGCCCAGATAAGGCAAGGTATACTCCACGACACTATATCAAATAGATGGGTTGTCCGTTTCCGTCCCAGCTTATCTGTAATTACTCCGCTGGCTAGAGCGGCAAACACCTGCACAAACATGCCGACACTGGCAATGAGGCCGATTTGACTCTCGGTAACGCCCAGGGCAAGCTGATATAAGGCAATATACGGCGCGTACAGCTGCCAAGGAATAGAATAAAGCGGCTCTGTCCAGACACAAGCCCGGGCATTTCCCCGCAAGGTAACCAAGGTTTTGACTAGTGGATTGGATTTGACCATGTCTATTGTTCCCTTCATCAATGTGGTTGGTAGATGCCATCGTGTTCTATCTTAACACTTCCGCGACAAATTGCCCAGCCTTCTCAGCCGGCCGTGTGAACATTATGTAGCTTTTCTGCCCAAAGGTTTGACCCTCCCCAACCCAGATGCTATAATTTGCCATGTGTGTATCGACAAATCTCAAAAAACCTGTTCAATAATACAACAATTTGCTATGTTAGATCATGCGACAACCCAACATCTCTATGTGGATACTCATAACTAAGCAGCTTACTAATGAATATAATCGCGCTGGCGGTTACGAAAATCAAGCGGAGAGGGTTAGTTTCCAATGGAATTGCAGTGGTTGATTCTGGCTGCCATCATTCTGTCTACTATTCTGTGGACCGAGATGAGGCTTAACGATCCGGCTCGCAGCCGGGTATCCCGGAGGCGCTATCGCTCATCGCTTCTCCCGGAGTCCAATTCGAACTATCAAATAATCAATACTCTGATCAACACTCTGTTCGAAAAGAACCCCCGGGAGGAGCTCCACTCTGAGCGGGTAGC
>LFTN01000228.1:0-2194 GCA_001513495.1 Clostridiales bacterium DTU087
GGCAGGATCAACAGGCGGTAGGTATCAAAGCAGCTGCGGGTATCCAATATCTCAAATTGATGCCCTGCTTCTTGCAGCATCTGCACAGCCCCGGCAGTGGCAACTGGGACCCGCTCTCCGGTGAACTCCTCAGTGGTCACAACGCCAATCTCGCTCACAGCCCTTGCACCGCGGCACCACGGCTCTTTCTTCTCCACCTGGCTGTAGACAGAACCGATCAGCTCATACACATGCTCATCGATCTTGCCGCTGGGATGCAGCTGATCACCAATCTCACACTTGCAGTTGAGGGCCAGCATGCGGAAACACTCAAACTCCAAGGCAGCTTTATTCTTGAACGAATGAAAATCACCCCAACTGGTGTGGAACTTGCCAGTATGGGAGACACAGTCGATGCCTAGATTCCTGGCATAGCGGGCAGTTAACGGGAAGTGCATGTACCCCCAGCCTCCGCTTGGGAGAGATTCCAGTTCAAAATGTGAGTAGGCATCCTTGGACTCCCGCACGAAGGGGCCGATGTGGCCGGCATTGAAGAAAATAGTTGCATCTGGATTGCGCTCCCGCACAAACTGAGATAGCTCTAGTCGGAAGTTGTCCAAAACCGTCTTGTTATAAGCAAGACGATCTGCTTCTTTAGTAGGGTCTAAGCCTGCTTCCTTCATGCCCTGTACGCAGTACCGGCAGCTGCAGTCGTAGGGTTTGACAATATCAAAGAAAAAGCCGTCTACCGGCAGCATTTCCAGAATCTCTTCCACATGGGCCCAAACAAAATCCCGATAGGGCGTATTCACACAAAGGTCTTGGTAGAACCCAGCTTCATACGGCTTGGTCCCTGAGAGCTCACCCTCAGGCCCAATTGCCCGCCACTCAGGATGCCGCATAGCTGTATAGTAGTCCCACTGTATGGTGGTGTAGATGGGAGCTCGGATGCCGTACTTGTGGCAGGCTTCTATCTGCTCTAACAGCAAATTGCGGTTAACCAAATTGGGATGGACACGCTCTGGAAACCGCTTGGAATCAAAATAGATCAATCCATGATGGCACCGTGCAAAACACGTAATGGAATCTACCCGGGCCTTGTCCAATGTACGGGCAAACTCTTCTCCGTCAAATTCGGCGCCAACCATCGGTATATGCTCACTTGTATGGAAGTCCAGATGGATCTGTCGAAAACGCAGCTCCGTCACCAAATATTCCCTCCCTGAAAATACTGGCTCTCATAGACTCCTTCGTCTTGACACACAACACCAACAAGGCTTGATTAGAGCCTCACCCCCTTGCTTGTTCCAGTTAGTTAGCGCGCAAGCACTGAGCGCCACTCTCCTGCCGCCCCAATCCAAGCATGAGTTGCTAAATGTCTCTTAATGTCAGAATATCATTAAACCTTCCATTAGCCAAGGAGACATAATTGCCGCGTTGGAGTGGAATGGGGCAGCGTTAGTTGAACAACTCCAACGCTGCCCTTTCACAAAATGGTGTGAACTGATGCTTAGCAAGCTCCTCGCCAATCTATACCGACCCATCTCAGACTTACCTCATATCACGAGAGCCCCTATCTCATATCTACTATGACGCCATCAGGATCCCAGAGATCCTCCCAGTCCCGAGCTCCCTCCCAGAGAAATACCTGCCCTTTGATCAAACGGCAGTTCTTGTCTATCTTGGCTATAGCCTGCATATCTTCTACTGTTAGCGGTTCCGACACAGTGCAGGCAATGTTGGCCAGGTAATGCTCCCGGTTCACAGCAAAGGGAACAGGGACTTGTCCCCGCTGGACAGCCCACTTCACGCACACCACCGCGGGGTGGACATTCAACCTTTCGGCGATTTCCACGATCACCGGATCCTCGATGTCCACTGTATCCTCCGGAGTCCTGTCTCGATCGGGACGATTGGGCGAACCGATGGGACAAAATCCAATGGGCAATATATCATTCTCTAGGCAGAACTCGAACAACTCTGCCTGCTGAAAATGGGGGTGCAGCTCCATCTCGTTACAGGCAGGCTTGATGCGGGCATCCTGCAGAAGCAGCCTCAGTTTGGGGATGGTCATATTGGATGTCCCGACATGCCTCACCAACCCCAATTCCACCAGCCGCTCCAGCTGCTGCCATGTCTCCATGTACTCATCGTGGGAATACGGCTTAGCATTGGGGTCCCGTTCAGTGCCCTCAGCTCCCGGCCGGTGGTAGTT
>LFTN01000228.1:2312-2563 GCA_001513495.1 Clostridiales bacterium DTU087
AGATCCTCCCGCGGTACACCGCCCCCCATGATGGCCTGCAGCGACTCGCCAATCAAGTGTTCATTGCCGTATACGGCGGCACAATCGAAATGGCGATAGCCTACCTCAGCAGCGCCCAGCACCGCCGCGGCAATTGATTCACCGGAAAAGCGATCGGATCCGAAGGTCCCTAGACCAATGGCAGGTATCTGTGCGCCGGTGTATAGGGTACGCTTGGGAACCATCTCGGGGTCAATGCCGTCCTCTGCTAT
>LFTN01000010.1 GCA_001513495.1 Clostridiales bacterium DTU087
TCCCGGTAGTTGTTATCGCCGCATTCGAGAAATCCCCATGATGCATACGCATTAATGGCGCTCATCATGTTGTTTTTATCCTTTTCAAAATCGAAATGGTCATCTTCATTGAAGAGAATTGGCATAGGCCGATACTCCGGCATGAGCCTCACTGTCTCGACCATTTCAGCTATCTGGTTAGGATCCTCAACACCGTTGCCGTGAATCAAGACAAAGTCAGATACCGACACGACTTGGCCTGTGGGAATGGAGCCGCCCTTAAAGCTTGTCCCCGCCAACAGCCGCCTGCCGCCGTGCTCTATCTCTTTAGCCCGCTGGACCAGTTCATGTACCCTGGCTGGCATGAGGATCTCATGTTCATAGTGGGGAACATCTGTCTCGTTGACAACATCTAGGATCACGTTCCCATACCCATTTTCCAGCACCCAGCGGCACGCATTGTCTAGAGCCCTGAGTATTGCTGACTCATCAATGAAATGCTCGTCTTGACCGAAATAAAAGACATTGAGCTGCACTACCATTCCCAGCTCATCAGCCTTATCCAGTATGCTCCTGAGCCTTTCCATGAACTCGGGGACAAGCTCTCCCTCTGGGGTAAAGGCTGAATTGCGCCAAGGCTGGTCCGTCCGGTAACCTTGCGGGTTGCCTCCCTGCATGCCCACTACGATAGACAGCAGCCCATGCTCCCTCCAGACGGGCATTGCTTCGACAAACTCCCGGGTGTTTCGATCCGGGTCCCACTTGCCTGTGTCTGGATACTTCCACAGCTCCCTGGTTTCGGGATTCAGATCATCGAAGATACCTTGGACCATGCGGCTGTTGAGCAATAGCCCCTGGATTTTCGCACCCTTATATGTGACACCCTGGTATGTGGGTTTGCCATTGATATAGAACTCGTCCCTTACAATTTCCACCCGAGTCCTTCTCTCCACCCTTCCCGCCCCCTCTTGTATTAACCTTTTACAGCACCGCTGGACAGGCCCTCAACCATACTCTTCTGCATGAAGAGGAAAGCGATGAGGATCGGAAGACAGGCCACAACCGATGCTGTCATGAATTCACCGATATAGGCTAAGCCGAACTCACCGACCATGGACCTGAGGCCCACTGCCAGTGTTCTGTACTGGCCCTTGGTCATAATGATGCTGGAGAACATAAACTCCTTCCAGGCATTGATGCTGTTCATTGTGGCAACAGCGGCCAAGCCGGGGCGGGACAGGGGAAGGCAGATCCTGACAAATGCTCCCAGACGAGAACAGCCGTCAATTAGCGCTGATTCTTCCAGCTCCGGCGGATAGGCCGACTTAAAATAGCTCCTCAGCATCAAAGTCGAAAACGGTATTGCCCCTGTTGAGTATGCGATCACCAGGCCAAAGTAGTTGTTGAGCAGCCCCAGTGAGTACAGTACGAAGTACAGCGGTATCACTGTGATCACACCCGGCACCAGCTGGGTAAATAGGAGCATGCCCAGAAACGCGGTCTTGCCCCTAAACTGGAAGCGGCTCAGCGCGTAAGCAGCAGTACTGGTGAGAAACACCGATAGAATTACGGTCAGCACTGTGACAATAATGCTGTTTAGCATGTATCTGCCTAAGGGCAGAAATGACCAAATCTCTTGATACCGGCTCCACTCTGGAGCTGCAGGAAACCAGCTCGGCGGAGTTAGGAATAGCTCCGTTCGGGGTTTGAGGCTGGTAATAATCAACCAGTAAAAGGGAAATCCAACCCAAACCACAAGGGCAATGGTGCCCAGCATTATCATCGTACGGCCTAGCAGCGAACCCTTTAATAAGCTCTTTCTAGCCATCACTACACCTCCAATTGGAGCCTACAGCTCATCACGTTTTGCCAGCATCGTAACATATACGATGGCGATCACCGACGTAACAAGCAGCATAACACCGCCCATAGCTGCAGCATAGCCCAGCCTAAACTGTCCAAAACCCATCAGGTAGACAGCCACAGCCATGACGTTGGTAGCATTCCTGGGGCCGCCCTGGGTCATCAAATAGTTGGTATCGAAATGTCCAAAGTTCCAGATCAGAGTCAGGGTCAGTATTACACCCAACACCGGAACCAGCATGGGCAGCGTGATGTGGCGAAACTGCTGCCAGACCGACGCCCCATCGATGGTAGCTGCTTCGTACAGCTCGCCGGGGATACTCTGCAATCCTGCGAGGAGCATGACAGCTTTCATGGGGAAGCTGGTCCACAGCCTCACCGCTAACACTGACAGGAATGGCAATGTAAAGGGTCCGATGCCCCAGTCCAGGTTCCCTAAGAAGGCAATGGGGTCGGCGATGAGCCCCAATCGCATCAGCACATCATTAATGGGGCTAAAATCCCTCTGAAAGAACCACATCCACACATAGCTGACGACTACTGACGGTACCACCCAAGGAAAGAGTGAAAAAGAGCGCAAGAAACCCCGGATTCTGCTGCTCCTGTTGAGAAGCAGAGCCACTGCCAATCCGATGATGGTGCTGCCTACACCATTGAGCACAGTGTAGAGAATTGTGTTTGTCAAACTGGACCAGAATGTTGTATCTCTCATCAGCTCGGAGTAGTTCTGCCATCCAATGAAAGGCCGAGACTGGTACAAGAGCGTGTAATCATAGAAACTGAGACGGAGTCCCAAGAAAATCGGATAAAAACTTAAACCCAAAACCGCGATCAGAGCTGGTGACAGCATGATGTATGGAAACAATGCTTCCCGCTGCTTATCGGTTAAACCCAAGAAACGCTTGCTGCGCTTAGCCACTGGCTTCGCCTCCCTTGTAATGGGAGCTCTAAACTAGTTAGAGCTCCCACACTCAGACCCGTTCTAGAGTCAAAACCTACCGTACTCTATCCATCAACTCTTGAGCCCTTACTTGAGCTGTCTTCAGGATTTCATCCAACGGCTCCTGATTGTGAATGACAGCTTGCCACAGATCGTACATGACTCCTCCCGGGCCCTTAGCCATGATCTGAGAGTAGGCTGGGCTGGGATGCTGAGAAGTATGGGCATACTGCAATGTCTCGATAACACTGGCTCCCCATGCATCGCCGGTGTAGTAAGGATCCATAGCAGCTTCCATGTTCGGCGCATACTGCCTCATGGCTTGCCCTAGGCGAAGCTGAACATCAGGCCGTGCCAAGAAGCTGACCCACTTAACTGCAGCCTCAGGGTTCTTGGTCCCATGCAGAACTCCGAAGTAACCGGCACCGCTAAAGGCAGCCCGGGCCTTGTGGCCTACAGGAGGAGCTCCTACCAGGACGGGAACAAGCTGAGGTGCCGTTAGCTCCAGATCTCTCTTGAGGCTGGCGCCCACGTGATCGATCATGGCAGCTCGGTTGGCTCTGAACTCGTCACCCTCGACATATGATGGGTCGGTGATGAACGGAGAGACTACTTCATACTTGTAGATGAGATCCCTTACGAACTGCATGGCTTCCTTAAACTCAGGAGTGTCAAACTGAGCGAGCTTGCCATCAGAACTCATGATCTCTCCACCGGCCTGCCAGACCCAAGGCAAGACCTGCTGGACGTCGATATTGTTGCGGAGAGCTAAGCCATAGCGCTGTACTCTGCCATCAGCAGTCCTCTTGGTCAGTTTCTGGGCATAGTTCAAGAGATCGTCCCAAGTCTGTGGAGCTTCAGTGAGGCCAGCCTCATCAAAGTAGTCCTGGCGGTAAGCCATAAGACGGATATCGATACGCCAGGGCACACCATAGGTATGGCCCTTGTACTTGACATCAGCCAAGGAGGACGGGAAGAAGCCGTCCAAGCCCAGCTGATCCTCATACTCATCTAGGGGCATGGGGCCGTGCTTGCCGCCGCCCATATCTGAGAAGGTGTACAGCCAGTACATATCACCGGCATCGGGAGCTTCGCCGCCGGTAGCAACCAGGGTCCACCGGTTCATTGCTTCGTCCCAGTTGACATACTCAATGTCTACGGTGATGCCTGTCTCTTTCTTAAACTCAGCAATCAGTTCATTCATGCACTTGCTCTGGATGGGCAAGTTGTCGTAGTTCTGCATCCAGAACTCGATGCGATTGGCATAGCCGGCGGTGCCGACTACAAGTACCAGCAAGAAAGACAGGGCAATTGTCATGAATCTAGAAGTTCTCATAGTCTTTCTTAACCTCCCTAGTAGTGGTCTCGTGTTCTGTCAACCAATGCTCTTGCTGTAAGATGATTCCTCCCAGCTCTCACCCCCCTCAATCTAAGCTCTTAAGCCCCAGCTGACGACGGGCCTCAGCAGCATCCATGATTCGATACCCGAGGTCAGTAACCACTTGGGCGATCTTGCGTACCAGTTCGACATTGGACGTGGCACTGCGGCCGCCGCCGAGGCTGAGACTATCTTCAAAGCCAACCCGAATCGCAAAGGCTCCCATGGAGAGAGCACCGGCTAGAAAGCTAAAATCCTCCATCTCATGATGGACTACACTCCAGCGAGCATCGCTGGGAATGAGTTCTGACAAAAACAGGCATCCCTTTGCCGTTGCCGGCATCGCCCCCGGAAAGCCAAGGGCAAAGTTGAAGGCCAGCGGCTCCTCCAGCAGGCCCTCCCTCTGAAGCTGGAGGGCGGTTTCCACCATCCCCGGCTCAAAGACCTGGAGTTCCGGCTTAATCCGCCTTGCCTTCATCTCTTGGGCCCAGTAGCGGACATCCGCGGGAGAGTTTATATAGACGCCGTCTCCGAAATTACTGGAACCCAGATTAAGAGAAGCTACCTCCACACCGTCTACCTGTAACGCAGTGCAGCGTTCGGCAGCACTGAGATCAGACATACCGCCTGTTGAACCTTGGATAATGATGTCTGATTCCCGCCTAATCATCTCAACGGTTTCCCTAAAGACCCTGGTATCCTCCACCAGTCTCCCCTGCTCGTCTCGCACATGCAGGTGCACTAGGGACGCACCGGCCTTGGCACAGGCGATGGTTTCTTCGGCGATTTCCCTGGCTGTCAAGGGATTGCCAGCCACTGGCGCTGCCCCTACTGGAGCCACATAAATCGCAATCGGCCTCACTGATATCCCCCTAACTACATGGCAGAATGAACATTTGGATTGCTGCTCCAAATCACGGGGACTTAAAACAGGCTCCAAAGGTACTCGAAGGCATCGGTGGCATCCCCTTCTCGGGAAAGCTTCACCAACTCATCCAGATCACACCGCTCTGCCAGTTCCTCGAATTTGCTCCAAACCTTGAAGGTTTGCGCGAAGCCCTTTCTCACATCAACCCGTGCCGGCATCATGTCCGCGGTCACCCAGTTGTCGTACTTGTATTTCTTCATGTAGACGATAAACTCTACGATGTCCCAGAGGTGGACACTGCCGGGGATCAAATCCCAGTCCCAAGCCCGGTTATTATCATTGATGTGGATGTAGAAGAGCCGGCCCCTTTCAGCTAACAGTGCCAGGGCTTTAGCCGGTGTCTCGCCGGCGCACAGAGCGTGGCCGATATCCAGAGTGACACCTACATTGTCTTCGCCGACCTCTTCACAAAGGAGCAGCGTAGTGGCTGCTGTGTCGAGATAACAGTATACCCGGGGCTCAGTGGGTTTGTACTCCAGAGAATACTTGATGTTTGGATTTATCCGGGCTGCTTCTTTCACGCAATCCCGCATCCGCTTCCAGTCAGTTGCATAATCGGTCTGAAAAGCATAGTCATGGCCGTCGGCTAGAGGGCACATGGTGATCAAGCCAACACCAAGCTCGTCCGCAATTCTAAAGGCCTCTTCCGTGAACTCCATAGCCTTTTTGCGGATGGCTGCCTCGGGGCTCGTGTACGAACCGCTGTAGAACTCCGGTTCTCCCTTGAGATTAAGGTTGATGGTCGCGATTTGCAGGCCGTACTTGTCACAGAGTTCCTTGATCAAACCTGTATCAGGGCAATCATATGGAACCACCAGTTCGATGCCGGTGACACCCGCAATCTCCGATGCCACTTTGAACTTCTCTTCTATGGTCCGATTCTGGCCATAGACACAGAACCGGTCCCGAGTAGCTCCTAAGAATCCACTGATGACTGCATAGCGCTTTGACACGGATATCATCCCCTCTAGGTTCTTTCTGTTGGTGAGATAAGCTGCTTCAGGGCAGGCACCTGCAGGCCCAACGGGAAACCTGCAGGCCTGCCGCATCTGCTGTGCTATCTCTTAACTACAAACACGACTTCCTTTTCTGCAAAATGTCCTGCAATATCTACTGCCCTTACTCTGAGGGTGTGTTGGCCTTCCTCCAGTGATGTCATATCAAAACCGTTAGGCCCTCGGAACAGGTCTCCACCAAGGTAGTACGGCGGCTCTTCATCGATCCAGACAGGTGTGCTGCCATCATCGAGGTAGAACTCAACATGGGAAATATGGCGCCAACCCAGTGGATGGACTACTGCAGCGGAAACATAGGCGGCCTCTTCTACTACTTGACCTTCGGTGAGGTTATTGATAGCCAAGATGACTGGACCTTTGCCGCCTTCCGGTATCAAGCCGGCCCAGTAAGCAAATCTCTCAAAGATATCCAGCTCGTGTTCGTTGCCATTACGGCGATAGATCTCCCAGTTATTGGGCATGGACTGCTTAAAGTACTGGCCATAGTAACCCCAACCAGCCTGCCCCAGTACTGTCGCGTCGAACTTCTCTAGAGCCGGCGGGTAAGCCCAATTGATAAAGGTGATCCCATCCATCTCTCCCGGCCCGCCATCGGCGGTACCGGCATCTTCATTGACCATGACGGGTTTTTCATAATTTACATACCGATGAACATCAGCGATGATTTGCTTGCCCTCATCTACGCTCTTGCCATTAAGATGGATGAGCACAAAATCGGCTTTCTCTTTATTTTGCGGCAGGTCCCAGTCGGTATGATTAATCAGACTGGTGGACACAAGCAGGGGTGAACCATCAGAATAGCGGTAACTGTGGACGATATCGAACAGCTCATGAACATAGTCAGCCCGTAGAGCCTCACGCCAGATGCAGTCATTGCTGTTTTCATTGGCAATCTCAATCAAGACATTGCGGAAGTCCTTTTCCACAAGCCAAGCCGAAACACTGTGTACGGCCTGCCTAATGGCGTCATTACTCATCTTGCCCTGCTGCCCCAAATAGAACAGGCCGACAATCACTACCATGCCGAGTTCATCAGCCCGTCTAATGATCCGCTCAGCCCTGGCAGCAAAAGACGGCTTCAAAGCTCCTTCTTTAGTGAAGCCGTTGTTCTCTACCATCTGGCGGATATTAAGCCCGTAATACTCCTTGGTATAGGGAAACAGCGGACCGCCTCCCTGGAAATTGATGGTTACAGCTCTCACGCCCATGGCCCGCCATGAAGGCAGGGCAATGAGGAACCTCCGGGTATTATCATCGGGATCCCAAGTGCCAAAGAGGCCTTGATCGTAACCGACGTTGGGATTAGCCCTTGAGTCACTCCAATAACCCTTAACATACGAGCCATCGTCATCGAACAATGCGTTTACAGCCCGCACATTGAGCAAAATGCCCTTGCCAGCCACTTCCGGACGGCCGTCGGGATAGGGATCCTTTCCATTAATTAAAAAACGGCTGCCCTCAATTGAAACCCGAGTCTTCATGCTGCTGCCCTCCTGATGATTACTCTCTCTACTCTGATGGAGTCTTGCGTTCCCTGGCCTAGAGTTCTATCTGCAAGCCGGCAGGCAGCCTGCTGTGCCAGCCAGCCATTGATATCAATCAACAATCTTGGTAATTCGCACAATATCCGGGTCGGTAAACTCATCCAGCACGTCTCTGGATGTGGTGGAATAATCATCGATGACAGCACCCTC
>LFTN01000185.1 GCA_001513495.1 Clostridiales bacterium DTU087
ACAGGGCCCATCTCTTGCTTAGAGTCGGCACATCCGCCAGCAGCCGGCGGGTGTACTCATTGGTGGGGTTTTCCACCACATCCATGGAAGGGCCTCTTTCGACGATTCTTCCATTACTCATGATTAAGAGACGGTCACTGGTATAATAGGCGAGGCCTATATCGTGGGTAATGAATATAATGGACATGCCGAGATTGCGGCTCAGGTCCATGAGCATATTCAGGATCCCTACCCGGGAGGAAGCATCGATCATCGATGTTGGTTCATCGGCGATCAGCAGCTCAGGTTCGATGAGCAGGGCTCGGGCGATCATCAGCCGCTGCCGCTGGCCGCCGCTCAGCTCATGGGGACGTTTAAACAAGAGCTCTTCAGCATTCAGCCCTACCTTCTCCATGGCTCCTTCCATGAGTGCCCGCTGCTGGGACTTGGAGACATGGTTGCCTTTCAGCCGAAAAGCCTTGCTGAGAAAACTGTGGACTGAGTAAAAACTGTTGAAACTAGAGAAAGGGTCCTGGAAGATGGCCTGCACCTGCCGCCAGTAATCTACGCCCTTAAGTGCTTGGATGTCCTTACCTTTAAAGAGGATGCGCCCTTTAGTCGGCTGGCTTAGTCGTAGGATCATGCGGGCAGTGGTGGTCTTGCCGCTGCCGCTCTCTCCCAACAGTGAGATGATCTCTCCTGGATACATCTCGAAGGACACATCCTCTACAGCTACAACTTCCCGTTTGCCGCTGCCGAAGATTTTCGTCAGATTTTCCACCTGTAAGAGCGGCTGCTGTTCTTTAGAGTGATTCAATGCATTAGCCAACACCATGTCGTTCTGTCACCTACTGTCTTTGGAGGGGGTTCTTCCTGTAAGCACCATTCTATCCGGTCTGCACAGCGGGGATGGAAGCGGCAGCCCGCCGGCGGATTCTTCAAGTCTGGAGGCACTCCAGGAATACCCTCGATCCGTCTTTCCCGGACGTGTCTTTCCGGTACCAGCATTGATCCCATCAGCGCCCGGGTATAGGGATGCTGCGGTTCAAAGATGATCTCTTCCATCGTGCCGACTTCCACGAGTTTGCCGGCATACATGATGGCAATTCGATCAGCTACCTGCCGCAAAAGCGGCAGTTCATGGGTAATAAACGCGACACTGGTAATTATCTGTTCATCGAGGAGTGTCATCAGCAGCCTAATTACAGCCTTCTGGGAACTGACATCCAAGGCTGAAGTAGGCTCATCGGCAATTAGCACTTTCGGATTCAGCAGGGTAGACAGCACTATGACGGTTCGCTGTTTCATACCTCCACTGAGTTCGTGGGGATAACTGGTCAATACCCGTTCGGGCAGTGAAAGCTCCTGCAGCCTCGTCCGGGCCAGATCCACCGCATCTTGCTTGGTTATCTCCGGTTGGTGCTCACGGAGCATGTCAATAGCGAAGTTTCTGATCCGCTGCGTGGGATTGAGGGCATTCATGGCTCCCTGGGGCACCACTGATATGTATCTGCCCTTGATCTCCCGGCGGGCTTGTTCCTTTGGCAGTGTCAACAGGTCAAAGCCGTTGGCTGCAACTTGCCCGTCGATCACGGTCAATGGCGGATTATGGGTCAGGGATACCACAGCTGCCAGGGTCGATTTGCCGCATCCAGATTCTCCGGCGATGCCCAAGACTTCATTGGGACGCAGCTCCAGGGTGACCCCATCAACTGCTTTGATCTGGGTTCCACCTACCAACCGATAATAGGCTTTGAGATTTTGCGCTTCCAGTAGATTTTTCATCAGCTTTTCCTCAACCTCGGGTTAAATACTTCATCAAGGCCAGCATTGATCATCATCAGTGAGAAGGAGGCAACTGCCAGGAAGGCTACCGGGGGCAAAAAGGCCCACCAAGCACCGGTACGCACAGCCTCCCAGAGCAGAGCCCAGTGCAGCATGACTCCCAAAGAAACGGTTTGGTATGGCCCTAGACCCAGCATGCTCAACGTAGCCTCATTGGTAATACCTGCGGAAAACTGCAGGATAAAGGCCATGAAGATGTAGGAGAACATGTAAGGCAGAATCTCCTTGACGATGAGTTCAGCCGTTGTATAGCCTGAGATTCTGGCCAGGTCAACATGTTCCCTAGTCCTCAGACTTGAGGTCTGGGCCCGTACCGCTCTAGCTGTCCACGGCCAGCTGGTGATGCCGATGATCACACCCATCACTGTAGCCGAACGGCCCTTGATGGCAACAGACAGCAGAATCAACACGACGATGGCTGGTATAGTGATGAGGATATTGGTGATCCCCATCAGGAGTTCGTCAACAAACCCTCCTTTGAAGCCTGCTACGGTTCCGATTGTCACTCCGATGCCGGTCGCCACAACGCCTGCCACAAAACCGATGAGCAGAGAGGTGCCGGTACCGTACATCAACTGCGTAAACACATCCCGGCCCAGGTTGTCAGTGCCTAGGACGGCCTTATCTGAGGGCGGATTGAACAATCCGCCTACCATCTGGAAGGGGTCACGGTCTGTTACCCGGGGCCCAATTACCCCAAAACAGAGGACCGCAAGAAACAGGACTGCTCCCACTATGAATCTTCTAGATCTCAATACTAAGGCTAAGATTTCTCCCATTATCTTTCTCCTAGCTGTGCGGCCCGGATCCTGGGGTCAATGAAGCCATAGGCAATATCCACCAGGAAATTGGCCAGAAGTACTGCAACTGTGATGATCAGAGTACATCCTTGGATTAGGGGATAGTCTGTCTGCCGGATAGCGGTAAACAGAAGGCTCCCGATTCCAGGATAGGAAAAAACGGTCTCCGTCACCAATGCTCCCCCCATCATCGTGCCGAAGGAAATGGCCAGACCGGTGATCTGGGGCAGCATCGCATTTCTAAATACGTAGCGGATTACCTTCTTGTCCGATAAGCCGAGGGCCTTTGAATAGTGGACATAGTCGGTAGTCAGTTCATAAAGGGCCATCTCCCGCATGCCGATGGCTTGCCCTCCAATGGCCACCACAATCATGGACAGAAAAGGCAGTGTGTAGTGGTGGAGGGCATCCAGCAAGAAAGAAAGGCTGAGCTCAGGAAAGCTGCCGAAACTGTAACCGCCGCCCACCGGGAAAATGGGGTTATGCACAGCCAGTGCATACAAGAGGATTATGGCCAGACAGTAATACGGGACATTGGACACTGCCAGTGCCGACGTAAACGCGATGGCATCAAACTTCCCGCCTTTGTACGCACAGGCTGCTCCCAGGACGTTGCCCAAGATCCAGCCGATCAAAATGGTAGGGATCTGAAGCGCTACAGTCCACGGCAAAGCCTCTCGAATTAGATGGGAGACTTTTCCTGGATACAGCATGAAAGAAGTACCCAAATCCCCCCGAAACAGGTTGGCAAAGTACCGCAGAAACTGGATGTGCATGGGCTGATCAAGCCCAAACTCCCGCATATAGTTGTCATAGATGCGGGCTAGAGCATCGCTCTGCACTCCGCCGGTAGCCATCTGGCTTACCAACACCTTGACTGGGTTTCCGGGAATCAGGCGGGGCAGAAAGAAATTGAGGCTAACTGCTAGGAAGAACGCCACCAAATACCAGCCAAATTTCTGCATTAGATAACGCGCGAATCTAGACTTGACCATGATGATGCGGTACTCGGGAGGGCTGGCCAAGCCGCCCTCCCGAAGGACCTTCACAGCTCCTATCCGTATTTAATCTCTATCTCATTTAGCAGGTTCGATGACGTAGAGGATCTGTACACCAGCCCGATGATGCTGCGGCGGGGCCGTAGGATTATCGGCTGTTGGGAATCCCTTCCAGTATGTCTCGTTAAACTCGTAGAACTCCCAAGGCCGGTACTCTAGGACAATCAAGGGCACATCTTCCATATAGATGCGGTCGAGTTCCTCATAGATGGCCTTCAGCTCTGCCTCGTCGGTGGTGTAAGCTGCCCTGTCCAGGAGCTCCGGTACCCGCGGATGGGAATAGCGGTTGAAGTTCCGATAGGCGGTTTGGCCGATGGGCGGCACATCCCGATCATCCATGACTTCCCGGAAGCGGGACCACGGCAGGGCCGGGCCCTGGCCGCCGGCCGGGGTGTACATGATGATGTCAAAGTCGCCGCTCTGATGATGTTCGGTCCAGACCGGTGCATCGGGATACTCGGTCCGTATATCGATACCGACCTCTCGGGCGCTGGCCGCGACTACCTCCAAGCTGGTCATCCAGTCAGTCCACCCATAAGGGCACTCGGCCTTCCAGGGGCCAAGCCGGGTGCCGTCGGGCAGGACATAGATGCCGTCGGAACCCTTTGTACAACCCAGTTCGTTCTCCAGGATGTCTATGGCTTTCTGGGGGTTGTACTCCCAGCCATATTTCTTCACATTTTCCTCATTAAAGTACCGCTGCTCCGGTACACCGTAGGGAATGATCAAGCTGGATCGGGCCGGCTCGGAATAACGGGACATGGCGGTTTCGGCGATCTTGGCGTAATCGATGGAGTAGGCTATTGCCCGCCGGACCAGGGGGTTATCCAAGCCTGGCCGATGGATGTTGAGATAGATGGATGGGGTAGAAGCCGGCATATAGTACGGCTCTTCCTTGAACCAGGTGCCCACAGGCAGCCCCTTGTCCTCCCACATCTTCCAAACTTCGGGGACAAACTGCTGGGACATATCGATCTGTCCCCGCTCAAAAGCCAGGTTGCCCGCGTCGTTGCTCTTGAAAATGGGATGGGCAATGTACTTGGGAGCGGGTGTACCGAAGTACGGAGCGCCCCAATAATTATCATCCCTGATGATGGTGATCTGCTGCGGGTTGTAATTGTAGAGTTTGTAGGGGCCGGAGCCTACTGGTTCGAGGTTGGGATTATCTTGGATGGTTCCCTCAGCTGCTTCAATGGGCTCCCAGATATGCTTGGGCAAGATGTAGATGTTGCCCAGATCCTGCATGACTAGGGTGCGGTGGGGTTTCTCTGGGTCAATTATGATGTCGATGGTGCGGTCGTCTACTGCCCGCACATCGAGCACGTAGTTCCACCAGGGTGCGAAGTTCAGGGGGTACTTCTTGCCAAGTTTGAGGGTATACTCCACATCTTCGGCGGTCAGCGGCTCTCCGTCTTGCCAGCGAGTGCCTTCATGGAGTGTGAGCCGCATAACCATATCATTGTCAATCCACTCGTATTTCTCCGCCAACACTGGGTCCATCTCACCGGTAATCAGGTTAAAAGCATAGAGTGTTTCATAAACGTACAGCGAGTTGTTGGCCACCGGCCATGCAATCGCTCCCTTGCCAAACGGGTTGAAGCTGGTTGGGGGGCCCCACTGCTGGCCTGCAATGTAGAGGGTCTCTTCCCGAGGTATCCGCTGGGCATTGACCCCAACTGTTCCCAAGATGAGTACCACCATCAACGTTAAGGCGAAAACCTTTACGGCTCTCAAACTGCGCACGTGCAAAACCCTCCTTTTGCTTTCTGGTTCTCCTGTCAAGAGACAACAACGTTCGCAAGCCGGCTGATACACCGTTATGATGGAGCGGTTATCACCTCCCAAACAACTTGGATTCGCTTGGTCAGGCACCGCATTGCCGTGATGCTGCATGTTCTTGTCTATATTGATGCGGTTAATTATAACAAAAGATAGACTGAGCGATCATTTGCACTACGAAGATCATTCTCGCTCGAAAATAAAATCCCTTTTTTTTGGCAGGCAATACGCAAGTATTCATAAGGATAGATCTGTCTCTTATACACATCT
>LFTN01000038.1 GCA_001513495.1 Clostridiales bacterium DTU087
AAGCCAGCCTCAGGCAGTGAAGACGGCAGGCCTCCCCCGTCAATGAGCAGGTGTCTGCCCGACGGCGTGCTGATCAAAACAGCATCTCCCTGCCCAACATCTAGAAAGGTGATTTCCAAGGGCCGCCAGAGTGGCGCCAGCAGGGGCATATAGAACATCCACAGCCCTGCCAGCAGTCCGGCCAAAATCAGCCGCCTGCGGATCTTCCCCCACTCTGCCCCTGGGAGGCCCAGCCGCCGATAGACTGCTGCCTCCTTCAGGTAGAGGGCCAGTGCTGTCAAGGCAAGATAGTAACCTGCCCAAAGGATCACCGGCCCGGCAGCAGTGTAGACCACTGCCCAGCTCCAAGTGCTGCACAGGCAGAGCAGCTCATCGAGCAGCGTCAAAAGCACTCGCAGGATTGGGGCCAGCCAGAATTGCACGGGAAAGGCTAAGCCGGCTAGACTGCCGAGCAGAGCCAGAGGGACAATCAATCCCACTGCCGGCACGGCGGCCAGCCCCAGCAGCGGCCCCAGCAGGGGGAGTTCTTGGAAGTAGCAGCTCAAGAGCGGCAGGATGGCCAGCTGGGCGCTAGCCGAGATCACCATGGGAGCCGCAGCTTTGGCAGCTGTCCTTGCCAGAGGGCCTCCCGCCGCTCCTTTGGGAAGGAGCCAGGCCTCCAATGGCTGTGCCAGCACCAAGATTCCCAGCAACGCGCCGTAGGAAAGCTGGAAACTGATGTCAAAGATGAGGCTGGGGTTCCCCATAAGCTGCAACACAGCTGCCCAGGCGGCAGCTGCCAGCCGATCATGCTTTCTGTTCAAAGCTGCGGCGATAAGGTACAAGCTCAAGGCGGCAGCTGCCCTTACCACCGGCGGGCCAGCTCCTGCAATCAGGGCATACCCCCAGGCAGCCATCATGCCAACTAAGGGCTTAACCACTTGGCCTCCCGGGAGAGACCTTCCTAGATACCATACCCATCCCGTCACAAACCCCACATGGAGCCCGGAAACCGAGAGCAGATGGGCTTGTCCCGTCCGCCGGAAAGCTCGTTCTAGATCCTCATCTAATCCAGTATCATCACCAAAGGCCATTGCCGCCACAAGCCCCTGGTATCTCGGGGGCAAACGGCCGTCCCAAACACCGACCAAACGCTGCCGCAGGCTATCCGCTCCTTGGGCCAGCCGGAGCCGGACTGCTGAAATCCAAGATAAGGGGCCTGGGGGCAGCACTGTCAGAACCAGAGGATGGTCAGATTCAAGGAGCTGAACGGCTTCAGCCCCTTCCGCAAAGGCAGTCAGGCTGATCCCCCGCCGATAAAGGTAAGCGGCATAATCAAACTGGCCGGGGTTGCTGGCCCGCCGGGGTCGGCTAAACTTGGCCTTCGCCAAGATGACACTCCCCGGCTTTACTTCCTCCCATGCTCCGCCTTCCGCCGCTTGAGTAAGAACCGCCCTGCCCCGGAGAAGCCGCACCCCCTCCGGCCGCACGATTCCCCTGATCTCCACTGTCACCCGCCGCTGAAAAGGGTGATTATAAGAGACTCCTATCACCTGGGCAACGACTTCAGCCGGGCCTTCGACTTCTGTCAGACTGGATAGTCCCCTATCTACGGTATGCCAATAGGAGCTGAAACTAGCCGCTCCTGCCAGCCCGCAGAGGATGATCAGGGCAGCCTGCCGGAGCCTGCTGCCGCCCAGCAACAGTCTGAGGCAGGATGTTCCCCACCACAGGGCAGCTGCCAGCCAGGTAAGGTAGGGAGGCAAGGCAAGTTTCTCAGCCACGATGATCCCGGCCGCCAGCCACAGGGCCAGCCTGGCAGCTGTAGAGGTGCCCAGCCAGCAGGCTGCACCCCGGTTCAGCCAATTGATGGAGATGGCAATAAGCCGCCTCACGCTCCCCACCAACCGATGATATGAAAAAGAGCGTGTCCCCCGAACCTCACCCCTCCAAAGCTGCCGGGTGCTACCGTGCACCATCAGCCCCCCCGGCTGCTGTCACCAAGGGGCGGAGCCGCTCCAGGACCTTGGGCCCAATGCCCTTGACTTCTACCAGCTGCTCTACATCGATGAAGGGGCCATATTGTCTGCGGTATTCGATAATCCTGCCGGCCAAGACCGGGCCAATCCCCGGCAGCGACTGCAGCTCCTCAGCAGAGGCTGTATTGATGTTAACCCTGTGATTGACTGGTTCAGCTGCCGCATCGGCCCACGGGCTTTGCATCTCCTGCCCCGGTGCAGCTTCACCGTTACGGGGCATGCCGCTTTCCCCCTGTAGGTCCTGCTCACCCCTGAAAGGCCCGCTCACTTCCCCATCGGGCTTCTCTGCCTTGTGCCCCTTCTCACCATACTCCTCAGCCCAAAGGACAGGATCTACCTCCACCACCAATTCATCGGGACTGTACCAGAGGCGAAAGCCGCTGCCCATGATAATCAAGCAGGTCAGCACCAAGATAACGATCTGTTCCGTTCGCTTCAGCTTACTTGTCATTGGTGTTATGCCCTCCTTAACTATGCTTATCCAGTAGTTTATGTATATTTAACTTAGCCTTCTTGGCGCTTTTTCCTGCTAAGCTATTCCCCCAAGAGCCTGCCCTGATTGACAGTCTCGCCACAGAAAAAGAGCCGTCACCATTGACGGCTCCTAGACTTCTGCCCTGACTTCTGGCCTAGATTTCTGCCTTTGACGGATGCCTCACCCGGACCGTGGCAGATCCCCAGTGCACTGCATCATATGCAGCGCCTCAGGCAGGAGGTAGGCAAAGCAACAAATGACTTGCACAAGCTCTGACCTACACCGGCCCACCTGCCTGACTCACTTGACAACGATATTAACCAGTTTGCCCGGCACCACGATGGTCTTCACAATTTCCTTCCCTGCAGTATACTCCTGCACCCGGGCCTGGGCAAACACGGCTTCCTTCACTTCCTCAGTGCCGCTGTCTGCCGGCACCGTCACTCTGTCCCTCACCTTGCCGTTGATCTGCACAACAATGGTGGCCTCATCTGCCTGGGTTGCTGCCTCATCGTATGCAGGCCAAGACTGGACATGGATACTCTCATCATACCCCAGCCGGTGCCAGAGCTCCTCGGTTACATGGGGGGTAAAGGGAGCCAGCACCAGCAGCAAGAGCTCCACAGCCTCCCGCACAACGCCGAGGTCTTGCTCATCTAAGGGTGTATCCTTGTAGTGATACATGCCGTTAACCATTTCCATGACGGCACTGATAGCGGTATTCAGGCTGAATCGCTCTGCAACATCCTTAGTGACCTTCTTTACACCGGCATGCACAATCCTTCGCAATTCCCGCTCCCTGGGGCCAAGGCTGCCTCCCACTTCCGGCGACACATCCTTAATCAAATCCAGATACTCCACCACCAGGCGCCAGACCCTGTTGATAAACCGGTAGGATCCTTCAATCCCCTCATCGCTCCACTCCAGGTCCTTATCCGGCGGTGCAGCAAACAGGATAAACAAGCGGGCAGTGTCTGCTCCATACTGGTTGACAATGGTATCAGGGTCAACTACATTCCCCTTCGACTTGGACATTTTGGCTCCATGCTGGAGCACCATCCCCTGGGCCAGGAGATTCTCAAAGGGGATGTCGTGGCTGGCCAGGCCTAGATCCGACAAGACCATCTGGATAAATCGGGAGTACATCAGGTGGAGTATTGCGTGCTCTACCCCGCCGATATACTGATCCACCGGCATCCACGCATCTGCCTTCTCTTTGGCGAATGGCAGCTGATCATTGTGGGGATCGGTATAGCGGAGGAAATACCAGGAAGAGTCGATGAATGTATCCATGGTGTCGGTTTCCCGCCGCGCGGCTCCTCCACACTGGGGGCACGATGTCTGGACAAACTCCTCACAATGAATCAGAGGCGATTCGCCTGTCGGCTTAAAAGCCACATCGGTGGGCAGCATTACCGGCAGGTCTTCCTCCGGCACAGGCACTATCCCGCACTGGGGGCAGTAGACGATGGGGATTGGTGTTCCCCAGTAGCGCTGCCTAGAGATCAGCCAGTCCCGCAGACGGTAGTTGACCTTATGGCCGCCCCGGCCTATGGCTTCCAAGTGTTTAGTAATCTTCTCGACTGCCTCCTGGCTGGAAAGGCCGGAAAAATCACCGGAGTTGATCAACACACCTTCATCTACGTATGCTTCAGCTGGTTCCCCTCCCGCTTCCTTGCCCGGCGGGGCAACAACTTCCCGGATGGGCAGGCAGTACTTCTTGGCAAAGGCAAAGTCCCGGGTATCGTGGGCCGGTACTCCCATAACTGCACCGGTACCGTAGCTGCCCACAACGTAGTTGCCGATAAGGATGGGAACCCGTTCGCCATTTAGAGGATTGACGGCATACCGCCCGGTGAGGATGCCCTTCTTCTCCGTATCTTCAGCAGTCCGCATCAGCTCATCTTGGGCCATTACTTCCTTGAGGAAAGCCCTGATCTCGTCCTCATTCTCCTGGCCGGCAATCAGCTTGTCCACCAAGGGGTGCTCTGGGGCAACGACCACATAGGTTACACCAAAGACAGTATCTGCACGGGTGGTGAAAACCGGCAGTTCTTCATCGAAGCCCTCGACGGCAAAACGGATCTCTGTCCCTTCGCTGCGGCCGATCCAGTTGACCTGCATGCTCTTAACCTTCTCCGGCCAGCCCTCCAACTTCTCCAAGCCGTCCAACAGCCGATCGGCGTAATCAGTGATCCGGAAAAACCACTGCTCTAACTTGGCCTTCTCTACCTTCGAATCGCAGCGTTCGCACAGGCCCCCCACCACCTGTTCATTGGCCAGTACCGTGGCACAAGAGGGGCACCAGTTGACCGGAGCTGCCTTCCGGTAGGCCAGCCCATTCTTGTAGAGGAGCAAGAACAGCCACTGGGTCCATTTATAGTAATCGGGTTCGCAGGTAGTGACCTCCCGATTCCAATCGTAGCTAAAGCCCAATCGTTTCAGTTCCTGACGCATATGGCTGATATTTGCCTCGGTCCACCGGTGTGGGTGGATATTGTGCTGAATGGCGGCATTCTCAGCCGGCAGGCCAAAGGCATCCCAGCCCATAGGGTGCAGCACTTGAAAGCCCTGCATCCGCTTAAACCTAGCGATCACATCACCGATGGAATAGACCCGGACATGGCCCATGTGCAGGCGTCCCGATGGATAGGGAAACATCTCCAGGCAGTAGTATCGGGGACGATGGGCAGCCTCTGCTTCTACATACAGCTCCGTTTCATCCCAGTGCCTCTGCCATTTCTCTTCTATCTCATGAAAGTTGTATCTGTAACCCATGTAATTACCCCCATTCCTTGCTAGTCTGCTTCACAGTCCCATCAAAAAATCCCGCCCCCTAAGGGACGGGACTCTATCAGCAAACCCGCGTTACCACCCTTGTTGACAGCACCGGCAGAAACACGCCGCCTGCCCCTTACTAACCAATGCTGCCCTCTCTCAGCCTGATAACGTCGGCCAGCCGGAACCGGCTAATCCCCTTCACCGGTCCATCTCCGAGGCGAGTTTCGATGGGCTCTGGTACCGGTTTCCACCAATCCCGGCTCTCTAGCCCCAAGCAGCTCCACCTACTGCTCCTCTTCCCAGATGTTGCCTATAAACTGATTCACAAAGCCATTATATGCAATGGTGCCGCAAAGGTCAACTCTGCATAATCCTCCCAAATCCCACTCATACTATACCCGCTGGCGGATACAGCTAGAAGGAGGCCTTCGCCGGTGGACAAAGCTCAAAAAGACCAGCATACCCGATACCAGCAGATGGTGAAGGAGGCCACCCCTCAGCCCAATCGCTGGAAAAACGCAGCCATGGCCTTCATTACCGGCGGCCTGATCTGCACCATCGGGCAGCTGCTGTACAACCTCTTTGAAATAATTGAACCATCCCGTTTAGAGACCACCGCTGTAACTCAAGCGGCAATGATCGCTTTAGGCGCCGTAGCCACAGGTTTGGGCTTCTATGACTGGCTGGCTGAGCGGGGCGGCATGGGTGCCGCCGTCCCTGTCACCGGCTTTTCCAACACCATCACCGCCGCCGCCATGGAATTCAAGCGGGAGGGATACATCCTGGGAATGGGGGCAAAGATGTTTGTCATCGCCGGGCCTGTGCTGGTTTACGGTATTCTCAGCGGCTTTGTCATCAGCCTATTGCGGGCGGTCTTGAGCGGCAGCTTGTTCTAGCGGCGGGAAACTTCATGGTTGATTCGCGATATCGGCTCAAGATCATATAGCCCATACTGGGGGCCACCATGTGGGAGGGTACTGGATGACATCAAAACGCCTGGGATTACAGACAGTCGTGTTCCAAGAAGCTCCCCGCATAATCGGCTGCTCTACTATAGCCGGCCCTAAGGAAGGCGACGGCAACCTCGGCCCCTATATCGATACACTGGTGGATGATCCTCTCATGGGTCAGCCCACCCCCGAGAAAGCCGAGCGGATGCTGCTGTACCAAGCATGTCAAGACGCCTTGGCCAAGGCCGCCCTCAAGGAAGATGACATGCAGTTTTTTATTGGAGGTGACCTGCTCAATCAGATCATTTCCTCCAGCTACTGCGCCCGGGATCTGGGCATACCGTTCTTGGGAATCTACGGCGCCTGTTCCAGTATAGTAGAAGGCTTAGGCCTAGGGGCTTTGATAGTCGACGGCGGTTATGCCGACTCAGTCTTGGCGGCCACCTCCAGCCACTATCAAACCAGTGAGCGCCAGTTTCGCTATCCCATCGAGCTCAACGTCCAGCACAAAAAGAGCAATCAATGGACTGTGACCGGGGCTGCCGCGGCAGTGCTAAGTAGAACTGGAGCCGGCCCTAGGATCACCATGGCCACCTTTGGCCGGGTATTGGATTACGGCATCAAGAGCCCCAACGACATGGGCGCCGCCATGGCACCTGCAGCCGCTGACACCTTGTGCCGCCACTTTGCAGATACCGGCACATCTCCCGGCGACTATGACCTGATTCTCACCGGCGACCTGGCTGCGGTGGGGCAGAAGCTCTTTGTGCAGCTCGTTAAGGAAGCGGATTACACCCTGGGTTCTAAACACATGGATGTCGGTGCCGTCATTTACAAACCGGAACAGCGGTCCGGTGCCGGCGGCAGCGGCTGCGTCTGCTCTGCCATCGGCATCTTAGGCTATGTAGTAAAGGAAATGCATAACGGCAGGTTTGACCGGGTCCTGGCCCTGGCAACAGGGGCCTTGTTCAGCCCGGTTTCCAACCAGCAGGGTGACAGTATTGCTGGAATTGCCCATGCCGTTGTCATCGAAGGAGGAAATTTGTAAAAAGGCAGCTTACAGCGGCTCTAGAAAGAAGGTCAGTTGGTGGACTATCTGACGGCGTTTCTCACAGGCGGAGCGATCTGCGCATTGGCCCAGATTATCTATGATAACACGAAACTCACACCTGCCCACATCTTGGTCAGCTTCACCGCGGCCGGTGCCGTGTTGGGCGGGCTAGGCGTGTATCAGCGCTTTGCCGAATTTGCAGGGGCAGGTGCCATTATTCCAGTGAGCGGTTTTGGCAACTCCATCGTCATGGGGATGCTGAGTGAGCTGGAACGTCTGGGATGGGAGGGCCTGTTCACCGGGGCTTTTGAAATCACAGGCTTAGGCGTCACCACCGCCATCGTGTTCGGCAGCCTGATGGCCGTACTTTTTCGGCCCAAGGGTTAGTTTCCCCAGAGCTGGCTTACCAAGGCTTGCGGCAGTGGAAAGTGATGCGCTGAGTGGCAGGCCCCGGAGCCGCCAGAGTCAGATCTGCATATTCACCTACAAGCTCTAGGCCGGCACCGGCAATCAACTCTCTCAGGGCCTCCGGTGGATACGCCCTTTCCACATGGCTTTCATACAGCCTTTCAAAGAGTACCGGCGCTTCCCCAGCCTTTGCTGGGCCCTTCTGATCTGCAGGCACAAAAAACACAAGGTCCATATAGCACAACTGCGTGTCAGGCTGGTATTCATTCTCCCAAATGTAGGCAAAATGCCCTAGATCGGCGGCATAGGTATGATGCCCATAGACAGCTGCCAGTTTGTGGGCAGTGTTGACATCAAAGATCAAATGGCCCCCGGGCTTTAAGGCCCCTGCGGCTCCCTCTAAGGCCAGGGCCACATCCTCTTCTGCCAACAGGTAGTTGAGGCTGTCACACAAGCTGATCACCAGATCGTAGGTGTAGGGCAGCTCCAGCTGCCGCATATCTTGGCAGATGAAGGTGACCTCAAGCCCTTTAGCCCGGGCCCGCTCCTCGGCGATGGCCAGCATCTCCGGGGAATGATCCACTGCCGTCACCGTCATGCCCCGCTGCTGCAGCCGGTAACTGAATTGACCGGTCCCACAGGCCAGATCCAATGCCCGCTTGCCTTGGGGCCAGCTGGAAAACCCTAGCGAGCCGCCGCTTTCATCTCCTGGCCTACCTCCGGAGCCGGCATCACCCTCAACCCTTTCCACCAGGCTCAGGACATATTCACACCAGTAATCATAATCAACTTCATCCATCAGCTGATCATAGTACCTGGCCAGCACTTCATAAGCATCTGCCTTATTCACAGGCTGGTTTTCCTTTCTCCACTCCGTGTTAGTCAAAATGCCTTACTCTCTGATAACTGTTTGTCCGGCGGGTTTGCCAGCAGGACCCGATCCCAGCTCTGCCTGCCAGTCTACTTCGACGGCATCCCCCCACAAGCTGTCTAAATCGTAAAACTCCCGCTCAGCATGGTGAAAGACATGCACAATGACATCTCCCAGGTCGATGAGGATCCACCTGGACTCATCGGTCCCTTCCCGCCTTTGGATCTTGAGGCCTTTCTCTTTCTTGATTTCTTCTAGAATCTCCCTGGTGACAGCCCTAAGATGCACCGATGAATCACAGCTGCAGATCACAAAATAGTCAGCAATCACACTTACTGACCTCACGTCCAATACCTTTACATCCTGGGCCTTTAGATCAGAGGCTGCCCTTGCCGCCCGCAATGCGATATTCCGGATAATGTCCAGTATCATCGCTCCTTCCTTGGAAATCTACAGCACAGCTATCCTCCACAACACTAGAACTGGGTCGGTGAGAAGTTCTCACCGACAATTACCATCACATCATACTGCCTGTCTCCCCAGGCTGTACTCTCCACACTGCTGCGATCGATAATCTTGGCATCAAACATCTGCGCGATCTGGGTCCCCACATCCCACCGGTCGGGAGAGACGATGACTTCAGTCTGCCGGTAGCCGTACCGCTGGGCATCCCGCACATCCAACACTGGGAAACCCTGCTCCCTGAGACGGGCAGCGGCACGTCCGGCAGCGCCGGCTGCTCCGCTGCCGTTTAGTACTTGGATTGTCACCGGTTCGAGGCCCCATACCAACCGATCAACCATCACCTTAGTTGCATCTTCGTTGGGTACCCAGTAGGCAATCCCATTGACAGTATCGCCTGTACCGGGGACTACTGCTGTGGCTACTGAGTAGGTGTCCAAGTCCCGGAGATTCAGTGCCAAATTGAGTATCCTTGTCACCGGCAGGTTGGTGCTGATGCAGTCCACAAGCTGCACCGCCAGTGAAGGCAGCTTGCTGATGGTAGCCGGTCGCGCGGCTTGCCGGATCAGCGCATCGATGAACTTCTGCTGCCGGATGATCCGGCCCCCGTATTCGCCCTTGGCCGGATCCACCAGAGAGATGTCTCCCAGCCCATCGGACCGGAAACGGACATAGGCCAGGGCATCGGCCCCATTGAGCACCTGCCGGCCCGGGTAGAGATCTATATGCAGGTTCCCGGCATAATCATCATACTTCATCCGCCGTTCGACATCGATCTCGACACCACCAAGGATATCGATGAGCTTTTCAAACCCATCGAAGTTGATCTTCACATAATAATCAACGGGGATACCCAAGAACTCCGATACTGCCGCCATGGCCAACCTGGGGCCGCCATAAACATGGGCGGCATTGATCCTGTCATAGCCCCTGCGGCCGGGTATGCGCACCCGCGTATCCCTGGGCAGGGAAATCAAAGCAACCCGCTTGTCAGCTGGATTGATACTGGCCAGAATCATGGTATCTGTGCGGCCGGGGTCATCGGGCCGTTCGTCTATGCCTAACACCAGGACATTAACCGGACGCAGGCTGGCGGCCTTCTCCGGGCTGCCCTGCTCCGAAGGGGTGCTGCCCTGGGTACCCTGGGATAACCTAATAGCCTTGTTATACGTGTAGTATGCTGTTCCAATTCCCAACAGAATGGCTAGGATGATGGCAATCCCGTAGATCATCATCCGCCTTCTGCGGCGTTCCCGCTTCAGGCGCCGCTTTTCCTCCAGCTCCTTGCGCTTCAGCTCCAATTCCTCCGGTGTCAGCACGGCCTCGACCCCCCTTTCTTATGAGAATGCCCCGTCTGACAACTTCCAATTATTAGTTATTTGCACCCCTTCTACTGCTAATCAGCCAGTTACGGGCTGCCACCGTCCGGGGGTGGATCAACAAACCCCGCTGGATTACATGAATTAAGGTCAGGTCCATGGCACGCAGCACAGCTACATCAAGGTCCTGACCCGCCAGCTCCCGCAGCTCGTCCACTCCCGGGAAATCCCGCCCCGGCTCGATGTAATCAGCCAAGTACACTATCTTTTCTAATAACGACATTGATACTCTGCCGGTGGTGTGATAGCGGATAGATGAGAGGACCTCTTCATCATCTATGCCGAATTCCCGCAGAGCCAGTTCGGCACTGACATGGCCGTGGAGCAGTTGGGGTTCTGCCTGCTCAATCTCATCCATAACTATACCAAATTCTAGAACCCTCTTCAACAGGATATTCCTGGACGGGCTCTTACCGCAATCGTGCACCAGGCCGGCGATTCGGGCCTTTTCCACACTAGCTCTCCAGCGCTCAGCAAGCTGGACAGCTGTATCGGCAACCTGCAGTGAATGCCGGTAGCGCTCCTGTGAGATCATCTCCCGCAGCCGCTCCTTCACCTGCCGTTGGAAGACTCTATCCATCCCCATCACCTTTCCCCAGCTGCACCGTATAGGCCGTGATTCCTGATGTAGGTGAGCACTGTCTCCGGAACCAGATACCGTACAGACCTGCCCTCTGCCAGCCGCCGGCGGATATCGGTGGAAGAGATGCCCATGGGGGGCGTCTCCAAGATATGGATCCGATCTTGAAACTCTTCATATAAAGGCCCTAATGCCTGGGAGAGCTGCTCCAAACCGTACCCCGGGCGGGTCACCGCGATAAACTCCGCCAGGCTCAGGGCCCGCCCCGGCTCCTTCCAGCTCAGGATTTCCAAAATGGCATCGGCTCCGGTGATGAAATAGACGGCGGCATCAGCAGGCAGTTCTCTCCTTAGGTCCCTTAAGGTGTCGACTGTGTAGGTTACCCCGCCCCGGTCCAGATCCACCCTGGAGATCTGGAAATATGGATTGGACATGATGGCCAGTAAAGTCATCAAATACCGATGCCGGGCGGGGGTGACTTCTGTTTCATCCTTGTGAGAGGGAATACCCGCTGGGACGAAAATGATCGTATCCAGGGAAAAGGCTTCCCTGGCGGCCTCGGCAGCCGCCAAATGCCCGCAGTGGATCGGATCAAAGGTGCCCCCCATGATCCCAACCCTTCCGGATGTGATTTCCGCCATCAGTCCCACCTCAGCTTCTGATTTGACCACTACCGTAGATCACGAACTTTGTAGAGGTAAGCTCCTCCAGGCCCATGGGGCCCCGGGCATGGAGCTTCTGGGTAGAAATGCCGATCTCAGCCCCCAGGCCAAACTGCTGCCCGTCGGTGAAGCGGGTGGAAGCATTGACATAGACCGCCGCCGCATCCACAGCTTCCAGAAACCTGCGGGCATTGGTGTAGCTTCCGGTGAGAATCGCCTCTGAATGGCCGGTGCCGTACCGTTCGATATGCTCCACCGCTTCATCTAACCCAGCGACAATCTTGATAGCCAAAACGAGATCTAAGTACTCTGTTTCCCAGTCGGCCTCATCGGCGGCCTCCAGCCAAGGCACTATCCCCCGGCTCTCAGCACAGCCCCGCAAGGCAACTCCCCGCTCTTTCAGCTCGGCAGCTGCCTTGGGCAGAAATTCCCCGGCAACAGCCTTGTGGACCAAGAGGGTTTCCACTGCATTGCACACACCAGGCCTTTGACACTTGGCATTTACCACTATGTCCACAGCCTGCTGGAGGTCAGCGTCTTCATCGACAAAGATGTGGCAGTTGCCCTCTCCCGTCTCGATAACCGGCACCGCAGCGTTCTCCAAAACGCTCTGGATCAAGCCCCGCCCGCCCCTGGGGATGAGCACATCTACTAACCCCGTCATCCGCATCAGTTCCTCCGCGGAACTGCGGCTGGTGTCTTCAACCATCTGAATGGATTCCTCCGGCAGCGAAGTCTCCCTTAAGGCACTGCACATGGCAGCCACAATTGCCCTATTGGATCTAAAGGCATCGGAGCCGCCCCTGAGGATCACTGCATTGCCGGCCTTGAGGCAAAGCCCCGCAGCATCAATGGTCACATTGGGCCGGGCCTCGTAGATAATGGCAACAACACCCAAGGGCACCCTCACCCGGCCAACTTCCATGCCGTTGGGCCGCCGGGCCATGGAAACCGTAACACCGACGGGATCAGGCAGGGCCGCCACTTCCCTTAAGCCTTCAGCCGCTGCGGTGAGCCTTTGCTGATTGAGTGTCAGGCGGTCGATGAGTGCTTTGGAAGTGCCTTTGGCTTTGGCCGCTTCTACGTCTTCCCTGTTGGCGGCCAGGATCTTATCTGACTGGGCCTCCAAGGCATCGGCCATGGCCAGCAGGGCAGCATTCTTCTCCATGGTGGAGACACTCCTCAGGCGGCGGGCAGCCTCCTTGGCCTGCACAGCCTGCTCCCGTACGCTGCCGCCTGTACCGCTGCCAGCTAGGTTTACGCTCTTCACATTTCTCACTCCTCCGGAAATAAGGCTAAGTTGTCCCGATGAATGACCTCATCATAGTCCTTGCGGCCTAGAATCTGAGGCAGTGCCTCAGAGTGATGGCCCTTGATCGACTCAACCTCTGCGGCTGCATAGTTGCTTATGCCCCGCCCAATCTCTTTTCCTTCTTCATCCAGCACTACAACCAAATCACCCGCGGCAAAGGAGCCCAGCACCTTGGTAATCCCGATGGGCAAGAGGCTCTTGCCGGCATCCAGCAGGGCAGTTTTCGCTCCCTCGTCAACGAAGATCTGGCCCATGGGCCGATGATAAAAAGCCAGCCACTGCTTGCGGCTGTTGAGCCGCTCCGTCTCCGGCAAGAACAGTGTGCCGACATCCTTTCCATCCACAGCTGCATGGATCACGCCATCCCGGCTGCCGTGGGCGATAATCATGGGAATACCTGACCGGCAGGCGATCCTGGCGGCCTGGAATTTGGTGACCATCCCCCCTGTCCCCCGGGCACTGCCAGCACCGCCGGCAGCCTCTGCCAGCCCATCAACGCTGGTCACCATGTCCACCAGCCGGGCATCGGGATGTTGACGGGGATCTGCCGTGTAAACACCATCTACATCGGATAAGACCAAGAGCAGATCCGCCCCTACCAAGGCAGCCACCAAGGCGGAGAGGGTATCATTATCCCCAAACTTGATTTCCTCTACGGCGACTGTATCATTCTCATTGACGATGGGTACCGCATTGTAGCGGAGAAGCTCCAATAGGGTATGGCGGGAATTAAGATAACGTTCGCGGCTCCTCAGATCTTCCCTAGTTAGAAGTACCTGAGCCACTACTTGGCCATATTCGGCAAACAGTTTCTCATACACCTGCATCAAAAGGCCCTGACCCACCGCGGCCACGGCCTGCTTTGCCGGCAGCGTAGCGGGCCGCTGGGAGAATCCCAGGCGGCTCAAGCCGGCACTGATGGCCCCTGAAGTCACCAAGACTACTTCTATACCGCGGTTGGCCAGATCGGCAATCTCCCTTACCAGCCGCTCCATACGCTCCAGGTTCAAACGATAGGTCGGATATGTGATGGTACTGGTACCGACCTTGACCACCACACGCTTAACGCTGCGGAAGATACTCGCTGCGATTCATAGGTCAGCAATGCCCCCTTTACCGGGATTCTCTTTCGATGGGCGGTACAGGACTATGACTTTGCCGATGGTCTGCACCACCTCAGCTTGTGTTAGATTCGCCAAGACCCGGGCCATTTCCTCGGGTTCCTCATCGACATTCTGCAGCAGCCTGATCTTGATCAGCTCTCTAGCCTCCAAGGCGGTATCAATTTGACTGATGAGGTTATCAGATACGCCGCCCTTGCCGACTTGGATGATTACCGGCAGCTCATTGGCGAGCCCCCTCAGCCGTGCCCTCTGTTTGCTGGTCAGCAACTGCCCCACCTGCCTTTCTGCTCCCTCGGTTAACTTAAGTACTCAAACTCCCATTCATCGATCCGAACAGTATCTCCATCTTTGATTCCAGCTCGCCGCAAAGCTTCGATCACCCCGATATCCTCCAGAAGCATGAGCCACCAGCGAAGAGTGTCGGGGTTCTCCAGATCGTGGCGTTCCATCAGCAGCTTAAGCCCTTCCCCGTCAACCACAAAGGCATCTGCTTCCCGCCGCACCCTGAAGTCCGACAGCCGCCGGGAACTCCGGGGGATCTCAATCACTTCGACTTCACCCTCTGATGGGTACTCCTCCCGATCTGGCAGCGGCATCTCCTTTAGCAACTGCCAGATCTTGTAGACCAGTTCCCTGACTCCCCGGCTTGTGGCTGCAGAAATCCCTACAACTTCCCTGCCCGCGGCCTCCCGCAGCCGCTCCAAGTTCGCCTCAGCACCAGGTATATCCAGCTTATTGCCTACAACAATAAACGGCCGTTCCGCCAGGTCCTGGCTAAATAAAGCCAATTCCTGCCGCACCTGCAGATAATCATCCACTGGGTCCCTGCCTTCCATCCCAGAACAGTCCACGACATGGACCAAAAGCCGGGTCCGCTCCACGTGGCGGAGAAAATCATGGCCCAGCCCCACACCGGCATGAGCACCTTCGATCAAACCAGGAATATCTGCCACTACGAAGCTCTTTCCGGCCTCCACCTTCACAACTCCCAGATTGGGCGACAAGGTAGTAAAGGGATAAGGCGCGACCTTGGGCCGAGCCGCGGAGATGACGGAAAGCAGTGTCGATTTTCCGGCATTGGGGTAGCCAACTAAGCCCACATCGGCGATTACTTTCAGCTCCAAGAGCAGCCAGCGGGCTTCTCCCGCTTCCCCCTTCTCTGCAAAGGTAGGGGCCTGCCTGGTAGCGGTGACAAATGCCGCATTTCCCCGGCCGCCCTTACCTCCCCGGGCTGCCAGCAGCCGCTGATAGGGCCTGACCAGATCCGCCAAGGCCTCTCCTGTCTCATCATCCTTAACCACTGTCCCTGGAGGCACTTTGATCACCAGATCCGGAGCGCTTTTACCTTCCCGGTTGCTGCCCTGGCCGTGTCCGCCCCGGTCAGCTTTGTACTGGTTCTTATACCGGAAATCCAGCAGGGTGCTCATGGAGGGATCCACCTCCAGAAACACACTGCCCCCATCTCCGCCCCTACCCCCGTCAGGCCCGCCGGCCGGCACATACTTCTCCCGCCGGAAACTCACACTGCCATCGCCGCCGGCGCCTGCGCTGACATAGATTCTTGCCCGGTCCACAAACTGCACAGCCTACACCTCCCGGGTACTTAAAAGCCACACCCGCTAGCATCACACCGGGTGTGGCCTGATATACTTGCCTGCAGCACAGTCCCGGCAGCTTCTGCTTCTGCCGGAAACCTTTGACAGCTACGCTGTTACAGCGCCGTTCTCGGGCAATACACTGACCCGCTTCTTAGTCTTGCCCACCTGTTCGAAGTTCACATATCCGTCTATAGTAGCGAACAGGGTATCATCGGAACCTTTACCCACATTGACCCCAGGGTGGATTCTGGTCCCCCGCTGCCGCACCAAGATGGAGCCGGCACTGACAAACTGGCCGTCTCCCCGCTTGACGCCCAGCCGTTTAGAGGCACTCTCACGGCCGTTCCGGGAACTTCCGCCTCCCTTTTTCCTGGCAAACAACTGAAGATTCATCCGCATCTATCGCACCTCCTCATGCTGCCCCGCTCAGCAGTCCGGCTGCTCACCGGGGCAAAGGCTGCGTACTGCTCAGCCGCACACTCACATAATCGCCGTATTCTGCTGCAACGGCCTCCAATCCCACCAACATGGCTTCCAGAACGGCTTCCGCCTTTGGCTGGGCAGCCTGCTCTGAAGTAAGGCGGCATACAAGCCGCCCATCGGCAATCTCTGTCTGTGGGAGGACGCCTGCCGCTTTTTCCAATCCTAAGACCGCCGTTTGGAGGAGAACAGACACGGCCGCACAGACTATGTCCTGACCGTGGGGAGCAAAGCCCGAATGCCCTTTGGCGGCAAACCCATGTATCCTCCCAGCTGTATCTGTATAAACCTCAATTCTAACCACTAGCGCCTCTCCTAGGCATTGATCTTCTCAATGACTAGCTCTGTAAAAGGCTGACGATGGCCGGTCTTCTTGCGGTAATTCTTCTTCGGCTTGTACTTAAAGACAATAATCTTCTTGGCCTTGGCATTCCGCTGTACCCGGGCGACAACACTGGCACCCTCAACCAAGGGCTTGCCGATTTTCGTCTCCTCCCCATGGACCATGAGAACTTCATCAAGGGTCACCTGTTCTCCGGCTTCCACAGGCAGTTTCTCAACCCGGATGACGTCGCCTTCCCGCACCTTGTACTGCTTGCCGCCGGTTTGCACGATCGCAAACACTGGACACACCTCCTCCACCATAGACTCGCCGAGATCAGGCGGCTTCACTCAGCACTTGAAGCCCATCCCGAGCGGTTTCGGCGCCGAGCCCATCAAGGCTCAGGCACCTACAGACCGAGTTTACCATGACCCACCAGGCCTGTCAAGACAGCATGCGGCCTTTGGCATAGGTCCGAAACACCTTGGTGATCTCAACTGTCAGCCTTTCTCCCACATGGCGGCCGGCCCCCTCAATATCCACCACATACCCGTGGAGCCGGGATATCCCATCGACCGGGTTAGTCATATGGGGCTCTTCTACCTCAACATCGATGATCTGGCCTTCCCTCACCGGCACCGCCATGGCAGCCAAAGCATCCCTGCTGCCAGCATAGACGATCTCCACATCCTCCCAATGCCGGTCGTCAGAGCCCCGGACAAAAATGGTCTTCCCGGTCATTTTCTCCAGCTCTTTGAGATTTGCGCCGCCGGCGCCGATGAGCATGGCTGCCACCGAAGGATGCACTTCCACCATCATGGCCTCAACATCGTGTTCCCGGGCAAACTGCCGGATCTCCCGCTCGATATTAAAAGCCAAGGTCTCCTCGGATAGGACCCTTCCCGTTCCGCCGCAATAGGGGCAGGGCCGCTGCAGGTAATCGCCAATATTCTGCCTGGTCTTTTTCCTGGTCATCTCCACCATGCCCAGGTTGGTAAAGCCTAGGATGTGGGTCTTGCTCCGATCGTTTTTCAGCTCTGCTTCCAAGGCAGCCAGCACCTTTTCTTCATCGGCCGATGAAGCCATATCGATAAAGTCGATGATGATGATGCCGCCGATATCCCGCAGGCGCAGCTGTCTGGCGATCTCCCGGGCCGCCTCTATGTTGGTCTTCAGGACCGTATCGGCGAGATTCTTGCTGCCGGTGTACTTCCCAGTATTGACATCAATACTAGTCAAAGCTTCAGTCTGGTCAATTACCAGATACCCGCCGCTGTCCAGCCATACCTTGCGCTTTAGAGCCCGCTTCAAGTCTTCCTCAACGCCGTAGAATTCAAATATCGGTATGTTTTCATCGTGGTAGTAGAACACCCGGGAACGCAGGTGGGGCGCAATGGTATCCAAAATCTCCAAGACCTTTTGGTATTCTTCCCGGGAATCGACGATAAAGCGGCTAAACTCCCGGGAAAACCAATCCCTGATCAGCCGATAAACCAAATCGTGGTCTTTGTAAAGCAGGGCAGGAGAGCCGGTCCGTTTTCCCCGCCTTTGGATTTGCTCCCAAACCTTGGTGAGAAACTTGATATCTTGCTCCAATTCCTCCTGGCTCTGCCCCTCTGCCAGGGTGCGGACGATCAATCCCATCCCTTTAGGCTTTAAGGCTTTCGCCGCCTTCTTCAGCCGTTCCCGCTCCTTCTCATCTTGGATGCGGCGGGAAACCCCAATATGCTCGACGGTGGGCATTAGCACCAAATACCGGCCGGGGATGGTCAGATGCGTCACCACCCGGGCTCCCTTAGTGCCTATGGGCTCCTTAGTAACCTGTACTATAATAGACTGCCCTTGTTTTAGGACATCCCTGATGCCCCTGCCCTTACGCTTGTTGTTCTTGGCTTTGTTGCTGCCGTTGGCCAGCAGCTTCTCATAATCCCGGGCATCATCGACATACAAGAAAGCATTCCGTTCCAACCCGATATTGACGAAGGCCGCCGACATGCCGGGCAGCACGTTTTCTACCCTTCCCTTATAGATATTGCCAACCACCCTCTGCTGGCTGGCTCTCTCGATATATACTTCAACGACCCGCCGGTCCTCCAAGAAGGCGGCTCTAGTTTCCCGGCGGCCGCAGTTTACAATAATATCCTTACCCATAACATATTGCTCCTCCTAAAGATGAGCCGCTTCCAATGGGGAAAGCAAACGTGAACCTTGAGCAATGAAGAGCCCAGAGCGGTGAATCCGGCACAGCCCTGCAGCCCAGGGGAGGTGAGCTGCAACCTCTTCCGGCCGCACATTGCCGCCGCTGCCGGTCTGCACCAGCAGCGAAAGGGTGGCTGCTCCCGCCCCTTCCTCCAAAACTTCCAGAGCGAATATCCATGGACGTATATTGACCTTTCTCGTTTGCTTCTTCCCCGGCCGCTCAATCCAAATCTCGCCGCTATCCAGTATTTGCCGGATTACTCGTCCCAAACCTGCCTCCTGCCCCAGTTCTCCAGTCAGTATATACTGGGCCCGATCTATAACAGACATCAAAGGAGCGGCATCGGGTACGATGGCCTTTGCTGCCTCAAACCTTATGCCAGAGGGCAGATTCCCATTGATGGCTTTCAAGAACTTGTCAGCCTCAAACTCACAGGCAAACTCCATATCCACATACTCAGCACTGCTGGTGATCCCCACAGCCAATGCCGAGCCAAAGGCAATCTTCGGCCGGGGGTTGAACCCCTGGCTGTAGAGGACCGGCAAGCCGGCCCGCCGCACGGCCCGTTCCACAGTCCTGGCCAAATCCAGATGGGAGATGAAACGGACTGGCTCTTGTTTGGTAAATCTAGCTCTGATCTTCATTGCGCCCCTTCGCCTCCCGCCAGCACATTTCCAACACCAAAATCCTGGCAGAGACGGCAGCCGGTGCATCCTGCAAACCGGCAGTCCGGCGTCACCTCACCGGTCAGTGCCCGCTTCCATTCCCTGGCCAAAAACGCCTTGCTGACACCGCTGTCGATATGGTCCCAGGGCAGGGTTTCCTCCAGATCCCGCTCCCGGTGACTGTAGAAATAGGGATCTACATTGGCTTCGGCAAAGGCCTCCATCCACAGGGCAAAGTCAAAATGCTCCGACCAGCCGTCAAGCCGGGAGCCCTTCTGCCAAGCCCGCAGGATCCCATTGGCCACCCGGCGGTCACCCCGGGCAAGCACTGCCTCCAGCAGGCTCTTGTCCACATCGGTCCAGCTGAATGAGATCGAGCGGTCCCGCAGGAGGCCTCTCAGGTGTTCCTGCCGCCTCTCCAGCTCTTCCAAGGGCGCCTGAGATACCCACTGAAAGGGAGTGTGGCTTTTGGGTACGAAAGATCCTACACTGACACTGATTTTCACCCTGCCGGCTTTGCCTTCCCTGCCCCGGATTTGCCGACCCAGCTGCAGTACTCGGCGGGAAAGCTCTGCTATTCCGGTTACATCATCCAACGTTTCTGTAGGCAAGCCGATCATGAAATACAGCTTCACAGCATCCCAGCCGGCGGCAAAGGCCTCCTCAGCAGCAGAAAACAGATCAGATTCATTGACGTTCTTGTTGATCACATCCCGCAGCCGCTGGGTGCCGGCTTCTGGGGCAAAGGTGAGGCCAGTCTTTCTCCCCGATTGAATCCGTTCAGCCAAACCAACGGAAAAGGAGTCTAGCCGCAAGGATGGAAGGGACAGACCGATACCGCAGCTGCCATATCTAGCCAGTAGATCATCGATCAAAGGCTCGATGCAGCTGTAATCGCTGGTGCTCAAGGAAGTAAGGGAAATGTCCTCATAGCCTGTACTGGCAGCCAGCGCTTCGGCTTGCTGCAGCAGGGTCTCCCGCCGGCGCTCCCTGACCGGCCGGTAGATCACACCGGCTTGGCAGAACCGGCATCCCCGGGTACAGCCCCGCATCACTTCCAGCATGATCCGATCATGGACTACATCAATAAACGGAACAACAAACTTGTCCGGGAACACTGCGGCATCCAGGTCCTCAACTACCCGCTTGCGGATCCGGTTCGGCACACCGGCGCGGTTAGGTTTAACTACCTTTACTGTGCCGTCCACATGGTAATCTACATCGTAGAAACTCGGCACATAGACTCCCGGAATTGCTGCGGCTTTCAGTAAAAACCCTTCCCGATCTAATCCTTGTGCTTTCCAATCGCGATACACGTCTGCCAGCTCGTTGACTATTTCTTCCCCATCACCGATCACAAACAGGTCAAAGAAAGGCGCCAGGGGCTCAGGATTGAATACGCAGGGCCCACCTCCCACTACAAATGGATCTTGCCCAGAACGCTCCGAGGCCAGCAGGGGGATGCCCCCAAGATCAAGCATGTTCAGGATATTGGTATAACTCAGTTCATACTGGAGAGTAAATCCCACCAGGTCGAACTGCGACAGGGGATGCCGGGTTTCCAGGCTGAAAAGGGGCAGCCCAGATTCCCGCATCCTAGCTTCCATATCGACCCAGGGGGCATATACCCGTTCAGCTAGGACATCTTCCCGTTGGTTCAAAATATAATACAGGATCTTGAAACCCAAATGGCCCATCCCGATATCGTAAATATCGGGGAAAGCCAAAGCAAACTTTACTTCCGTTTTGTCCCAGTCTTTGCGGACAATGTTCCATTCACTGCCTGTATAACGACCGGGTTTTGCCACAGTTGGCAAAATCCGCTCAAGGAGTTTATCTTGCTGCATACATGCACTTCCTATTCTCGGTGCAGGGGCCAGTGCCGGTTATTATTATGACAAGAACCAGCTAACCCCATGCCCAACCAGACTTTACCATCAGTTGAAATACCCAGGCAGAATTCACCGGCTTCGCCTGTGCAGCGCTGCGCCCTTTCTCTACCCTGGCGGCGGGCTCTTCAGTCAAAATCCCCAGGCTGTCCCACAACGGCTTCCAGGGGCGTATCTATACCTTGCTCAAAGAAGCTGCTGACCACTTCCATCTCGCTGGCCACGCCTTCCACAGCTCCTGCTGCATTGA
This sequence comes from Clostridiales bacterium DTU087, assembly GCA_001513495.1. Taxonomy (GTDB): domain Bacteria; phylum Bacillota; class Limnochordia; order DTU087; family DTU087; genus DTU087. Next base: position 21,478 of record LFTN01000038.1, read on the forward strand.
TCATCAGCACCACGTGATACCGCTTAGGTACAAAATGGCGGACGATGTCCTTTACAGGAACGTCTCCATAGGCCACCAGCTGCTCTGCAGGCATTACCCCCGCTGCATCTAGTTCCTGCTTCTTTCTGGTCAGATACCGGACAAAAACATATCCCGCCATCCGCTGCTCCCTGCCGGCAGACAGATAGATGAAGAAGGCAAGCACCGGCAGGGAAACACTGGCAAACCCGTAATACACCCCTGCTGCCCCAACAGACCCCAAGGCCACCGCCAATACCCTGCCCATGAAGGCCGCCCGTTCCGTTGCCCGGCGATATCCCAGCTTGAGAGCTAAATAGGCCCGCAGCACCCGGCCTCCGTCAAGGGGGAAGGCAGGCAGGAGGTTAAACAATCCGATTACACAGTTGGCTCTCATGAAATAATCATACCACTGGGCGGGGATGACTTCATAGGGAGCCACTGCCATGGCCAGAATACACAAGACGCCGTTGGTCAGGGGGCCGGCCAAGGCGATTACTGCCTCAGCAAAGGGGTCGGGATCATAGAAACCCTCACTGCTGGCTACACCCCCGAAGGGGAACAGTTCTATGGCCGAAAACTGTACGCCGTAGGCAGAGGCAACCAGTGTGTGGGCCAGCTCATGGAGAAAGACTATGCCAAACAGGATCAAGCCATGGGGCAGGTACCCCGCCAACCCCAACAGCACCAGCAGTATAAGAAAAAACGGATTAAATACGATCCGTATACCACCTATCTGCCCGATCTGCATGCTGTGCCGCCACCGCCCATCATCACCGGTCGAGACTGCACCAAGCCTTGGTGCACTAAAGTCTCAGGACTAATATATTAGCGGTGGGGCATCTGGTAGTACCGCCGCCAGGCATGCCCTGCAGCCTACTGGAACATGATCTTCCGCCGGCGCATGTGGACATTGAGCAGCAGGCCGATTCCAGCCATGTTTGTCAATAGGGAGCTGCCCCCGTAGCTGATAAAGGGCAGGGGGATTCCCGTAACCGGCATCACTCCCAAAGTCATACCGATGTTGATCACCAAGTGAAACAGAATCATGGCTGAGACGCCCGCGGCCAGATTAGCTCCAAAATCATCCTTGGCCAGTGTCATGATCTTCAAGCCCCGCCAAAGCAGCAATAGATACATCACCAGCAGGAAAAAAGATCCCAAGAAACCCAGCTCCTCTCCCACTACCGAAAACACAAAGTCGGTATGGTGGGCCGGCAGGAAGTTCAGCTGGGCTTGAGTCCCCTGGAGAAGCCCCTTGCCAAACAGCCCTCCAGAACCGATGGCAATCATGGATTGGATCACATTCCAGCCGGCACCGGTCCTGTCGCTGTAAGGATCAAAAAAGACCAAAATGCGGCTGATCTGGTGTGGTGCCAGGATGGGGACAATCCCCTGGATGCTCAAGAAAACTGCCATGCTGAATAAGGCCAATCCTGCACCGGCGATGCCCAGAAGGTGACGGCGGTCTGCACCGGCCATGAACAGCATGCCGAACAGCACACCGACAAACACCATGGCAGTACCGAAATCCGGCTGTTTGAGAATCAAAAGCATTGGTATCCCAACGTGTATAAAAGGAGAGACCAGGTCTATCAGCTGGTCTAGGCCCTCCTTCTTATCCAAGTGCTTAGCTAAAGTAATTATGACACCGATTTTCGCGAACTCCGCCGGTTGTATGCCTACTGACCCGAACCTGAACCACCCTTGAGTTCCGCTGATGCTCCGGCCGAAAACCAGCACCAGAACAAGGCTAGCCAATGTGCCTAGATAGATGAAGCGATGATAATGCCCCAAGACATGGTAATCAATGGAACAGATGGCAATCATGACGCCGATGCCCGCCAGCACCCAGACAAACTGCCTTTTCACATGAAGCAAAGAATCGCCTTGGGCGTTTGGAACACTGCCTGCCGTTGCGCTCCACAGGACAACTAGTCCAAATACCAGTAAAACACCGACTATCAACAGCAGGGTAAAGTCAATATTCTGGAGCCATTTTTTCAATCCATTGCCACCATCCCGCCTCAGGTTTCCCAGCCCTACCGACTCTGTTCTACCGCCCGCTTCATCCGTCTTACAGGAATATTGGCCACCAAAGCTACTGACTTGTCAGATTTGTCCAGGTTCACTTCTAGGCCGTCCTCCTCGATCTCCATGTACTTGGAGATCACCTCCAAGAGATCCTCCTTCAAGGACTCCAGAAGGCTCGGGGAAACGTCTACCCGGTCATGAACCAGCACCAACCGCAAGCGCTCCTTGGCAATCTGCTTAGATGAATCGCTGTCGCGGTTCCAAAACTGCTTCAGGAAATCAAGCATGCTAGGCTGCCCCCCTTAACTGTGTCCCAATAACACCCTCTTCAGCCGGGTGATGAATCCTTCTTCCTCTAAGGATAGGAACGGTACATCGACACCCTCAATCCGCCGCACTATATTAAAGTAAGCTTGTCCGGCCTTGGATTTGCGATCCATCACCACCGGTTCGCCCCGGTTGGTGGAAACGATGATGTTCTCATCATCGGGCACAACACCCAAGAGGCCGATGGCCAGAATCTCGATAATATCCTCAATCCCCATCATGTCCCCTTTCTTCACCATTTGGGGACGGAGCCGATTGATAATCAGGCGGGGCTCATACAGCTCAGCGGCTTCCAAAAGCCCGATAATCCTATCGGCATCCCTGACAGCTGCGACCTCGGGAGTGGTGACGATGACTGCATCATCGGCACCCGCGATGGCATTCTTGAAGCCCCGCTCAATACCGGCCGGGCAGTCCACGATAATATAGTCAAAATCTTCCCGCAGCTCATCACAGAGGGCCTTCATCTGTTCCGGCGCCACTGCATCCTTTTCTTTAGTTTGAGCTGCCGGGAGAAGATATAAATTCTCTGTCCGCTTATCTTTGATCAGTGCCTGGCGGACCCGGCAGTTGCCCTCCACCACATCAGTCAAGTCATAGACTATTCGGTTTTCTAAACCTAAGACAACATCTAGGTTCCGGAGTCCAATATCTGCGTCAATGAGGCAGACTTTGCGGCCCAACAGAGCTAGGCCAGCCCCGATATTAGCCGCGGTAGTGGTCTTGCCGACACCGCCTTTGCCGCTGGTAACCACCAATACTTTTCCCGCCATCCGACTACCTCCTTAATCCACGAGACCCGGACATTGCTGAAGGCTGGTCTCCTTACCGCCCACTGCCCGAGTCACGCCAGCGAAGCTCCCTAAACACTGTAGCTTTGGATTGTAATCAAATTATTGCGGACCTGAGCCATCTCCGGGCCCTGGGGCTCGGGCAGGTCTGCATCGTCCGGAGCTCGGGAGATAAAGTGAGCTATCCGCAGCTGTGTCGGCTGGAGCCGAAAGGCTACCACCACAGCACCCTCTTCCCCCAAGGCACCGGCATGAGCCACACCCCGCAGTGCCCCCAAAACAATAATATCGCCGCCGGCGATCACCTCAGCACCGGGGTTGACATCACCGAGAATCACCACACTGCCGGGATAATGCACACTCTGCCCAGAACGCAGAGTCCGGCGGACAATCAGGGCACTGTCCCGATCAATCTCCCGGGGCTCTTCCAACTGTGCCTTTTCGCTCTTAGCCATTTGCTCGGGCTCTTCCTTTAGTGCCATGCCAAATTCTCCCATTATCTCTTCTAGCCGCCGCTTCTCTTCAGGCCGGTACTCCCGCTGCGACCGCTTCAGGATCACCGTTACACCTTGCCAAAAATCCCTGGTGCTGGACAGCTTTTCCCGCAGCTGTTCCAGAATCTCATTGAACTCCGCCTGGGGGTCCAGCCACAAGACTAACCCATGCTTTGTACCTTTAAAAGCTACGTAGTTACGGGCCACTCACCCTTCACCACCATTGATACCATACTTTGTTAACTTCGGCGACAACTTTGCGATTCCTTCTGAACATTCATAGATAGCCCATTCACCTTATCCAATCGGTTCCAGATCCCCAGCCGCTTCCCCTGCCGGCTCAAACTGCTTCTTGAAATATTCCTCCATGATCATCCTGACGATGGGGCCGGCGGTCGTGGCACCGCCGCCGCCGTGTTCAGCAAAGGCTGCCACCACAATCTCCGGATCCTCTACCGGCGCAAATCCGCAAAACCAGCTGTGGGCATCTCCCTGGCCAGGCCCCAGCTGCACCGAACCAGTCTTCCCGGCAATGCTCACCGGATAGGGAAAGCCCCTAAAGGCCGAAGCACCGGTACCGCTCTTGACTACATCCGCCAGGCCTTCAATGACGGCATTCCAGGTCTGGGGTGACGCTTCCAGCACCCGCACCGCCCGGGGGCGGGTTTCGGCTATCACTTCTCCCGTAGGCCGCTGAATTCGCTCCACAAGGTAAGGTACATAGATGGTGCCTCGGTTGGCCAAACCCATGTAAAAGGCAGCCATCTGCAAAGGCGTGACCAGGAGAAACCCCTGCCCGATGGCCATATCCATGGTTTCCATTGGGTACCAAAGCTGCTCCGAACGGGGCTGCCGGGAAAACCGCTGCCTCTTCCACTCCGGGTCCGGTACCAAGCCTTCCTCTTCAGAAGGATAGATGTCCAATCCGGTAGGAGAGCCAAAGCCGGCTGCCCGGGCGTACTCTGCCAACATGTCGACACCGAGGCGCAGGCCCATTTCCCAGAAGTAGTCGTTGCAAGACTCTGCCAAGGCGCTCCTGACGGTAACATTGCCGTGGGCAGGCAGGGGGGGCGAGTTCCGCAGCGTCCAGCAGCGCTTAATCCCATAGGGGCCTATATCATCGGCATAGAAGACTTCGTTTGCCGTAGTCTTGCCCTCTTCCAGTGCCGCGATTGATACTATGGGCTTAAAGGCCGACCCCGGTGAGTACAAACCTCGAACGGCACGGTTAAATAAGGGCCGGTGCTTATCCTGGGAAAGCTCTGTATAGTAGGTGCCCCGCTGGCCGGCATCGGAAAGGCGGTTGGGGTCATAACCCGGGATGCTGGCCATGGCCAAGACCGCCCCGGTTTTGGGATTAAGAACGACCACGACTCCGCAGTAGGTTTCGGTGTAATCTCCGGCAGCCCTAACTTTGGCAAGGTGTTCAACCAGGGAACGCTCTGCCAGCTCCTGCAGGTCCTTATCTATAGTCAGAACAAGATCACTGCCGGGCACCGGCGGCACCTCATCCAGCACCTGCACCGGCCGATTCAGCGCGCTAACCTCTACTTGGCTGCCGCCGTCTTCTCCCCGCAGTACGTGTTCATAAAGACGCTCCAGCCCAGTCATGCCCACATAATCGGATGAATAGTAGCCCAGATCAGACCAAGCAGACAAGAGGCTGGGGCTGATGGGCGCCATATAACCAACCACATGACTGGCTAGAGGGCCGTTGGGATACTCCCGCACCTCTGCCATCTCCACGATTACCCCAGGCAGCTCGAAGCGCTGTTCCTCCATGGCCACCACGGTCTTGGCGGGAACATCCTGCATCACCCGAATGGGTTCATAGGGATAGCTGATGCCTTTCTTAATGGCCTCCTGCAGCTCCTCCCGAGTCAGTCCCAAGAGGTCACTAAGCCGCGTCAAAACCTGCTCCCCCATCTCCCCATCGAGGCTTCCCGGCAGCAGGGAAACAGTAAAGGATGCCCGGTTGGTGGCTAAAGGCACGCCATTGCGGTCAAACATCCGTCCCCTAGGAGCTGGAGTCCGCACCCATCGGATCCGGTTGCCATCAGCCATAGCCGCGTATTTTTGACCTTGAACAATCTGCAGGTACCATAGACGGGAGGTAAGCAGGAAAAAGATTAAAATGATGCACCAGCCGAGGACCCTGGCTCTCTCTACCCGTGTCTTGTTATCCATCTTCCCCAGTACCCCCTCGGGAGGGCATTCGCTCAAGAGCCAGCAAGGCATAGTAAATCGGCAAAGCAAAGACTAAATTGATCAGCCCAACAGGCAAGACAATGGTCCACAAGCTCTTGATCACCGGCAGGCCCCGGCCGAACCCGTTGGCCAATAGCAGATAGATGGCCTGCTCAAGCCAAGTGCCCACCAGCACAGACGTGGGCGGCACCAAGAAGTGGTCGCCGAAGATCTTGGGAGCAATCCAGCCACTCAAGGCTCCGATGGCCATCTTGCTCAGGGCTCCTGCGCCCAAGAGGCGCCCGGTGAAATAGTCCAGGATGAAACCGCCTATAAGGCCCATGGTACAGCCGGGAGCCAAACCGTAGATCAGTCCGGTGAGGATCACGATAACAGTGACGAGATCGGGCTTGAGCCCTTGCCAGCACACAAAGGAACAGATGGTTGACTGCAAGACCACGGCTGCTGTCATTGCCGCTATGATCGCTAATCTCTTCACACCCTAACCTCTCCCCAGCCGCCGCTGGCTGCGCCTAATCTCCAGCATTTTGCTTAACCGCTAACGCTCAATTACGGCCTAGTCGCCTTTCAGGACAAAAACCCGCTGCACCCTGGCCAGATCCACATGGGGAGAGATGGCCGCCGTCAGTAATAGGCCGTATTCTCCACGATCGATATCCACCACTTTGCCTACCGGCAGCCCATCGGGAAAGACCCCGCTCATGGAGGAGGTGATGATCTCATCTCCCAGGTCAATATCCAATTCGGTAACTAGGGGCTTCAGCCGCAGGGTGCCTCCCTTGCCGGTGCCCTCTATCAGCACCGGAGCACCATTTCTCAATACAGCAGCGCCAAAAGCACTGCGGTCATCGGCAATCAGCATCACCTCAGCAGTGCGCTCTGTCACGGTATAGATCCGGCCGACTACCCCTGCCGGTGTGACTACAGCATCTCCAGGCTGCAGCCCCTGGGCAGTCCCTCGGTTGATCACGATCTTGTCGAACCAATTGGAAGGGGAACGGGCAATGATCTCAGCTGGTACCGGAGGCACTGCAGTGGCGCGGTAAAAGCCCAGGTCTTCCCGCAGCCTGGCATTCTCTGCTTCCAGCTGCTCCACCATGGCAAGCTTGCGCTGCATCCGGTCAATTTCCTGCAGCAGCTCTGCATTTTCCCGCTCTAAATGGCTATAGTTGCGGATTACCCCCGCCCAGTGCTCAAAAAAACCGGTGACGCTGGTGATGGCCCCGTACAAGGGAGCCAATCCGTCGCGGATTTTGCCCCCCAGATAAGACAGCTCAGGACGACCTTCTGCGGTTACATAGATAAGGCCGATCACAACAAAAGCAGCAATGATAGTGGCCAACAGGGGCCCCCGTGCCGTTATCCACCGCATTCCTTCTCATCCCTCGCAAGCTCGTTATCTGTGGCCTGAACCGGCTCAGCCCAACTTTCTAGAGTTGATCATCACCCGCTGCAGCAGGTTGAAATGCTCCAAAGCAGTCCCGGTGCCTCTAGCTACGGCAGTCAGGGGATCATCAGACAAGTGCACAGGCATGGCAGTCTCATTGCTCAGCAACCGGGGCAGGCCGCTCAGCAAAGAGCCGCCTCCGGCTAGAATGATGCCCTTATCCATTATGTCAGCGGCCAGCTCTGGAGGCGTCCGCTCCAAGGTGACTTTGACTGCTTCAACAATGCTCTGAATCGGCTCCGCCAAGGCCAGATGAATCTCCTCATCGGTGACTGTCACCGTCTTGGGCAGGCCGGTCACCAAGTCTCGCCCCCGGATCTCTGTGCTATTGCGCTCTCTATCTTTCTCCAAGAAGGCGGTGCCGACCTCATGTTTCACCCGTTCGGCAGTCCTCTCTCCGATAAGCAGGTTGTATGTCCGGCGGACATGCTGGACAATGGCTTCATCGAGTTCATCGCCGCCGACCCGGATGGAGCGGTGGGAGACAATCCCGCCCAAAGAGATCACAGCTACTTCGGTGGTCCCCCCGCCGATATCGACAATCATGCTGCCTGTGGGCTCCTGTACCGGCAGGCCCGATCCAATGGCAGCTGCCATCGGTTCTTCGATCAGCCGGGCATCCTTGGCTCCCGCAGAGAGGGTGGCATCAATGACCGCCCTCTTTTCTACCTCCGTCACACCGGAAGGGACGGCTACTACCACCAGGGGACGAAAGATCCCCCGGCGCCGACTGGCTTTACTGATAAAATGCCGCAGCATCCGCTCAGTAACGTCAAAGTCGGCAATTACACCATCCGCCATGGGCCTGACAGCAATGATGTTCCCCGGTGTGCGGCCCACCATCTCCCTGGCCTCAGAGCCCACAGCCAAGACCCGGTTGGTGTTTCTTTCTATGGCAACTACCGATGGTTCCTGGAGCACAATGCCTTTTCCCTGTACGTACACCAGTGTATTGGCAGTGCCCAAGTCAATCCCCATGTTTTTCGACAACCCAAACATTCGCGCTCTACCTCCTGCTCCACAGGCCCCTAGCCAGCTGGCTGCCCCGCATCAACTATGTGAAAAATCCCTCTTCCTTCATGGAAACAAAGCGATTATCGCCAATGATGATATGGTCAAGCACTTCGATTCCCAGAATTTCCCCCGCTCGACGCAGGCGGGCCGTCACCTGAATATCCTCCCGGCTGGGGGCCGGGTCACCACTGGGGTGATTATGGGCCACAATTAGAGCCGCAGCACTGCGCCGAATACACTCTTTGAAAATCTCCCGGGGATGCACCATGGAAGCATTCAGCGTCCCCACTGATACTGTAGGGCTAGCCAACACTTGACGCTTGGTATCCAGGAGAATGAGTTTCATGACCTCCCGGTCCAGATAGCGCAGGTGCTCCATCACCAGATCAGCAGCATCCTGGGGAGATCGCACTGCCGCCGGCACCCGCACCGCTGCTTGCACCCTTCTTCCCAGCTCCAGCGCCGCGAGAATCTGTGTCGCCTTGGCCAGCCCGATGCCCTCAACCACCTGCAGTTCTTCACACCGGGCATCTCTGAGTTCCCGCAGTGAGCCAAAATGGGCCAGCAGCCGGTCTGCCAGCGCCAGAGCGGAATGACGCCTTGTCCCCACCCGCAGGATGATAGCTAGAAGCTCTCGGTTAGATAAAGACTCGGGCCCATAGCGCAGCAGTTTCTCCCGGGGGCGCTCATCAACAGGTAAATCACGGATGACAACACTCAAATTCCCCGCCTCCCTGCACTTCAGGAGGCACGGCTGGTGATGCGTACATCTATAGAAGAGAAATCCCAAACTCTGTGAGGGCTTGTCCCAGCTTCGCCAAAGGGAAACCAACCACATTGAAGTAACAGCCCTCAATTCTTTCTACCAAGAGTGCTCCTTTACCTTGTATGCCGTAAGCTCCAGCCTTGTCCAGCGGCTCACCTGTAGCAGCATACCGTTGGATTTCCCCAGGGGACAGTTTTCTAAAAAACACCCGGGTGCTTTCATGGAACACCTTGCTGCGGCCGGTGCGGCTGTCGATAATGGCTACTCCCGTCACTACCCGATGGCGTTGCCCAGACAGGAGGGACAGCATCTCCACTGCTTCCTCTACTCCCCGAGGCTTGCCCAGCACTTCGCTGGACTCCAAGAGCACAATGGTATCGGCACCCACCACAACTGCTTCTGCAGTCCGGTCTGCCACCCAGCGAGCCTTGGTGTAGGCGACAGCCTCAGCCAAAGCCTCTGGCGTATCTTCCCTGATGCAATCCTCATCCACAACGGCCGGAATGACGGAGAACTCCACACCAAAAGCACTCAACAGTTCCTGCCTGCGGGGCGACTGCGATGCTAACACCAATTTAGGCATTTCCCTTTCACCTACCCTCGCCGCGAATCCTCGCCTGATTTCCTTCAATGTAAGGATCACAGGCGGTAAAACAGCCAAACAGCAATGATTAGGCCAACGGCGGTGGCTAAATTCAGGCGCAAGGTAATACCAAAGGTGAATGAGATGATAGTGCCGATGTGGATAGTGGTCGGCGAAATCCCCATGGAGGCAGAACGAGAGAAGATGGGGACATAATCCCGCAGCGCCTCACCTATGACTGTTCCTATTATAGCCCCAACTATAAGGGTTAATAACAAAAGTATCAACCGGGACTCCCGGTATCGGGCCAACGGCAACAACCTCCCCGCTTTCCTCATAAGAGACCAACTTATCCTAAGTAGTATTCCACCAGCTTCACCTCAACTCCTGCGCCGGGATGCAACTTCCATTTTAAAGAGGGTGCTGGCAGGGCCCATTGCCCACAGCACCCTCCGTGCCGGCATGCTTCTCCGTCGGCCGCCAGAGGCAAAAGGCCCTCTCCCCTGGGGCATTTGGACTACCTGGTACTGCCAGCTTCAGACCTACAGTTCACTGGTCACCAAAAAGGTCCGGTATACTGAGGTATCGCTCGCCGGTATCGGGAAAGACGACTACCACCCGCTGATGGGCATCCAGCTCCGCTGCCGCCTGTAATGCGGCGCAGCAGGCAGCCCCGGCTGAAATCCCTGCAAGGATACCTTCCTCCCGGGCCAGGCGGCGCACCATCTCAAAGGCATCGGTATCCTCCACGGTGATGATCTCATCAATAACACCTTGATTGAGCACCCTGGGCACAAAACCGGCACCGATTCCCTGGAGCCTGTGGCTGCCGGCTCTGCCTTGGGAGAGTACTGGAGACCCAGAGGGCTCAACTGCTACTACCCGCAGCTGGGGCAGGCGCTCTTTCAAAACCTCTCCTACCCCGGTGACTGTGCCGCCGGTTCCGACGCCGCCGACGAACACATCAAGCTTCCCATCCATTTGGCTGAAGATCTCCAAAGCAGTTGTCTCTCGATGGATCTGGGGATTGGCCTCATTTTCAAACTGCTGGGGCATGAAGTAGTCGGGATTCTCTTTCACCAGCGCTTCTGCTTTTTCGATGGCCCCCCGCATCCCCGCCGTGCCCGGAGTTAGGATCAGCTCCGCTCCATAGGCAGAAAGGAGCCGCCGCCGTTCTAAGCTCATGGTCTCGGGCATGGTGAGAATCAGCCGGTAGCCTGAGGCGGCACATGCCATGGCCAGGCCTATCCCTGTATTGCCGCTGGTTGGCTCCACAATGGTGCCCCCGGGCCTCAGCCTCCCGCTCCGTTCTGCTGCCC